>JALUVJ010000039.1 GCA_027020665.1 Nitrospira sp.
AACTGTGGAATCATCAATCTCGACTGTTGCAACCTCGGTATCACCGTCATCACAAAAAAGCAAGCAGAAGGCTTCGCTTTTTGAAGCGGTGCCGAAAACCAAGGCCAATCCCATGAATGCGGCTAAAATCGTCATCTTTTTCATTTTATGTTCTCCTTTTCGTATTTGTTGTTTGTGAGTTGTTGTTTTATCTTTCTTATCACTTTTTACGTCCATGACGGTATTTTGTAAAAGCAACTTGCGTGCCAAAGTGGAATATCCCGTAAGACACCCGTTTATTAAGACCTTTCGGCAACAGGGCTCAGGCCCGGGTAAAAATCTTTCTATTTCCGGAAACATTTTTTGGAATCAGGAAAAAATGAATCGGCTTTAGCGCATCCGTCGCATTAACCCGAATCAACAGACATGATCCATGCCGCCTCAAATGACATAAATATCCTTAATATATGGCTTATTTGTTCGCTCCGCCTCATTTTTATTGAAAAATCACAAAATCGCCGTATCATTGGCCCAACTCATGCATTGGAAGGCAAGCATGGTATTTCAAACACTTTGCATGAAACCCTTAATTTAGATTCAAAAAGGAGATTACGCATGTTTTTTCAGGAGAAAAAGAAACGCACTTCATTAAAAACCCCCACAATGTTCCTCATGGCTTTATTGTTGACCTTGTCAAGTTGTACGAGTTCACCTTCATCCAAAACAGGGGCACCTGCTTGTCCGGAGGGCCCTCCGACACTTGCGGCAGGAAGCGCACCCGGCTCCTTCCTCTTTTATAAGGGATGCGGATTGTGGGCCACCGACCCCGATGCGCCCGATGCGCCGGGCCAAGTGGAATCCGATTTTCAGCAAGGCACACTTGACCGGCTCGCAAACGGCACATGGGATACCGTGGCGGAAAAAATCACAGACCGACGACTGTATGCCATGATTTATGCGAAGGCAGACGGGAAGATCTACAAGGTCAATGCGGTCAAGGGCGCCGCGCCGATCCCGACGCAAGTTTCAAACGAAAACCGTGCGGACAAACTCTGCCAGGTTTTTGTCCTGCCGGACTACGCCGACATGAATAACTCACAATATGTCTATACCGTGCCCGGCCCCGATCAGGACTGCGGTACGAGTGACGACAACTACACAAAAATGATTAAATTCGGCATGAGCGCATCGGAAATACCGGTGATCCTTCCAAAAACAAGTGAAGTCTCACCCGTTATCGACCTCGTAGACAAAAACAACGGCGCCATCATCGGCTGGCTTGCAACCAAACAGCGGACACAGAAACGCCTTCCGAATCGGAGCTTTTCGGTCGAAGACGTCAATACCAACATGTTGAGCATGCCGGCAGGCTTCGGTTTTTTCACGGGCACACCCATTCAGGTTTCCGGGGAGAACTTACCCGGCGGGCTCGTGCCCGGAGTCTATCTCGCCGACCCGGATGACGGAGACAATCCCGATTTATTTAAACTCAAAGTACAATTTAAGCGCATCACCCTCAAAGACGGCGACACCCTTGATGTCGAGCTGGGGCCTTCTCTGCAACGCATCGCAGATATCGAAGCAGCCATCGGAAACCGAGAAGTCGAAAAACACGAAATCATTGAAGAGGAAGTCGAGATCACCTCTTCCGGCTCCGGAACCATCAACCGCATTGCGCAATACATCAACTTACACCGCTGCGATATTAACTTAGAGAATTGCGGCGAACCGATTAAAGAAACCCTTTTTAAAACCTTTTGCGCGGAAGCGGGTTTTGATCAGATCGGCAGTGAAGGCCAGCTCCTCGGAAAGCCCTTTCGTGTCGGCGCCTACGACCGTTTTAACAATCCGCTCCCGGGCGAAGGGGTCGATTGGACAAGGCTTGACAATCCGAAATACGATGACGAAGACAAAACAACAACGGACGGCAATGGAAAGTCATTTTTCACCGGCCGGATGGGCGATGACGACCAAGTCGCAGGCTGGAATATTTTTCGGGCCCGCGTCGCCGGCATCGGCTTTCCGCTTCAATTTTCAGCAAGGAAGGACTCCGACCCTGAGGGAGCCCCCACGCCGCCTTCCTGCAAAACCAAGGAAGAGTTTTTCATCCTAAGCGTACAGGCCTTGGGTTACGGCAACTTATTCCGCGGACAGTTGGTCATCCGAATCGACCTGCGCTTCAAACCGCAGCCGGGCGATGACGATAAAGAACTTGCGGATAAAACCGGCAGCAAAGGCCTGCTTTACACTTACGATATCGCCTCAGGGAATTTATCCGCCACGGAAAAATATACTTCCGTCGAACTCTACTCAGATGGCGGCGCGGCCGCCTTCCCAGAGGGCATTCCATTCAACGCGGATCGAACATACCTCTTTTTTGCCGACAGAGGCACGCTCTATAAACTTCCTTTGGACGGCAGTGCAAACGAAACCGCACTTGTTTTCGAACCCCGTCAGTTTGTTGAAATCGAACCCGTCAACAATCACGTGGTCTACAGTCTCATCGACCTCAGTCCGGCACAACCCATTTCCAGCTTAAAGTCAGTCTCAAAAAACGGCGGTTTTCCCAATACCCTGCACGCAGACACGACACGCTTTTTCCTGCCCATCGCAACCGACCGGGACTGGGACCGGGTTTATTTTCAAACCCTCGGCCCCGATCCGGACAATCCGGGTATTCTCTCAAAGATTTTTCTTTCAAGAGAAGACGGCTCCGATCTGAAAGAAACAAGAGACGCCACGATGGCCGGACGCACCGCATCCAGAATCATCTCCATCGTTAACTGTGAGCCTCAGATCTTCTCTTGCGAAGGCGGAACACTGGTTTCAACAAAGGGAAACGATCCAAGCGATCAAATCAGCTTGGGAACAATTCCCTCCGACATTACGGCGATGTTCTTTGAAGGTTTTGGAGAACACGTCCTTGGGGAAGGGGAACCCGGAGAAGGCGGAAATAACCGGGATATGTTCTACATCAAGGGGGATGAGGCCGGCTCACTGAAACGTGTCACCGCTACCAGCGACACAAACGAAAGCTTCCCGTGATCTGAAAAGAGCCTTTTCACCCTAAAAAAATTCACGGAACCCCCCTCGACGATAAGTCGAGGGGGGTCGCGGAGGGTCGATTGAAATCGACTTTATCCGATGCCGACACGCCCTAACCGAAAAAAATCTACTCCCACTCTATTATCAATAAGCCTTTTTTATCTTTTATATTCAATGGGTTGTTTTCCTGCTAAACGGCAATACCATGAAAAATACTGTTCAGAAAATGCCGCGAATCGAGGGAAAATTTTTCAAAACGGCATTACATCTCTTTCCGTTTCAGGTCCTTCTACGCAGCCTTCACCTTCACGGTTTTTCCAATCCGAGCCAGCATATTGACCAGTTTGTCGATAGTAAACTTGTCAATCTTACCGCGCATCAGATCACTAATTCTCGGCTGGTAAACACCAAACACCTCTGCAGCTTCTTTCTGATCGAGTCCTGCTTCCTCGATATACTGACGCAGTGTAATCATCAATTCTGAACGAATCTTCAGGTTCTGCGCCATCGCCGGATCATCCTCCAGCGCCTCAAATACATTGCGGTAACCTTTTGAAATCGTCATTGCTGTTTCCTCTGTTCTGCCAAGGCCTTGTACCTGGCTTTCACCAGCTCTATATCCGCCTTGCGTATTTTCTGTGACTTCTTTTGAAAAGCATGTAATACGTAAATGGCCTCTTCGAATCGAGCGACATAGATCACCCGGAAAATACCGCCCTTATCCTTGATCCGGATTTCAACAGCCCCTGCACCAACGTTATTCATTGGCTTCCAGTCACTTGGCTGCAACCCGGCCTGGACATTACTCAGCTCAAAGCCTGCATCCCGACGTGCGCCAGCCGGGAACCGCCTGAGATCGTCCAATGAACTGCCCACAAAGCACACGTCTTTCGTAATGTTAATTATACAGAATTTTATATATTATTGTACTTTGGCAGGTCGGGCGCTTGGTAAAATATGCTGGATTACCAATACCTTGAGAGGCTCGGCATACTGGCCATGGTATTTGGAACACTATACTGATCATGAGTACCGGGATACCATAAGCTATCCCATTGAAAAAATGGGGAATAATTGCTTGTCGATGCCTGCTAGTGCCAGACGTTGCCCGTGAGTACCGGTCACTCCCACTCAATTGTGCCGGGGGGTTTGGAGGAGACGTCATAGACCACGCGGTTGACGCCTTGCACTTCGTTGATGATGCGGTTGGCGATGCGCTTTAAAACATCGTGGGGGAATTCATACCAATCCGCCGTCATGCCGTCCTGGCTGGTGACGGCGCGCAAGGCGACGGCGTTTTCATAGGTGCGCTCATCTCCCATCACGCCCACGCTCTGAATGGGCAGATAAACGGCAAAGGCTTGCCAGATTTCATCGTACAGTCCGGCAGCCCGGATTTCTTCCTTAAAAATCGCATCGGCTTCACGCAGCCGATCCAGCCGCTCCGGCGTCACCTTGCCGACGACACGCACGGCCAAACCGGGACCGGGAAAGGGATGCCGGTAGAGCAGCGCTGCCGGGATGCCGAGTTCGACCCCCAGTTTACGGACTTCATCTTTAAACAGTGTGCGCAGGGGTTCGACCACTTTCATGCGCATGCGTTTCGGCAAGCCGCCGACATTGTGATGGGTTTTGATGGTGGCGGACGGGCCTTTGACCGAAACGGATTCGATCACGTCGGGATACAAAGTGCCCTGGACCAAAAAGTTCACCTTGCCGACTTTGTGCGCGGCTTCGTCAAAAACGGAAATAAAGGTACGCCCGATGATTTTTCGTTTTTTCTCCGGCGCGGTGACTTTCGCCAGTTTCGAGAGGAACTGCCGGGAGGCGTCGATTTTTTTGATATTCAATTTGAGCTGTTTTTTAAAGGTGCGCATGACGGTGTCGGCCTCGTTTTTCCGAAGCAAGCCGTTGTCCACAAAAATACAGGTCAAGCGTTTGCCGATGACCCGCTGCACCAATACGGCCGCAACAGACGAATCCACGCCGCCGCTTAAGGCGCAGAGGGCCTTGCCGTCTCCAATGGTGTTTGCAATCTCTTCTTCCGCCAAATGAATAAACGACCCCATGTCCCATCCGGGTTTGCAGCCGCAAATAGAATACAGGAAGTTTTGCAGGATTTTTAAGCCGTCCGGCGTGTGCACCACTTCGGGATGAAATTGCAGGGCGTAAAAACGCCGCTTTGCATCTTGAATGGCCGCCGCCGGAGAATTGCCCGTTTTTGCAATCGCCCGAAAGCCGGCCGGGATTTTTTCGATGCGATCCCCGTGACTCATCCACACCGGCGTTGCTTTAGACAAGCCCTTAAATAAAGAAGAACGATGATCCAGTTTTAATTCGGCCCGGCCGTATTCCCGTTTTTGGGACTTTGCAACCACACCGCCCAAGACATGTGTCATCAACTGCATACCGTAACAAATCCCCAGGACAGGAATCCCCAGTTCAAACACACCGGGATCACAAATCGGTGCCCCTTTCGCCATGACGGAGGAAGGCCCGCCCGAAAGAATCAGACCCGTCGCTTTGTGTTGTTTGATTTCATCCAAAGAAAGGTAAAAGGGAACGATTTCGGAATAGACCTTGCTTTCCCGCACCCGCCGCGCGATCAGCTGCGTATATTGCGAACCAAAATCAAGAATCAGTATTTTTTGCATGGAATTCGAAGACGAAGCTTTCTCTCTATAAAAATAAGGCAAAACACCTCTATTTCAGCCGATCATGCGGCGCTTGCTGCGTTGAAAATCCCTTCGGAATGCTCACCGGCAGGCATCAGCTCCGCTCTCTTAGTGATGCTTATCTTGCCATCACAGCATGATCGGCTGAAAATAGAGGCATTTTTAGGTGGGGCCCATCTCATAGTTGGGCGCCTCTTTCGTGATGATGACATCGTGCGGATGGCTTTCCCGAATTCCGGAAGAGGTGATGCGGACAAAGTGAGGATAGTCCCGAAGCGCGTCAATCGAAGCCGTACCGCAATAGCCCATGCCCGCACGCAGCCCGCCGAGTAACTGAAAAACAACACCCGAAAGACTGCCCTTGCTGGGCACACGGCCTTCGATCCCTTCCGGCACCAATTTCGAAACGGGTTCGTATTCTTGGAAATAGCGGTCTTTCCCGCCCCGTTCCATTGCGCCGATGGACCCCATGCCGCGGTACACCTTGTAACTTCGGCCCTGATATAAAACGGTTTCGCCGGGGCTTTCTTCCGTGCCCGCAAAAAGACCGCCCAACATGACGGTATGCGCCCCGGCCGCAATCGCTTTTACAATGTCACCGGAAAACTTGATGCCGCCATCCGCAATCACGGGCACCTTGTAAGGTTTGGCGGCTTTTGCACAATCGGAAATCGCGGTCAGTTGCGGCACACCGGCGCCGGCAATCACACGCGTCGTGCAAATCGACCCGGGGCCGACGCCCACTTTCAGCGCATCCACACCGCTTTTAATCAAATCAAGGGCTGCATCGCCCGTCGCAATATTTCCCCCGACAATCTGAAGATCCGGGTAGCGTTTTCGAATGGCTTTGATCGTATCCAAAACCGCAACGGAATGGGCGTGCGCCGTATCGACAATCACCAAATCCGCACCCGCATGCACCAGGCGTTCGACACGCTCTTCCGATTCCGCACCGATGCCCACCGCCGCCCCGACGCGCAAACGGCCCAAATGATCCTTGCAGGCATTCGGAAACTTGATCTTTTTTTCAATATCTTTGATCGTAATCAAACCTTTGAGTTCGTAATCATCGTTGACGACGAGTAATTTCTCAATCCGGTTTTTGTGGAGAATTTTCTGCGCCGCTTTCAGGGTCGTGCCTTCGGGTGAGGTAATGAGCTTGTCCTTCGTCATCACCTCTGAAACACATAAACCCATGCGCGTTTCAAAACGCAGATCCCGGTTGGTCAAAATACCCACAAGCTTTTTCCCCTGCGTCACCGGAATACCGGAAATGCGGTATTTATTCATGAGGGCCAAGGCATCCGAAAGCCGCCGGTCGGGTGAAATCGTGATCGGATCGACAATCATGCCGCTCTCCGATTTTTTCACCATATCCACTTGCGCGGCCTGATCCTCCGGCGGCATGGCACGATGCACAATCCCCACACCGCCCTCGCGGGCCATGGCAATGGCAAGACCGGATTCGGTGACCGTATCCATTGCGGCACTGATAATGGGAATTTGCAGTTTGATGCGGCGGGTCAGCTTGGTTTCGAGCTTGACTTCGCGGGGCATGACGGAAGAGCGGGACGGGGCCAGCAATACATCATCAAACGTTAGGCCTTCTTGCAATTTCTCTGGCAGCATGTGCTCCGAATCACCCCAAAAAGAATAAGCTCATTTCTATCATACGACCTGTCCGAGGTCAACAAATCCGACAACTATTTTTGCCCCCAGCCTTCTTGTTTCGAAGCATACCACATCATCTTTTTCACCCAAGGCAATAGCAAGTAGGCAGGAAAGGCCAGAAAAAATGTGAGCAAAAAATAAGCCCCGTATCCGAACGATTCCGCGCCAAAACCACCGGCCCAACCCGCAACGGAACGACTCAAAGCAAAAACGGAAGAAAGCAGGGCATATTCGGTCGCGGAACGCTGCTTGTTCACAATCGCCATTAAAAACGCCAGAAAAGCCGCCGTACCCAAACCGCCGGTGAACGATTCAATCGCGCTGGCGCTATACATCATGAGCTTCGTCTGAAGCGGCACCATCCCATGCTCGATCCCCGTCGGAATCACCGTCGCCACAAAGGCATAACCCAGGTTTGAAATCGCCTGAAACAGGCCCAAAAACCAAAGCGATTTAAAAATACCGATGCGATCGGTAATCCATCCGCCTACAATCCCGCCCAAGATCGAAAGCACGAGGCCGATATTCACTGAGACCAAACCGATTTCCGTCGCAGTGAATCCCGCATCCACCCAAAAAGGTTTGATCATGAAGCCCATCGAACTGTCGGCCAATTTAAAGATGAGAATAAAGACAATCACAGGGATAAAATAAGGCCGCCGCAGCATCTCCATCAGCGTGCCGAACATCGGACCTTCCGTCATGTGCTCAAGTGACTCGCTTTCATCGGATTGACTTGAAAACTTACGACTCAAGGCGCTGCTTCCCCACAGGAAGGCCGCAAGGGCAAAAGCCATCGGCCAAAACAGGACATGGTTTTCAGACCACTTCGTCGCGGTATTCATCAGCCAAAGTGTACCCAGCAAAAAAAGCAGTACCGTGCCGAATGCGGAAGGGTGATGGAAAATAGCACGCAGTTCCGCCCCTAAAGGCTGCGATGTTTTGGATTGAAAGGATTTTTCCTCCGGCGCGCGAAGACAAAAAACCCCGAGCAAGGCTAAAATCCCCGCCGCGCTCACATAGGCCCCCGGCCAAGTGATAAGATCGCTTAAGATCAAAATAAAACCGGAGGCCAACATGCCGACACGGTAAAACCCGATGCGCAGCCCATTCGCCAAACCCAGTTCACCTTTGTCGAGCAATTCAATCGAATAACCGTCAATTGCAATGTCGTTCGTGGCGGAAAGCAACGTAAAGGCCCCGATCGCCCACCAAACCCAGGGACCAAAACCGGACTTGAGGGCAAAGAGCAGCATGACTGCGCCCATCAAGCCATCCACAAAAAACATCCAGCGCCGGTGCCGCCGATAATGATCAATCGCGGGCGCCCAAAGAAACTTCAAGGTCCAGGAAAGCCCCAAGAGCGACATAAAACCAATCTGCCAAAGCGCGACGCCCTCTTGCCTAAAATACACCGGGAAAAGATCGTAAAAAATACCGAGCGGAAATCCCTCGGAAAAATAAAGAATCCCGATCCAGAACATCTTTTTTTTGAGCAGTTTGGGTCGTCGGGTCAAAGCGGTTTTCAGCCTAAATCAGATCAAATAGGGAAAGGGCGACTGAGTGGATTTGGATTTATAATATCACGTTATATGGAAAACCGCTTCCGATTCAAGATCAGCAGCCCGAAAAAACAATTTAGGGCGTCATCAGAGCTTCCTATGCATATCGGGCGTATACTGTAGGCTTACACGGTAATGATACAAATCCGTGAATCCATATCGTGGGACGAAATGCATACCCGCCGCAGCCGCATCTTAAGAAAACGGGCTTGAGCGATAGAAATCGCCGGGAATCAGCAACAGAAGGTTCGTAGCAATACGGTTATCGCTTATTGCGGGCCGGAATAGTAGGGATTGTTGCCGCCCGCATGGTCGGTCACATCCATAACGTTTTGAATCGTGGGCACGGCTTTTTTAATCGCCGTAATGACACCTTGCTGCAAAGTCACGCTGGCCATACCGCAACCCTGACAGCCGCCGCCCAAACGCACATAGGCAACCTGATCCTTCACATCCACTAAGGTGACCTGACCGCCGTGAGAGGCGACACCCGGATTAATTTCGGTATCCAACACCTTCTGTACGGCAATGGCTTCCGGACTGTTTAAATTGGCTGGTGTTTCAGGTGCGCTTGCCGGAGTACTGACGACTTTTGGATTATCAACTTTGAACCCGTTCTGTTGCAAGGTCTGAATAAAGTCGATTTTCACATCTTCCAGAAACTTTCCGTTTTTCTGTTCCATGAAAACCTTGATGCCATTGGCTTCAACGGAAATATCGCCCGGCTCTTCTTTGCCCGCTTCAACAAAGGCAAGCCCGTACTCAACATTGGGGATCGCCCCTTTCATGCTCAGCCGAAGTCCGGCAATCGTTTTCTGATGATCCTCTTTTTGTTGCCTCATTAGGACATCGATACGTTTTTTCGCAAAATCTGTAATTTCAATCATTTGAAACCCGTCTCCTAAAATGTCACTAAAAAGGTGCCGAAAAGGCACCTTCCGCAAGGTAATTTAAATTACTTTACCACGTGACTTTCTACGGGGTCAATTTTGAATTGCCCCATAAAATCATTGAATTTCCTGGAAAATCTTGACATCTTCCTTCAAAAAAGATAGCTTCTTTTCCGATAAACGATATGGCGACTTTACAACGCACAGGTGCAATGCTCTTATTTTTTGTCCTCCTGGGGGGGCTCTCCGGAGGCATTCTCTCGGAAATTTTGCGCCGTATTTCCTCACCCGGCTTTGTCCACGATATTTTCCTCAAAGGCTTTAAAATCGGATTAAATCCACCCGTCACCATAGACCTGCACATGGTTTCATTTACTTTGGGGTTTACGCTTCAGCTTAACCTGCTGACCGTGCTGGGGATTATTCTGGGGCTTTATACTTACAGACAAGCTTAGACTTCCAAAATTTCCATCTCTTGAAGCCTGTTAATCCGGTCACGCAGCGCCGCCGCCCGTTCAAATTCCAAAAGCCGCGCGGCTTCCCGCATTTCGCACTCAAGTGTTTTAATCCGCTTCGCGCGCTCTTTTTGCGGCAGATAGGCCGTATCAGGCTCGGCAACCAGCGCCTCAGACGGGACTTCGCCGTAAGCCTCTTCCCGCAAACTCATCGGAATGGATTTAACAATGGATTCGGGCGTGATGCCGTGTGCTTCATTGTAAGCTATTTGGGTTTTGCGGCGGCGATTCGTTTCATCGATCGCAAGCTGCATGGACTGCGTAACCTGATCGCCATAAAAAATAACCCGGCCCGAAGCATTGCGCGCCGCGCGCCCGGCCGTCTGGATCAGCGAGCGATAAGAGCGCAAAAAGCCTTCTTTGTCCGCATCCAAGATCGCAACCAGCGAAACTTCGGGTAAATCAAGCCCTTCCCGCAAAAGGTTGATGCCGATCAGTACATCAAATTCCCCCAAACGCAGCGCGCGAATGACCTCCATGCGCTCAATCGTTTTGATATCGGAATGCAAATAACGCACTTTGATACCGATTTCTTCGTAATATTCGCAAAGATCCTCCGCCATGCGTTTGGTGAGTGTTGTGACCAATACGCGCTCCGAACGCGCCGTGCGCAAACGAATTTCTTCATGCAGATCATCCACTTGCCCCTTTGCGGGCCGCACGAGAATTTCGGGATCGATTAAACCCGTCGGGCGAATCACCTGCTCCACGACCTCGCCGCCACTGTGCTCAAGCTCGTAAGGGCCGGGCGTTGCGGAAACATAGATCGTCTGCTCCATCAATTGTTCAAATTCCTCAAATTGCAGCGGGCGGTTATCCAAAGCGGAGGGCAGACGAAACCCATAATTCACCAGATTTGTTTTTCGCGCACGATCCCCGCGAAACATGGCACCGACCTGCGGCACAGTCGCATGACTTTCATCAATCACCAACAGAAAATCTTTCGGAAAATAATCAAAAAGTGTCGGCGGCGGCTGACCGGGATCGCGGCCCGAAAAATGACGGGAATAATTTTCAATGCCGTTGCAATAACCGATCTCCCGAATCATCTCCAAATCAAAGCCCGTGCGCTGTTCGATACGCTGCGCCTCCAGATGCATGTTCCGCTCTTTGAAATACCTGATCCGGATTTGCAAATCGGCTTCGATTTCTTCAAGAGCCTTTTCAAGCCGTTCGGGCAAAATGACATAGTGGCTGCCGGGATAGATGGCGATTTTGGGCAATTGCCCAATGACTTGTCCCTTTAGCGAATCGATTTCGTAAATTGACTCCACGGTATCCCCAAAAAATTCGATACGGATGGCATTGGCATCCGAAGCGGCGGGATAAACCTCGACCAAGTCGCCGCGAACCCGAAAAGTCCCGCGATGAAAATCAAGATCGTTGCGTTCGTATTGGATTTCCACCAGTTTTTTCAGGACCGTGTTGCGCTCGATCTCCTGGCCTTCTTCAAGATAAACCAACATGCCGTGATAGGCTTCAGGCGATCCCAAACCGTAAATACAAGAAACGGACGCAACAATAATAATGTCGTTTCGCTGCAAAAGTGCCGTGGTGGCGGCATGACGCATGCGGTCAATCGCATCATTGATTGAGGAATCTTTTTCGATCAAGGTATCCGTCTGAGGAATGTAGGCTTCGGGCTGATAATAATCGTAATAACTCACAAAATACTCGACCGCATTTTCCGGGAAAAAGTCTTTAAATTCACGATAAAGCTGTGCGGCGAGCGTTTTATTGTGCGCGATGACCAGGGTCGGTTTTTGAACCGTTTGGATTACATTGGCCAAGGTGAAGGTCTTGCCAGAACCCGTCACGCCCAGCAAGACCTGGTGGGCATCACCGCGCCTGATGCCCTCGCTGAGTGCGGCAATGGCCTTGGGTTGATCGCCTGCCGGGGAAAATTTTGAAACCAGCTTAAATGCGGACATGTTTAAGCCTCCTGCCGGATCCGGCCGCTCCGAATATGCAGATCACGCTGCGGAAAAGGAATTTCGACCCCGCCGTCCTTCAGCTTTTTTAAAATCATGTAGTTCAGTTCACTGCGCAAAAGCAGCGGGCGTTCCGTGAAGGTATTTGTCCAGATACGGAGCTTGAAATTGAGCGCGCTGTCTGCAAATTCATCCAGCAACACTTGCGGTGCGGGATCTTGGAGTACCCCCGGATGCGACGCCGCAACACCCAAAAGGATTTCGCGAACCGCTTCGGGATCTGCGTCATAGGAGACACCCACCGGGATACTGTAACGCACCAAACGATCCGTGTGACTCCAATTTGTGACGATCGAAGAAATAAACTCGGAATTCGGCACGATAATCGAAATATTGTCATTTGTCACCACCGTCGTCGCCCGCGGAGAAATATTGACCACATCCCCCATGATATTGTTCACCTCAATGCGGTCCCCCACCTTGATCGGCCGTTCAAACAAAATAATAATGCCGCTCACAAAGTTACTCGTGATATTTTGCAGCCCGAAACCGACACCGATCCCCAAGGCCCCGGCAAGCACCGTGATGGCACTTAAATCCACGCCGGCAGATTGCAGGATCATCAAAAAACCGATCGTGATCAACACATAGCGGACGATGGAACCCGTCGCCTCACTGATGCCCACATCGATATTTTTCTTGGTGCGAAGTACTTGTACAATCCAAGAACGCATCTTCGCCGTCAGGAAAAACAGCAGCGTCACCAGGAGCAGGATATAAACAACGGACCACAGCGTAAACTGGGTTTTGCCCAGCACAAACAGCGGAATATTCAGATAGTCTCGCAGCTGACTGAAAAAAGATTGAAGCATGTGAGGCTTTGGCCTTTCTTTTGGGGCAAAGGTGATAAATTCAAGTTTTTGAGTTCTGTTTGATGGAATATTTTGCCACAGTGCACTCACAAAAGGCCAGCCGCGCATTGTGCCCGAATTCCGAGATTGCGGAATTCGGGTTGTTCCTCAAAAGGCGGCGACACCTTATGAAGGAAATCGGGTGAAAAATCTGATTCGACACGGATTCCAACAGTTGCGCCAATCCGTGCTCCTCCGTCATGAGGTTGGACAAAAGGTCATCGGAAACATTTTGGGCCTGAAAAAACACCGGATGCTTTGACCCGAAGATCCTAAAACACGTAACTTGCAGAAAACAGCCAGCGTCGGCTTGCAAATGCGAATACCGGCCTTGAAGACCTTAGGTTCACGGCTTCAAATCCGGCACGAAGTGCGATGGTCGGCGTGGGACGCCATTCGTTTTCAATCCGGAAGCGTTGATTTTGATCTAATCGCCCGGCGTGAAGCGGGTCATCCGTTTGCGTCGTAAAACGCTTGCGCCGAAGGTCGTATTTGAGTCGAAAATTCACACGGGGTGAAAAGTGATACCGGGTTTGAAATGACAAAACCGTGGCACGGTATGAAATATCGTCACGGCGATCGCCCACAAAACCTCCGGCGGCACGGCCGCGCTCAAAGGCGGCTTCTCCCGAAATCGTCCAATCTTCGCTGAATATATAAAACCCTGTGGGACCTAAGGCGGTGATATCGGAATCTTTTGCATTAAAGGCGTCGTTGTAGTCGAGTCGCGTGAACGCAAAAGAAAAACCGATACGGCCCCGGGACAGTTCATGATCCAGCAATAGGTTCAGGCCGCGCGAAGCCAATTCAAAGGGTGGCCCGGTATCGGCTTTGTCGAGGGGCGCGGTGGGAGTCAGATTCAAAAAGAGGCTGCCGTAGTTCCGTCTTCCGAGTGGTCCTTCGATCCCGATTTCGTAAAAATCGGTATTTAGGACCGTATTGTCACGGTAACGGTCCATTAGAGCCAGGGCGCTCACAAAGACCTCGCCCTGCAGATAACCCAGCAGAATACGGGATGTCCAAACGGTATCTGATGTCCTTGCTTCTTTTTCCTGAAAAACATTGTCATCGTAAATAAAGCCGGTTTCAAGCGTGGCGGACCAGGGAGATTCCGGCACCTGATCCGGTGTATCGTCAAATACCGCGCCGCTTGCGGGCGGCGCAATGGAAAATATCGTAACGATGATAAGGGCGCAGCAGAACATCAGTGCCCTCATCCATTTTTGCATGGACTTCGAAAAGGGCCGGGGCAAGACAGAAAGGCTCAGGGTCGGCATCTTGTTTCAATCGGTCTTCAAATACGGGGATGCGGGTTTGGCTTTTTCCAAAATGCCTTCGTAAAGCGGCAGGTATTTTTGTTGCAGCACTTTATCCCAAGTAAAATGTCTTTTGATATTTTCAAAGGCATCCCGCTGCATGGACCGCAATTGTTTCTTGCCGGGACTGCGGTAAACCGCAATGGCGCGTTTCATCGTCAGATATAAGGCATCCGCTCCGCCCAGGTATGAAAAGCCGTAACGCCGATCAAGGGTTTTTACCAACCCGCCAACGCGGTGCACAATCGGCAGGTTTCCATTGAGTTGGGCAATAAAATCCGTTAGGCCACAAGGCTCAAAACGGGAGGGAATCAGGAAAAAATCGCCCGATGCAAAAACCCGATGGGCATGGGTCGGGCTGTAACCCTCGATGAAACAGACCCGCCCTGCGTATGTTTCCGCAAGGGTTTGAAACTTTTTCACAATACGGGGATCGCCCTTGCCCAGACCCCACAAGCCGATCTTTTCATCTTCGCGCAAGAGCCGCGCGATGGCCGCATGCAATACATCAAAACCTTTTTGTTCACTTAAACGCCCCACAAAAGTAAAGAGGGGCCGGCCGGTCCGCTGGGTGAGACGGCCGTACTTTTTGGCCGTCTCACTATTTTTAAAATCTTTTAACTGGGCGATGGATTTTTGTTTGCACAAGGCTTTGCCCCGCCAATCTTGTTCATCCGGCGAAAAGCCGCACGGCAGACCGAGGGCCGCTGCGCCGCAGGGGTGATAGGTTTCGATATCGATGCCGTTGGTGATGCCGGTGAGTGAAACGCCCAGTGCGGCATAACGATGGCCCAGCCAGCCCGTTTGCGCATCCAAGCCCGTTTCCCGAAGCTCGCGGGCGTAGTTTTCGCTGACGGTATTGACCGCCGTGCCGTAAATCCCGCCGGCCAGCAAAGGATCAAAAGCGCCTTCCAGGGTGCAGCCTGCCACGGCGCTTTGTGCGATGCCCGGATCAAGCCCGCAGATGTTTTGCGCATAATCCAAACCCTCTGTTTCCTGATGATAACCCTTGCCTGCGTTGTGAAGGGTCAAGAGTGTGGGCAGATGGGCCAGGTCGGGGGGATAGCCGTCCGTCCCGGCCTGTGCAATAAAGGGAAACAAAGCCGCATGACCGTCATGGCAATGCACAAGATCGGGCCGCCATGAGACATGCGCCAAAATAAACAGCGCGGCTTTGACCAGCAAGACATTTTGTGCGAAGGAATCGGCATACCCCCGGCCTTCCAGTGCGGGGTTTTTTAAGGCAAGTGCTTCTTCGCGGGTGTATTGATAAATGCCGTGCCGCGGGATTTTTCTTTCAGGCTGCTCGGCCAGATACCGGAAGGGATCGGCTTTGATGAGAGAAAGCGTCAATTTATTCGCGATTTTACAGGTTGCGACCCTTATTTTTTCATCCCGGACATAAGCCCCGTAATCCATGCGAACCACAAAGGAACAGAGGGGCTTAAGACTCAGTTTGTGACGAAGCAGGTACTCATCGACTTTGCGATAATGCGGTAGAACCATTTCGGTGATAATGCCCGCATTTGCGCTGGCCCTGCAAAGGCCCCAGGTTACGTCTTTAATGCCGCCCGCACCCGCAAGGGGGCCGAACTCGCGCGCAATGTGCAGAATGCGATGTATTTTTTTGGATGGATCCTGAGGGCGTGCAGCCATTGTCGAAACCGGTTTGAGCAGAAGAATGTAACGCGCGGCCAACGAAACGGGGGGAAGGCTTCACCCCGGCCCGGAAGCCTGCCGACAAGACGGGGGATAGACAATCAAAACCGGTATCAAGATATCTTGTGCCGGTTTTGCCGGAAAACGTCGCGTGCCGCTATTTTTTTCGGCACTCCGCCTTAAAAGCAAGAAAGGCCAGCACGTCGAGCCGTGCGTCCTGAATTTCCGGATGGGCATTGATGTATTCGGTCAGGGTTTTTTCAAATTCAACCGGCCCCATGTGTTTGATGCATTTTTCCAACCAAGGCACAATCGCCTGCTCATCCGCCATCGGTTGCACAATCGACATGCCGTGTACAAAGCCGTTCACATAAAAGGTCCGTACCGGAGATTCCATTTTCAGGTAATTCCGCCCGGAGAAACCGTCGGTGCCCGCTGCAAAAAGCTCGCGGTGCCCGGAAGACAGAAAGAGCACAGCAGAGACCGTTGACAAAATAATAAGCAGACGTTTCATTGATCTATCCTTTCTTTTTTCGCTAAAAACAGCCGACCCCCCCTGGGTTTGCATCCGGCATCCGTTTAAAAGGGATAGTCGATCTGCATCGCATTTCTCACCTGTGTCATCGTTTCTTTTGCGACCTTTCTGGCCCGCTCGGTGCCTGCGATAAGAATTTCATCGATTTTTTTTTCGCACGCCGCGTATGCCGCACGCCGCGCGCGAATGGGCGCAAGAAAAGTATTGAGCGCAACAATGAGTTTCTTTTTGACTTCCACATCACCCACTTTGCCTTTGCGGTAACGGTCTTTCAAATCCGCCACTTCTTCTTTGTCGGGATTGAAGGCCTCGTGATAGGTAAAAACCGGGTTGCCTTCAACATGCCCGGGGTCCGTCGCGCGCAGTCGTGTGGGATCGGTGTACATGCCCATCACTTTTTTTTCAAGGCTTGCGGCATTATCCGAAAGGTAAATGGTGTTGCCGATGCTTTTGCTCATTTTATTTTGCCCGTCGGTTCCGGGAAGGCGGGCGAAGGCCCCGACAAGCCCTTCCGGCTCGGTGAGGACTTTTTTGTAAAGGGTGTTAAAACGGCGCACAATTTCGTTGGTTTGCTCAATCATCGGAAGCTGATCTTTTCCCACAGGCACTAGATCTGCCTGAAAGGCGGTAATGTCTGCGGCCTGATGCACCGGATACACCAAAAAACCGGCGGGCAGATTGCTTTCAAAGCCTTTCTGCTTCATTTCATCTTTTACCGTCGGGTTTCTTTGCAGCCGTGCAACGGTGACAAGATTAAGGTAGATCACCGCAAGTTCGGCAATTTCCGGCACTTGCGACTGGACGAAGATCGTGCTTTTTTCAGGATCAATGCCGACACTCAGATAATCTAAGGTGACCTCGCGAATATTTTTCAACAGGATTTCCGGGTGTTCGAAATGATCGGTGAGGGCTTGCGCATCCGCAATAAGAATGAAGGTTTCATAATCATCCTGCAGTTTGACACGATTGGCCAGTGAGCCGACGTAGTGCCCCAAGTGCAAAGGACCTGTGGGTCGGTCGCCGGTGAGCATGCGCTTTTTCTTCATCTAACGGGGGTGCCCCAAGGGATTCACGGCTAAAAACGACCTTATTATGGCCACTGCCCCAAAGACTGTCAAGCGAAGAAATCGGGGGGGTGTGAGGCCGTCCTTGGGCTTGAATCTCTCACCCAAAATCAATCGCTGATTTTGGGTGAGCTTATCCCGCTTGAAAGGTAAGGAGGGATGTGACATCATTTATTCGGGTTTTCGTCATGCGAAACAAGATCCGCGTGTGGCATTTTCACGATGGATCTCAGGGAAAAGGGAGCGTTGACATGCGCATTGTTTCGGGATCTATTAAAGGTCGCAGGCTCTTTGCCCCTTCCGGCCTGGCCTTGCGTCCGACGCCGGGCAAAGTCCGCTCCGCTTTATTTAACATTTTGTCCGAACAAATTGCAGAAGCTTCGTTTTTAGATCTCTATGCCGGAACAGGTGCGATGGGCCTGGAAGCGCTCAGCCGGGGCGCAAAACAGGTGACCTTCGTGGAACAAGTGCCCCGGCATCTGCAATATCTGCGAAAAAATATTGCGGCCTGCGGCATGGCGGCGCAATCGCGCGTGCGCGGCATGGCTGTGGAAGATTTTCTCCGGGCCTCAGGACAGCGTTTTGACTTGGTTTTTCTAGACCCCCCCTATACGAGCGACGCCTTTGAAAAAATATTGCCAAGTCTCCGGTCGGGTGATATGATTGCCGACACGGGATGCGTAATTATTGAGCATTTTCATAAACGTGCGCTCCCTGAAATGATTGGGAAAATCGGATTTTTAAAACAGTATCGTTACGGAGAAACCCTCCTTTCTTTTTATGGAAAGCAATGAGCGGCCACAGCTTGCTGTCTACCCCGGCACATTCGACCCCATTACCAAGGGCCATATCGACATCATAGGACGTGCGCTTCGGCTCTTTGAGCGCGTGGTGGTTGCTGTTGCGCCCAACCCCGGCAAGACACCGCTTTTTGACACCGACGAACGTCTCGCCATGATTCGGGAGGCCACAAAACAATTCGA
The DNA here is from genome assembly GCA_027020665.1 of Nitrospira sp. Classification (GTDB taxonomy): domain Bacteria; phylum Nitrospirota; class Nitrospiria; order SBBL01; family JAADHI01; genus JAADHI01. The sequence continues at coordinate 18,737 of JALUVJ010000039.1, forward strand.
CAAGCTTTCGGTTGAAACCTTTGAAGGCCTGCTGATTCACTACATGAAACAAAGGGGGGCGATTGCCATCGTCCGGGGCATTCGCGCGGTGTCCGACTTTGAATATGAATTTCAAATGGCTTTAATGAACCGCAAGCTGGACATGAACATTGAGACGGTGTTTCTCATGCCCAGCGAGGAATTTACTTATTTATCTTCGAGTTTGATTAAAGAAGTCGCAAGCTATGGGGGAGAGATTTCCGACTTGGTCCCCGATATTGTTTCGGAAAAAATAGCGAAAAAATTATCCATGAATGCACATACAGGATAAAATAACGATGAAACTTGCAAAACGGATTTCACGCATCAAAGCCTCCGCGACGATGGCTATGGCCGCAAGGGCGAAGGCCTTGCGCGCAGAAGGGGTTGAAATCATCGGTTTCGGTTTGGGCGAGCCCGACTTCCCGACCGCGTCCGTTGCGGCAGAGGCCGGGATTGCCGCGATTCGTGCGGGTAAAACGCGTTACACGCCGCCTGCCGGCACGGATGCGCTCAAAGACGCGATCATCCGAAAATTGAAACGCGATAACGGGCTCGACTATCAAAAGAGCGAAATCATCGTCTCTTGCGGTGCGAAACACACGCTTTACAATATCGCACAAGTGCTTTTTGAGGCTGGAGATGAAGTCATCATTCCCGCGCCGTACTGGGTAACCTATCCCGACCAGGTTTTATTGAGCGGTGCGACTCCCGTGATTGTGGAAACGGAAGAACGCAACGGGTTTTTGATGACCCCGACCGAACTTAAAGCAGCCATCACCCCCCACACAAAGGCTCTGATTCTCAACGCTCCTTCTAACCCAACGGGTGCGATTTACAGCCGGGCCGATTATGAAGCCTTTGCCGAGCTGTTGGCGGAAGAAGATCTCTGCATTATCTCCGATGAGATTTATGAAAAATTTATTTATGACGGGGCCTCACATGCCAGCATCGCCGTAGTTTCACCGGCCCTGAAGGAAAAAACCCTTGTTGTGAACGGCGTATCCAAGGCCTATTCCATGACCGGCTGGCGCATCGGTTACGCGGCCGGCCCGGAAGCCCTCATCCGGGCCATGACCGTATTGCAAAGTCAGAGTACCTCGAACCCCGCATCCATCGCACAAAGTGCCGCACGCGCCGCACTGGATGACGGAGCTCCTTTCAGTCAAGAGATGCTCCAGGCCTTTTCGGAAAGAAGAACCTTCATGGTCGAGACATTAAATAAAATACCGGGGATTTCCTGTCCATCGCCCCCCGGCAGCTTTTACGTCTTCCCGAACGTGAAAGGTCTTCTGGGCAAATCACACCCCAAAGGTCTGATTAAGAATACATTGGATCTCGCAACCTTTCTTTTGGAAGAGGGCGGCGTGACCACCATTCCCGGGGAAGCCTTCGGGGCGCCCGGATATTTGAGGCTCTCTTTCGCCGCATCTAAAGAAATGCTTAATCGCGGTTTGGAAAAAATACAGCATGCGCTCTCGCAACTGGTTTGATGAATGAGGAGGAACAGTATTGCCTATTTATGAATATGAATGCACGGCTTGCAGTAAACGGACAGAACTTTTGCAAAAGGTGGATGATCCTCCCTTAGAAAAATGTCCGGACTGCGAAGGTGCGGTGCATAAGGTGGTTTCCCCTGCGGGGCTTCATTTTAAAGGCAGCGGCTGGTATATCACCGACTATGCAAAAAAGAACGGTCAATCGGCCTCAGAGCCCAAAGGAAATAAAAAACCCGAATCTTCGGCCCCCAAAAAAGCGGGCACCTCCAATAAGCCTGCGGGGGAATCAAAAGAATAAAAAAGGCGTTGTAAAGCGCCCAAATTTAGCACCAATCAAAAGTAGAGGTTTTTGTCATTGATAAATTTGGGGGCTTTACACCGGGCCTTAAGCTTTTTCAGCTCTTCCTGTTCGGCTGTGAGCTTCCTATTGCCTCGAAAGGCTTGACCCTGCTCCTTGCCGATTCTCTTTGATCCCACGGCCTCACATCTTGGCCTGAATTCCAAGACTCTTCCTAGCTTCGACGCGCGCCGCTTCGCGGCGCGCGAACATGGGACTTATTGCATGCCTTTTTTGTCAATCTGCGGCGAAGGGTTTTTACTGAAAATACTGGTAATCATATTTCGGTTTTCTTCTGCGATTACCGGTTTCGGGTTGATTTTTAGGACGATTTCAGCCGTGTCGGCGATTTGTTTTTTTGCGGGCAGGCTCTGCATGAGTTGATTCATGACTTTTTCTGCGGTGAGACGATAGGTGGTCAGCTTGCCGCCGTAAATGGTGAGCAGGCGCGGCAGAGCGGCATCATCCGTTTTAAACTGGGTTTCGCGCGGGCGCATGCCAAAACCGCCCTTCCCCTTGGGCAAAACACGGCAGCCGGCAAAGGCCGATCGGATTTCTTTTATTTGAAAGGTCTGAAATCGGGGAAAATAGCACGCAAGGGTTTCAAGCAGATAGGCCTTTTCTTCGTGCAGGGCTTCGACCGCTGAAGGGCTGCCTTTAAAAACCGTTTCGGTCGTGCCGACCATTGTTTTCCCTTTCCAGGGCATGACAAAAACCGGCCGCCGGTCACGCGGGGCCTCCAGATAATAAATCCCTTGCGTTATTTTTTCATCCAGTAAAATGTGCGTGCCCTGAACGAGTTCCATCGCGAGTTTTTCCGGGGAGGGCGTGATGCAATCCAAAACCGTATCCACCCAAGGGCCGGTCGCATTAACAAGTGCTGCCGTGCTACAGCTTTCTTCGCCGTCCTTATGAAGATAGCGGACCCGGTAGTGATCTTTTTCCCGAATGCCTTTCTGAAAAACAGCAGGCATACAGAGCTCAGCGCCGAGCGCCTGCGCCGAGTCCGCCACGGCCTGTGTCAAGGCCTGATCATCGGTTTGAGCATCCCAGTACTGGTAAACCGCGCAAAGATTTTTTGTCTGTAAACCATCCAAGTGATCCCAGTCTGATTTTAAAAGGCAACGGAAGCGGAAGGGTTTTCCCAGTCCTCCGAGCAGCGCGTAAAGAGAGAGGCCGAGACGCAGGGTCATTGCGTTACGTTTTGAGTTGTTATAGACCGGGATATAAAACGGCGTTAATTTAACCAAGTCGGGGGCATTTTTGAGCAAAAGCGTACGCTCTTGCAAAGATTCACGGACGAGCGAAAGCTGGCCGCTTTCGAGATAACGCAGGCCGCCGTGAATGAGCTTGCTGGAACGGCCGGACGTGCCGCTGCCGATGCCGTGTTGTTCCAGCAGGAGCACACGATAGCCGCGTGCAGCGGCGGCTTGCGCAACGCCTGCTCCGTGAATGCCGGCCCCCACGACAATGACATCATAATGCGCTGCGCTCAAAACAGCCTCCTTGCTTCAGCCTTGCGTCCGCCAGCATGCCGCCAATGTCCATTGTTTCAATCAAGTCCGCACCACGCGCATGAAGTGTGATCGCCCGCTCCGGATCGGTCACTTCATAAAAACACCACTGCCACGGCCCGTGCCAGAAGGGCGTTGAGGCCGTCGGGATTTTTTGATGATTGCAGATGAGAAAATCCGGCGCAAGCTCTTCGGCCCGGGCGCGGTCGCCGTCCGACCAGGTTTTTAAGACCCGGCCGATGCGCATTACTCCTGCCTCACGGGCAGCGCGCAGCGCGGCGTCATGATAGGAAATGATGCAGGACTGTTTCAAAACAGGAGCGATGCGGGCCATGACGGCCTTTAAGACCGCAGCGACACCAAAAATCTCAAGGCTTTCTTCTTTCAGTTCGATAAAGGCCGTGACCTGCGGCCAATCGCGAAGCAAGGCAGCAACTTGCGAAAGGCCGGGAATTCTAACCTCCCGATGCAGAAATTGCTTGCCGAAACGTGCGGGGTCGTGGGCCGAAACGATTCGAATTTCTTTGTACCTTTGTTTCAGCAGGTTTTTTTGAATCCCCGTTGTCCGCGCCAGCGTGGCATCGTGGAAAACAACCGGGACGCCGTCCGCCGTGCATTGCACGTCAAATTCCACAAAACAAGCACCGCTTTTCAGGGCTTCATGTATCGAAAGCAAGGTATTTTCAGGAAAATGCGTCGCATACCCGCGATGGGCAACCAATTGAGGCACAGACATTTTTAAACCTCACAGGCATGAGTCCGGGGCAAAGCTCAGGCGATGATTTCGGTCCCGACGCCTTGATCCGTAAAGATCTCAAGCAGTAGGGCATGGGGCACACGTCCGTCAATAATGTGGGCTTTGCGCACGCCCTGTTCCACGCTGGACACCGCGGCTTCGATTTTAGGCATCATCCCGCCCTTGATCACACCATCCTGAATCAGTTGGACCACTTGTTTTTTGACCAGGGTGGGAATCAGCACACCGTCTTGCCCCAAAATACCGGGCACGTCCGTCAAAATAAGCAGCTTTTCGGCAGAAAGGGCGGCAGCCAGACTCCCTGCGACAAGATCCGCATTGATGTTGTAGGTTTTTCCGGTTTCATCCGCACCGATCGGTGAAATCACGGGCACAAAACGCCCTTCGTCCAGTGTCTTCAGAATTTCGGCATCCACAGATGCGACTTCCCCGACCTGCCCCATGGTTTCTTCTTTTCCCCGCAGGCGTCGGGCTTTGATGAGGCGCCCGTCTTTCCCCGTGAGGCCGACGCCTTTTCCGCCCATTTGATTAATAAGTGTGACGATTTCTTTATTCACCGTCCCGGCCAGGACCATTTCCACAACGGACATGGTTTCGGGATCGGTGACGCGCACTCCTTCGATAAATTTGGGCTCAAGCCCAAGGCGTTTCATCATGCCGGAGATTTGAGGCCCGCCCCCGTGAACGATGACGGGGTGCATGCCGACATACTTCATCAAAACAATGTCTTCGGCAAATTGGCGTTTTAAATGGGTTTCAGTCATCGCCGCGCCGCCATATTTGATGACGATGGTTTTCCCGAAAAAGGCCTGAATATAAGGCAGGGCTTCAATGAGGGTATCGGCTTTTTTACGTAAGGATTCGTTTGTCATTTTAAAAATCCAAGCGGTTTCGAGCGGGGGAATTTATGGAAGTTCTACAGTATGTAGCGAGACAAATCGCCATCTTTTACAACCGCGCCCATGCGTTCTTCGACATATAAGGCATCCACGACGACTTTTTTATCTTCCAATTCGGGAGCCGCAAAAGAAACCTCGTCAAGCAAACGTTCCAAAATGGTAAAAAGTCGCCGGGCCCCGATATTTTCGTCCCGCTCATTTACTTGCACTGCCGTTTCCGCAATGGCTTCGATGGCGTCGTCGGTCAAAATCAGCTCGATGCCTTCGGTCGCCAGCAGACCGACATATTGTTTTTTGAGTGAGTTTTTGGGTTCGGTGAGGATGCGGACAAATTCTTCCTTGCCAAGTGAATTGAGTTCAACGCGAATGGGAAAACGGCCTTGCAGTTCCGGAATCAAATCCGAGGGTTTTGCGGTGTGGAAGGCGCCTGCGGCAATAAACAGGATGTGATCCGTTTTGACCATGCCGTACTTCGTATTGATCGTGGAGCCCTCCACGATGGGCAGCAAGTCGCGCTGCACGCCTTCACGGGAGACATCCGGGCCTTGCCCTTTTTCGCGGCTTGCGATTTTATCCACCTCGTCCAGAAAGATGATGCCGGAATTTTCAACCCGCTGCACGGCATCATGCACGACTTCGTCCATGTCGATCAATTTTGCGGCTTCTTCTTGATTGAGCAAATTCAGGGCCTCAGGCACTTTCACGCGGCGGCGTTTCTTTTTTCCGGGCATCATGTTGCCCAGCATGTCCCGAAGATTCATTTCCAGATCTTCCATACCGACATTGGAGATGACACCGATGGGCGGAGTGGACTTATCGGTCACATCCAGTTCCACTGAACGTTTGTCGAGTTTTCCCTCACGGAGTTGCTGACGGAGCTTTTCACGGCTTTTTGAATAAGAATCCGTCGGCGCCGCTTCGTTTTCTCTGGATTCGCTGTAGACGCCGGTAGGCGCGCTGCGCGCGGGGGGCGGCAGCAAAAGATCGAGCAGGCGATCTTCTGCGGCTTGCGCGGCTTTTTCCTGAACGCTGGCATTGTGCCGGGCTTTGACCATGTTGACCGAAAGCTCGGCAAGGTCTCTTACCATCGACTCTACATCTCGCCCGACATAACCGACTTCGGTAAATTTGGAGGCCTCGACCTTAATAAAGGGAGCGCCTGAAAGCTTGGCCAAGCGACGGGAGATTTCCGTTTTTCCCACACCCGTCGGGCCCATCATAATGATGTTTTTGGGCAAAACCTCATCTTTCAGATCTTCCGGAAGACGCTGCCGTCGCCAGCGGTTTCTGAGCGCGATGGCGACCATCCGCTTGGCTTCTTTCTGCCCCACGATGTATTTGTCGAGTGCTTCGACAATTTTGCGCGGAATCAGGTTTTCATAGTCTTCGACGTCTTCCATAGGATTCTTCTCCTCAAGGACGGATGGGGCTCCGTGCCGCCCTCCGAATTCATGCCTCTGTCTCTCTGTAGAAAAAAGGGGCATCTTAACCGGAATACCCTTAAAAAGAAAAGCTTTTTCTCGACTTGAAACAAAGGGAATGCGATCCGTTTATTCAAGCACTTCGACAAGGGTTTCTTCGTTCGTATAAATGCAAATTTCCGCAGCGATCTTAAGCGCGGACTCCACAATTGCACGGGCATCCAAATCGGAATGCGTGAGCAAAGCCGTTGCGGCAGCCTGAGCATAAGGTCCGCCCGATCCAATCGCGACAATGCCGTTTTCGGGTTCGATGACATCTCCGGTTCCCGAAATGAGCAGGGAATGGTCTTGGTCCGCGACCGCGAGCAGGGCTTCGAGCCGCCGAAGCATGCGATCCGTGCGCCAATCTTTCGCCAACTCAACGGCAGCACGCGTCAGGTTCCCGTGGTATTGTTCCAGCTTGCCTTCAAATTTTTCAAAAAGCGTGAAAGCATCCGCCGTCGCGCCTGCAAATCCGGTCAAAATCCGGTCATTAAAAATTTTCCGGACTTTTCGGGTATTGTGTTTAATCACGGTGTTGCCGAGCGTGACTTGTCCGTCACCCGCCATGGCGACCCGACCGCCGCGCCGCACTGAAATAATCGTCGTTGAACGAATCATCTTTCTCCTTACATTCACGGGTGTGGAAACCCGTGAGATTAAAAGTCTCTTCATTAGAATTAAGCATTAACCTGAAGGAAAACAAGGGCCGAATCAAACAGGAAAGAAAATGAATGCATACATTACCCTTTTTCAGGAGGATATCGGGGGGGCTTTTCCCTGCTGAAACAAAAAAACCACATAGGTGCCTGTGAGCTGAATCCCGCCAAGCGCCGCCAAATAAATGCCGGCCCCCCCGGAATACTGATTTTGATAATAACTGTAAAAAACCATGCCTGTAACGATGATGGTAATAAAACCAATCAGGCCGTATACCCAATAAAGCCGCACTTTTTTTCGCAACAGTTCGAAACAGATTGCGGCAAAGCCGATGATGCCCAGCACCAAGACAATCCGGCCGTCTAACATCTGGAAGCCCCGCATTGAAATGACGAAGAGCTTGGGTTCGATCCAAGTTAAAAAACAGCTTGCGATGATAAGGAACGTATTAAAAAGAATGTAGTACGGCACCTTGCAAAATTCCCTGCATGATCAAAAACAAGCGGGAGCATATAAAAAAACACGGGAAAAAGCAAAACAGATTTTAACTGAAGCTTTGAAAAAACAGTCCTCAGCATCATATCAACCGCCTTTTTCCGTTTATGTTTTTGAGGAAGTGCGCATTGACCCCGAATCAAAAAGCTGTGTAAGATATTTCAGTTTTCCACCGATTGATGAAGGAGACGCTTGCAGCTCCCCTTACACAAAATTCACCAAGCCCTTGGCGCACAATTTGCCGTTTACGGTACATGGGAATTGCCCCGCCACTATGGCGATCCGCTTCAGGAATACCGCAGCCTTCGGGAAAATCTTGCCTTGGCCGATATTTCGCATCAGGGCCTTTTGCTGGTGACCGGAGCGGACCACACAAGCTTTTTAAACAGTCTGATTAGCAATGATCTGCCCAAGGCCGGAGAGAATGCGGGCACTTACGCCTTTTTCCTGACCGCAAAAGGGAAAATACTTGCGGATTTTTTTCTTTATCCGCTGCCCGAAGGACTGCTGATGGTGCTGGATTACGAAAATGTTGAAAAAACACAATCCCATTTCATGCGTTTCCGCTTGCGCAGCAAGGTTGAAATGAAGACCCCCGCCTGGGGAAGACTGCTGGTTTCCGGCCCAAAAGCCCCAAAGCTGATTGAAAAATACATCGGAGAAGGTCTGCCTGCTTTACAGGAAAAATCGTTTTTTGAAAAAGAAATTGATGGGGCGCGCTTGATTTGCATCAAACGCTCAATCACCGGAGAAACGGACTTCCACCTTTACACGCCGCTCGAAAAACTTGAACCGTTATGGCACCGCCTGCTATCGGACGGGGCGGAATGGGATATTCGGCCCCTTGCGCAGGACGCGCTGGAAATCGCCCGCATTGAGGCAGGCGTCCCGCGCTACGGCACCGAGCTCAATGACAACATCCTTCCCGTCGAAGCTGGCCTTCAGAACGAAGGTATCAGCTACAGCAAAGGCTGCTTTCCGGGTCAGGAAGTCATTGCCCGCCTTAAAACCTACGGGCACGTCAACCGGAAACTTTCCGGGCTTATTTTTGAGGGCGAGGATCTGCCTGAACCGGGGGCAAAGGTGTTTCAGGGCGAAAAAGCGGTGGGGTGGCTCACCTCCGCGGCCCACTCGCCGAAGGTCGGAAAAATCATTGCAATGGCTTATTTGCGACGGGAAGTGCTGAACCCCGGCATCCGACTCACCGTCTCGGTCAATTCGGCGCAGGTCTTGGCGACAGTCGCCACCCTGCCGTTTTATTCCAATCCCCTGATTTTATCGAAATCCAACGATATCGTGAGGTAAGCACGTGGCACAGCATGAAGACGATTGTATTATTTTATTAGAATTTTCAATGTCGCCTTTAACAAAAGGGGACAGCGTCAGCCAATACGTTTCCCGTTCACTCGAAATCATTGACAAGAGCGGTCTCCCCTATCGGCTGAATCCGATGGGCACCGTAATCGAAGGCCCTTGGATTCAGGTCATGGACGTGGTCAAGGCTTGTTTGGACCGGATGCGGGAAGACTGCGACCGCGTTTCCACTATTGTCAAAATCGATTACCGCAAAGGCAAGACGGGACGACTGGAATCCAAGGTCGCAAGCGTGCAGGAAAAACTGGGGCGAAGCCTTTCCACCTAAAAAAGCTCTGATTCAGTCCGGGCTGAAAAAGTCGTTCCATCGGGTGCATCCCTTGAAAATCGTCATTGATGAAAACATCCCCTTTGGCCCAGCAGCCTTCGGAAAGCTGGGGACCGTCACGGCGCTGCCCGGTCGCGCGATTTCCCCCGAGATGGTCCGCGATGCCACGGCGCTCGTTGTGCGCTCCGTGACCTGCGTAAATGCTGCCTTGCTTCAGGGCAGCGCCGTACAATTTGTCGGCACGGCAACGGCGGGTTGTGATCACATCGACCGGGATTATCTCAGTAAAAACCGCATCCTTTTTGTCTCTGCCGCGGGTGCGAATGCCAATTCCGTTGCAGAATATGTGATCAGCGCCTTATTCATGCATGCGCAGGAACACAGCACCCCGCTTCAAGGGAAAACGCTGGGGATTATCGGTGTAGGACATGTCGGACAATTGCTGGCGCAAAAAGCGGCGGCCATCGGGATGAACCTGATTTTAAATGACCCGCCACTGCAAAGATCCGGCGGAAAACACGCGTATCGGTCCTTTGAAGAAACCTGTGCAGCCGATTTTGTGAGCCTGCACGTGCCGCTGAGTTATGACGGGCCGGACGCGACCCGCCATCTTTTGAATGAAAAAACACTGCGCGCCTTCCGCCCTGAAACGCTTGTCATCAATACTTCGCGCGGAGAAGTTGCGGATGAAGCGGCTTTATTTAAAGCGGTGAAGGCCGGACGATTGCTTCCACCCGTTCTGGATGTTTGGGCAAATGAGCCCGACATCAATTGGGATTTTGTACGCGTGCTTGAAAGCGGAACACCGCATATCGCAGGTTATGCCTTGGACGGAAAAATCAAAAGCACACAAATAATTTATGAAGCCCTCTGTGCGGCGCTCGGCGTGATGCCCGCTTGGCCTCATGAATCTTTGGGGCTTCCCAAGGCAAGCCCTCTCCACATCGATGCCGGGACAAAAGATGCGCTCACCGTGCTCTCCAATCTCTGCAGGCAGGCTTACGATCTTTCCGGAGACAGGGCACGCTTGACGGCTTTATTGCATCTTCCGCCCGCAGCCCGCCCCGCAGCTTTTGAGCGCTTGCGAAAAACATACCCCGTACGCAGGGAATTTCGGCACCTGCCGCTGACCGTGCAGGGTGCCTCTCTGCAACTGCATCGTCAAATCACAGGACTCGGGTTTAAACCGCAAGCGCCAAAACTCCTCTGATCCATCCGTATTAAATCCAGTAAACTCGTCTCAAACGCAGTGTTTCCCCCATTTATTGAATTCTCTTATATACTCAAAAGAGGGGCAGCGGGCGCGCCATCAAAGATGACTTACGCAGGGGTGCAATGAAAACCTTTATTGCAAGACAGCCGATTTTTGATACCCGACAAGATGTCTATGCCTATGAACTGCTCTTTCGCTCCGGCCTGGATAATTTTTTTAACGGGGACAACCTGGATCAGGCTTCTTCCAAGGTGATTGGCGACAGCGTATTGCTTCACGGCCTGGATGTGCTCACGGCAGGGAAAAAAGCCTTTTACAATGTTACCCGCCAAACGCTCACAGACGAATATTGCGCCATGCTGCCCAAAGATCAGACGGTTGTGGAAATTCTGGAAAACATCGAACCCGATGCGCAAACGCTTGAAGCATGCCAACGGCTCAAAGAAGCGGGCTACTCTATTGCCCTCGACGACTTTGTCTACGAAGAGAAATTCAAACCTTTTCTCGACCTTGCAGACATTATCAAGGTGGACTTTCTTTTGTCCGATAAAGAAGAACAACGTAAAATGGCCGAACGCTTTATCCCGGAAGGTATTGAAATGTTAGCAGAAAAAGTAGAAACCTGGGAAGTTTATCAGGAAGCCAAAGAAATGGGCTACTGTTATTTTCAGGGCTATTATTTCAGCAAGCCCACCATCCTGAGTACAAAAGACATCCCCGGCTTCAAGCTCCACTACCTTCAGATTCTTCAGGAGATTCAAAAACCGGAGTTAAGTTACCAGGGCCTTGAGGCAATTATTAAGCGGGAAATGTCGCTTTCCTACAAACTGCTACGATACATCAACTCCGCTTTTTTCGGTTGGCATGTAAGCATTTCCTCCATCAACCACGCCCTCGTGCTCTTGGGGGAAGTCGAGGTCAAAAAATGGAGCTCGCTCATGGCCTTGTCCAACATGGCAGAGGGCAAGGCGGATGAATTGGTGGTTCAAGCCATTGTGCGTGCGAAATTCTGTGAATCGCTCGCACCGAAATTGGGCCTGGCCGCCCGTGCACAGGACCTTTTTTTAATGGGCATGTTTTCACTCATTGACGGTATTATGGATCGCCCCATTGAAGAGATTTTGGAAAAAATCCCGATTGAAGCCGACATCAAGGATGCACTCTTAGGGGAAGACGGCCGTCTCAACGAAATCTACAAACTGATCCTGGCCTACGAACGAGGCAATTGGGAGGCCATCCCCGGACTGCACGAAAAGCTGCGTTTGGACGAAGAAGGCATCGCCGCATTTTATTTGCAAGCCGTGGACTGGGCCAACCAAAGTTTCAAAGGGACAGATTAGGGCGTGTTCTGAGCGTCCGAGAAAGAAAAATCCGCTTATTTTCCAACACCTGATGCAATCAAAAGCGCCGCTCAATCGTTTATCCTCATGCAGGGTAAAAAACTTCAAAAAATAAAAGGAGCCGCTTATGTGCAATCGCATCAAAATAAACTGTTTTCGTCTCATTCTTATTATGGTCGTGGCCTCAACAAACCTTGCTGCTTTTGCAGGCGATGATCCGTCTATTCAGGGAAGTTTACGCAAGGACATCAAAACGGCCATGCAAGATTTGATCGAACGCAATACCGTCAATGAGGTTTATCGCATTTATGATCCGATCCGGGGCAAGCTGCTTCAACTTACACTGGTGAAGCTGCATGACGGCATTGTGAAAAAGGGCGATTATTTTGTGAGTTGTGCGGATTTTAAGGATGCCGCCGGCAATCTCGTTGACCTTGATTTCTTGGTGATTCAAAACGGTAAAACCCTGATCGCCACACAGGCCGTCATCCACAAAGCCAACGGGAAAAAACGCAAATATCATCTCGAAGGATAGGATAAACCTTTGCCGGAAGAAGCCTCAGACACAACAAAAACACTGTTGATTCGAGGCTATCGTTATGCCTTTTCGCTCACGCACGACCCGGCGCAAGCCGAAGACTTATTGCAAGACGCCTGGGTCGCCGTGCTGAAGGCAGGCGGCCCCCGGAAACGGGCCTACTTGTTTTCGGCCATTCGCAGCCGTTTTCTGGATCAACGGCGGCGGGAGCAGCTTATCGTCATTGAAGCCTTGGATGAACACGATGACCCTGAGGACACAAGCACGGAAGAAATAATCTTTGCCGATACACAAATGCTGGAAAAAGCCCTGTCAACCTTGCGACCGCTGGAACGTGAAACCCTGTTACTTTCGGAGATTGAAGGGTATACGGCGCAAGAGATTGCAAGCGTGACCGGCCATCCGCGCGGCACCGTGCTCAGCCTGATTCACCGCAGCCGGAAAAAGCTCAAACAATATTTGCTTTCACAAGCGGATAAGGAAGGGCATGGCTAAACGGCATATCAGCACACATTTACGTGAATATTATGAGGCGCAGCAGCCTTCCGCAAAAAGGCTGGCCCACCTTGTTACGATGGTGGAAATCGCCAAAATGCAAGCCCCCGGAATACCGGTGATTCCGACGAAAACCCGCACGGATCATGCATCCTCAGGTTTTCGTCCGGTCTTTGTCCTTTTTTTTGCAGTGACTGCGGCGCTTGCATTTTTCTTTTTCCGGCCTACGCACGATGTGACACAAAGCGTGGCAAAAGAAATTGTGCTTAACCACAACAAGCGGCTTGCCGTGGAGTTTACGAGTGAAAACTATGCCGAACTGGGTGCAATGATGTCGAAACTCGATTTCAGCTTACTTCGCCCAAAACAAATCGAGACTCAGGGCTTTCGTGTTTTGGGAGGACGTTACTGCTCCATCCAAGGGAATCTCGCTGCCCAAATTCGCTTAGCGGATGAAACAGGCCGCATCCACACCCTTTATCAAAGCGCATTGACCGAAGATTTAAAGAAACTTCAAACCGGAGATTTAGAACAAGACGGCTTGAAACTCACACTTTGGCGGGAAGGGGGACTGTTGTTCGGTCTCGCCGGGCCGATTAATTAGGGCGTGTCGACATTCAACTGGGAGGCCGTTTTTTTGAGAAATTTTTGGTCCTGACAAGGCGGTTTTTCTGCGCAATGCAAGACATTGAAATGAAAAACCCACGCCGTCAGGGCAAAAAAGAGCCGAAAAGACGCCTTGCATGTTGAATGTCGACACGCCCTAGGCAAATGTTTGCAAATCGGGATCGATTTTGACCACCGCCTCGGCGGGCAACAGGGCCAGTAAAGCTTGAAGCGCCTGATGCAAGTAGGGTTTTTCTTTGGACTCTAAAGTCAACACGATTTTGTGATCGCTTTTGTTGAGCTTGGGATAGGAACCCAGTTGCAGCAAAGGGTATTGAAGCAAAATGTCGTGCAAGTGGTCTGCAATCGCACTCTCGCCCAAGGCAACGTAAAGTTTCACCAGATAAAAAGGGGCTTCCCGAAAACGCTCCTTAATCGCATTGAATTTCCTGACGACCAGTTCCGGAATGCCGGGAAAAATATAGAGCTGTTTAAAATGCAGCACGGGCACACGCTGCGCCGCCGAAAAAATAAGCTCCGTGCCTTCGGGCACTTCCGTCATTTTTAATTGCGCCGCGTTGAGTCCCGGACCGTAGTTTTCCGTCAACTGTTCAAACAAAGCGCTGTGTCTCACCAGTGCTTTGTCCACACCGACAGCAATTCCGGCCATCGTGACATCATCATGTGTCGGCCCGATGCCGCCGCAACTGAAGATCCAATCATAGCGGTTTAAGTGATCGCGAACCGTTTCAGCGATAATCGCCACTTCATCCGGAATGACTGTGACACGCTGAACCCCGACGCCGAGCGCCCGAAGTTCACGCGTGAGAAAGGGGGTGTTCACATCGGTTGTTTTTCCCGAAAGGATTTCGTTTCCGACGATAATAATGGCTGCTTTTTTTTCGGACACCGAAGTTCCCTTGTTTCCAAAAAAGGAATATAACACGATTTTGGGGAACTTGAGAATTCGTTTGCGTGAAAAGTCTTTAAGGAGACATCGCGCAACGAAAACCGAGGTCGGCAAAGGCTTGTTCCGGGGCGATGGATGAACGATAGGCGGTGCGATAGAAAAGGGGCAGGGCATAATGCCCTACCCTTCCCCCCCCACCACCCCGGAAAACTTTTTGTTTTTCGCCAAAAAGGGCACTTTTGAAGGTGCCGTTCGGATAGGAACGGTACCAATCATTGGTCCATTCCCAGACATTGCCCGCCATGTCCATCACGCCGTAGGGACTCATGCCTTCTTTAAAGCTGCCCACAGGCGCGATTTCTTCGGAATGCGGATGATCGGCATTTTTTTTAATTTTTTCAAAGTCATTTCCCCAGGGGAATTCGCGCCCATCCGTTCCGCGCGCGGCTTTTTCCCATTCCGCCTCACTTGGAAGTCGCTTGCCTTTCCAGCGGCAGTAGCGTTCCGCTTCATACCAATTGACCTGAGAAATGGGGAAACGTTCCTGTCCGGCGGGAATATTGCGATCCTCAAAATACGGCGGCGGACGCCATCCCGTGGCATCGATAAAGGCTTTATATTCCGCATTCGTGACTTCGTATCGGTCGATATAAAAAAGCGGGAGAGAGATCTCGTGTTGGGGATATTCATCTTTGTACCAGGGTTTTTTACTGCCCAGCTCGCCGGCCTGCTGAAATTCATCCACACGGTTGCTGCCTCGAATAAACTTGCCCGCAGGCACCGGAACCATGCCGCGCGGCACCGGGGCCGCAGGCCCCTTCAGCACGCAACCGGACAGACCGACTGAAGTCAGAAAACAAGGCAGGACAAAAAAGAGAGACCATGTATGCACCATAAAAATATAGTGCGAAAACATAAAACGACGGTCAAGCATAAAAAACGGTTTAAAGGAATTCAATACAAAAAATATTGAATATACACAGAGAAATCTGCTTGTAAAGCGGCTTTAAGGAGACATCGCACAGCGAAAACCGAGGTCGGCATAGGCTTCTTCAGGCACAAGCGAGGATCGGTAGGCGGCCCGGTAAAAAAGCGGCAGTGAATAATGTCCGATACCGCCCCATCCCCCGCCGCGGAAGACCTTTTGTTTCTCGCCGAAAAGATCGGTTTGATAATCGCCGCCGGGGTAGGCCTGATACCAATCGGCCGTCCATTCCCACACATTACCCGAAAGATCAAAGGCCCCGTAGGGGCTTTCGCCTTCAGGAAATGAACCGACCTGCACGATGTCGCCAAAACCCGAATCCCCGGCATTCAATTTTTTATTGTCGTAATCATTCCCCCAGGGGAATTCCCGGCCGTCAGGACCGCGTGCGGCCTTTTCCCATTCGGCTTCGGTCGGAAGCCGCTTGCCTCGCCATTCGCAATAACGCTGCGCATCGTACCAGTTGACATCTGTCACGGGGAAATGGTCCCGGCCCGTTGGAATCCCCTGGCCGAAAAAATAAACAGGGGGGCGGGAACGGGTCTCGTCGATAAATTGTTTGTATTCGGAATTGGTGACTTCAAAGCGGTCGATATAAAAAAGCGGCAGGTAATGCTCATGCTGCGGATGTTCATCCAGGTACCAGGGTTTCAGCGTGCCGAGTTCATTGCCCTGCCGGTGTTCATCCACTTTGTCGCTGCCCCGAATGAATTTTCCCGCAGGCACGGCCACCATGCCGAGCGGTGGGGGCTCAACCGGCACTTTTAGAAAACAACTGGAGAATAAAAGCCCGGAGAAAAACAAAAGACCAAATAAAAAAGCCAATCGCTTCAACATAATCCGAACATCATAATCACTCGACAAGAAAGGGTCAACCGGATAGCGTCCCTATACTGCTGTAAATTTTAAGGAGCCATCGGGCTTCCCGGCTCCGTAAAATTAGGTTTTCGGATCGGTCGCCCCCTCATAACCCTTCATCTTCTTGAGACAGCACGACAAGGTTTCTCCCGCTTGCCTTAGCTTCATACACCGCCTTATCCGCCATCACAAAAACCTCTTCGAAGCTCGATAAGCCGCCCATCGGGAGTTGACTCACACCGAAGCTTCCCGTGATTTGAATGGCATTGGGTTTCAGGGCCTCGATTTTTTTTCTGAGTATCTCCGCTTTTTTTGCCGCGTCTTCCCCGGTACAGTGCGGCAAAATCAAAAGAAACTCCTCTCCACCAAAACGTGCGGCAATATCTTCCTGGCGACAGCTTTTTTTTAGCAGTGTCGCAACCTGAGTCAAGACCAGGTCTCCCGTATTATGCCCGTAGGTATCATTGATGTGCTTAAAATTATCCAAGTCGATGACAATGACGCTGAGCGGAAAGTGATGCCGACCCGCCTCGCTGATATATCTCGGTGCAATTTCATTGAGGCAATGCCGATTGTAAAGTCCGGTCAGGGAATCCGTCATCGCCATCTCTTTGAGATGCACCTGATGTGTCTCAACCTGATCAAGCAGCTTCTTGGTCGTAATCAAGTTTCGCACTCGCGCGGCCAGTTCGGCTGAAATCACGGGTTTCGACACGTAGTCGTTTGCGCCGCTGCGTAAGGTTTCGATTTTTCGGGCCGTATCCTTAAGACTCGAAAGCACAAGGATCGGGATCATTCGTTTATTTTCGGGCCCCCGCCGGACTTCCCGCACGAGTGCCAATCCACTCATGGGGCCGTCCAACAAAATATCCGTAATGATTAAATCATATTTTAAGGTGTTAAACTTTTGATAGGCTTCCTCACCCCCGCGTACATGCTCGATCTTAAGTCCCATGTCGGTCAGTTGGTTTTTCAGCAAGCTTGAAAGCGGGACGTTGGCGACAACACAGAGTACTTTTCCGCTTAAACTGCGTGCGGCGACGTCTTGTTCTTTAAAGGTCGTGAGGTATTTCGTGATGGCGAGCAGATCTTCTTTTCTAAAAATTTCGGTCACACCTGCGGCCATGCCTTCCTCAAAAATACATTTGTCTTCTTCTGAAGTCATCATAATCACAGGCAGGGTGAGGTTTCCTCTTGAACGCAGGGCGCGGCAAAAATCGATGCCGCTCATGTCTTCCAGGTGCAGGGCCACACAGACCAGGTCGAAGTCCGTTTCTTTAAGGCCAGCCAAGCCTTCTTTTCCTGAGGAAAGCATCAAAATCTCACAAGAACGGTCTTTGAATAAGGATTCCAGCAGGAGTTTGTATGTCAGGGTGGGTTCAACGACAAGCGCTTTCATCGTTTTGTTTCCGTCGCCGGGGTCTTAGGTTTTGCCTTGAGAACACCCAAAAAGCAGGTCGCGGCATGACGAAAAAATCAACAAGGCGCCCCTGCATTAAAAAGATCTATTTAAATTAAGGTAGCACAAGTCTTGTCAGACCGCCATTACGGGGTCTGTGTTCAACAAATTTAAGAAAACAGATGTCGAAGGAAACTTCGATTAACGGTCGTGACAGACTAGGCAAAGTGTGGCGGAAGGAACTCTGAGAAAAGGACGCACCGTTTCACTGTGCGGATTGTGGCAACTGTCGCATTCAAGCATGCCGCCGGTGGTGCGTACCAGGGAAGATAAGTGTTCCGAATTGGGAACCGTTTCTACAGGCAGGTCGAGATACTGTGATGTGCCCGATGTCGGCAAAACCAAACCATCGTCCTGACGGTCCGGAAGCGCCCAATAACGCAACTGGGTCACGGTGGGGTTCAAGGGTGTGGATTTGCCGTTCGGTTTTCTGGGGTAGGGGATGGAAATCGGGTGATCCACCCGGCTTAAAGGGGGGGCGCCGCGTTTTCCGGACATGCCGTTAAAAGGCACATCCGCGGCTGCACCGATACGCGGATTACCGACATTGATGCCGTGCATGTCCGTGCCGAGTGCGCCGTCATGACAGGAGAGGCACACCATTGAAGTCCCGGTGGGGTGATTATAAGGATGTTCACTGCGCGGCAGCGTTTGTATTGCGCGGTAAGGAGAAATCGCAGAACGATTTTGATCCCAAAGCGGCGGGGGCGTCACCGCTTTTTTTCCTGAAGCCGCTTCTTTTTTGCTCTGCCAGGGAATCGTGTCCGTATGACAGACGGTGCACGTATTTCCCTCTTTAGCGGTGGGCGCAATGAGATTATGCCCGGTTTGCAAGACCGCTTCCAGGGGCGAGGCGAAGAGTCTTCCCGCTGCGCCGGACAACCCGATCAGCATAAAAAAGATCAACCCGGCTTGAAACTTTTGTGTGCTCATTTTTCAGCCCCTATCTTTTTTCGGACCATCTCCGCCAAGGTTTCAGCCATTTCCGTAATGACTGTGGCATCTTCGCCTTCGATCATAATCCGGAGCAACAACTCCGTGCCCGAATAGCGCACCAATATCCGGCCGGATCCGCCCAGCTTTTGCTCGCAATCTGAAATTTTTTGCTGAATTTCAGGGATCTCGGCCAGATCCCGCTTCTCCCGCACACACACATTTTTTAAAACTTGCGGCAAAGGGGTCATGCAGTCGGTAAGTTCAGAAACAGATTTTCCGGTGCGCGCCATCAAGGCAAGAAACTGAAGTGCGGTGATGAGACCGTCTCCAGTCGTATTATAATCTAAAAAGATGAGGTGTCCGGATTGCTCCCCGCCGAGATTATAAGCCCCGTTGAGCATACGTTCAATGACATAACGGTCACCCACCTGCGTGCGCAGCACGTGGATCCGCTTCGGATTGAGCGCAAGTTCCACCCCCATATTACTCATTAAAGTCGTCACAAGCGTTTCGCCTTTTAAACGCCGGTCTTCCTGCATGGCCAGCGCAAAGGTAACGAGCAGCGCGTCGCCGTCCACGATTTCCCCTTTTTCATTCACAAAAATCGTCCGGTCGGCGTCTCCGTCGTGCGCGATGCCGACATGGGCCTGATGGGCCACCACGGCCTTTTGCAGGGCCTGCGGGTAGGTCGAACCGCAATCGGCATTGATATTGGTCCCGTTGGGCTGATTGTTAATCGGGGTTACATCCGCCCCCAGTTCCTTCAGTACCGTCGGTGCGACCTTATACGCCGCGCCGTTTGCGCAGTCCACCACCACTTTCAGGCCGACTAAATCGAGACCCTTGGGCAAAGAGCGTTTCACGAACTCGATATAGCGTCCCTCAACATCATCGAGTCGAAAGACTTTACCGATTTCTTTTGCAGTCGGACGAATGGCGTCAATTTCTCCGGAAAAGAGCAAATCTTCGATCTGGTGTTCGACGTGATCCGGCAATTTAAAACCTTCTTTTGAAAAGAATTTAATGCCGTTATCCTGAAAAGAGTTGTGTGAAGCAGAAATCATGACGGCGGCATCTACACGAAGGGAACGGGCCATAAAGGCAACGGCGGGTGTCGGCAAAGGCCCGACTAAAATCACATCGACGCCCAAGGAGCAAATGCCGGAAGTCAGTGCGGATTCAAGCATGTAGCAGGAAAGACGGGTATCTTTTCCGATAACAATGCGGTGTCGGCCTGCTTTATGTTTAAAAATATGGGCGGCGGCGCGGCCCAGTTTCATGGCCGTTTCAACGGTAATCGGTTCGATATTGGCAACGCCCCGAACCCCGTCCGTACCAAACAGATTTCGCATCAATGCCCCACAAAAAAATGTTTAGTGCCCGTGCGGCTCAGCAGGTGAGCTCACAGTGGCGCGAAGCGCCTTGTCATTGATCGTGATTTTTGCCTTCTCTTTGAGCAGGTCGATTTCCGAGTTAATCATCATGCCGCGCAAATTCTGAACCTGCGTCGGCGTTAAGGTATCAAATGCCCCCGGATCACGGGTTTCGACTTTTTGGATGATATGAAAACCAAAGGGGCTTTGCACCGGCCCGCTGATTTCTCCTTCTTTGAGCGCAAAGGCAACCTTTGAAAAAGGCTCCACCATGCGGTCTTTGGTAAAAAATCCGAGATCACCGCCTCGTGCTGCGCTGGCCGGGTCAATGGAAACTTCCTTTGCGACAGTCGCAAAATCCGCACCGTCCGTCAGCTTTTTCTTGACATCCAGTGCTTCTTTTTCCGTCTTCACCAAAACGTGGTTTGCCCGGACTTCCCCGAAATCGGATTGATTTTTTTTGTAGTAGGCCTTCATTTTGGCATCAGTGATGATATCCCGGTTGATGAGGTTCACCACTTCTCGCACCAAAATGGATTCCAAAAACTCTTTCACCTGATTTTGAATGGCAGGATCTTTGTCAAGCCCCAAGCGCTGACCTTCCTGATGAAGCACTTCGGTGGCGATGAGCATGTCCAGCAGCTCTTTTTTCATTTCATAAGTCGTAAAATCACCTTGCCGTTCATTCGTCAGACGCCGCATCCGTTTTTCAAAAAGCTCTTTTGTAATCGAAACCCCGCCGACATTTGCAAGTTCATCTGCCGGGCCCGCAAAAAGCAGGTCTCCCCTAGAAAAAAAGAGCGTGGAAACGAGTAACACCACAGCGATTGTTAATTTATACATCTACCACCCTCCAATATTGAACAAATCAAGCGGTATTCTACCCTCATCCACAATGAAATATCAATGCTTTATCCCGGCATCCTTCGGCAAGGTTCGGGTTAAAACAACAGTTTAAAAAAGGCCTGGTATCCCGCCTGAGAAATGCTTGACTTCGGGCTGATGCAAACAGTAGGATGGGCCCCGCGTTATTCGGGCAATGACGCCATCCCTAAAGAGGCTATTTTGTGAAATGGGCGGTTTGCATTGCAACTTGCGGCGGCATCGGATATTTCCCCCGATTTCCCGGCACGATCGGCAGCATCGCCGGGCTGCTGCTTTTTTTCCCGCTTCGGCAGATGCCGTTTATCCCTTACATTCTATTTCTCATTGCAGTCTTCACGCTGGGTGTCTGGGCCGCAAATCGGTCCGAAACCTTTTTCAATCGCAAAGATGCAAGCCACATCGTCATTGATGAAGTCCTGGCCGTCTTCTTGGTCTCCTACTTTCTACCGGCTTCATGGCCTTGGTGGCTTGCAGGGTTGATTGTTTTTCGCATTTTCGATATCTCAAAACCGCCGCCCATCCGGCGGTTTGAAACACTGTCCGGAGGCTGGGGCGTAATGGTCGATGATGTCGTTGCGGCGCTCTACACGCTCGGACTGCTCCATCTGCTCAAGGGGGTCATCGGCGCGGGAGCTGCGGCCGTTGGATGAAATAAATCCGACATATTGTGATCATACACAGGCACTCGAAATCGGAGCAGCCCTGCAATCCCGTCATCTGACGCTTGCAGTCGCTGAATCCTGTACGGGGGGACGCATCGCAAGCCAAATCACAGCCGTGCCGGGTGCCTCCCGCTATTTTGAGTCCGCCTACATTACCTACAGCAACAGCGCCAAAATACGGCTCTTGTCCGTACCTAAGGCACTCATTGAAAAAAAGGGAGCCGTTTCAAGCGAAGTGGCCCACGCCATGGCCGAGGGGGTGCGCAAACACGCGGGTGCGGACTTGGGGCTTTCTGTTACCGGGATCGCAGGTCCCGGTGGCGGCAGCCGGAATAAACCGGTCGGACTCGTTTATATTGCCCTATCGGATGAACATGGAACACAGACAACGCAGTTTCTTTTTTCCGGCAATCGCAACACCATTCAACGGAAGGCAAGTGACGCGGCCCTAAAAACCCTGCTCATGCATTTAAGAACACCTTAATCATCAAAACGGCCCGGCACAATATCGCTTAAAAAATCATCTCGGAAATGATATAACAGGAGAAATCGGAATGGATGATCTCGGAATGTCATGGCTTCGTCTCGTCTTTTTATCGCATTTCCCCTTTCGGAAAAAATCCGCGCACAATGCCGCGCACGGCAAGATCGCGGTCGCGCGCGGATTGATGGCATCAAATGGGTGAAACCGGAACAGATGCATCTGACCCTGCTTTTTTTGGGGCAAATCGAAACGGAAACTCAAATTCAGATTGAAACAATCATTCAGGATCTTGCCGGAAAAACACCGCCTTTTTGCGTGACCATTTCCGGCATCGGCGTATTTCCCGAAACACAGGCCCCGAAAGTCTTGTGGGCCGGTGTTTCGGAAGAAGAAACCCTCATGCGCTGCCAAATGCAACTTTCAAAAACCCTCTCCATGATGGGTCTTCCTCCGGATGTCCGACCTTTTCGTCCGCATCTCACCCTGGCGCGCATCAAGACGCGCATCAAGAAAAAAGTCCTCAACCTGTGGATGGAAGAAGAGGCGCGTGTTCCGGACGGACATTGTATCATGGAGACACTTATGCTCATCGAAAGTCGGCCGGCGCCGGACGGCCCAAAACACATCACGCGCTTTAGTGCCGATTTATGCAAAGACATCAATGTAAATGATTCGGAAAAACCGAGCCCGACTTCGAACTCAACTTAAGGAGAAAAAATGCCAGAAAAAACCGTAAAAGAAAATAACAAACAAGGCGCGCTGGAACTCGCGATGTCTCAGATTGAACGCCAGTTCGGCAAGGGTTCCATCATGCGTCTCGGTGCGGACGACGTCGCCACAGGCGTGCCCGTTATCCCAACGGGCTCTCTCGGACTCGATATTGCGCTGGGTGTGGGCGGCGTGCCACGCGGTCGCGTCATCGAAATCTTCGGGCCGGAATCTTCGGGAAAAACAACACTCACCCTGCACATCATCGCCGAAGCGCAAAAGCTGGGCGGCACGGCCGCCTTTATCGATGCGGAACATGCACTGGATATTCACTATGCCCGCCGCCTGGGGGTCAATAGTGATGACTTGTTGATCTCACAGCCGGATACGGGAGAACAGGCGCTTGAAATCGCCGAAACCCTGGTTCGAAGCGGCGCACTGGATGTGGTCGTCATTGACTCGGTCGCAGCCCTCGTGCCTCGTGCGGAAATCGAAGGGGAGATGGGCGATTCCCACATGGGCTTGCAGGCCCGGCTCATGTCACAGGCCCTGCGGAAATTGACCGCGGCCATTTCACGCTCCAAAACCTGCGTCATTTTTATCAATCAAATCCGAATGAAAATCGGCGTCATGTTCGGCAATCCCGAAACCACTACCGGCGGCAATGCGCTCAAATTTTATGCTTCCGTGCGCATGGATATCCGCCGCATCGAAACCCTCAAAGACGGACAAGAAGCGATGGGCAACCGTGTCCGGGTCAAGGTTGTGAAAAACAAGGTCTCTCCGCCTTTCCGTAAAGCCGAGTTTGATGTACTCTTTAATGTTGGGATCTCTAAAACGGGAGAGCTTTTGGATCTGGCCATCGAAAACCGGATTGCCGACCGAAGCGGCGCCTGGTATTCCTATAAGGGACAGCGTCTGGGGCAAGGCCGGGACAACGCGGTCAAAACATTGACCGAAAACCCGGAAACAGCGGCAGAAATCGAAGCGGCCATCCGCAAAACGGCCGGTCTACCGCCTGAGAAAGAAGAGAAAAAAACCGAGGGGGCTTGAGGAAGCTCTGATTAAGACCGGCTCCCTTCAGGTCACATCAAAACAGGGAGAGGGACGATGAACCTTGATATCTTGTTGAAGGCATCCATCGAAAACGGCGCATCCGATCTTCATATCAAAGTGGGCGCCCCGCCGATGGCCCGCGTCAACGGCACACTTATCCCCTTGGCGCAATTTCAAAGGATGAACAAAGAAGATGTTGCCGCTTTGGCCTATTCCGTACTCAGCCCCGCACAACGTGAAATCTTTAAGCAAGACCGGGAAATTGATTTGGCTTACAGTGCGGCGGGATTGGGGCGCTTCCGGGTCAGTATCTTCATGCAGCGGGGCACGGTCGGCGCAGTCTTTCGTGTTATCCCCAGCCGGATTTTATCTCTTCAGGATCTTGTGCTGCCGAAAGCCATCCACAAGCTCTCACAAGAACAACGCGGACTCATCCTGGTGACCGGGACGACCGGCAGCGGGAAATCCACCACACTCGCTGCCATGGTCGATATTATCAATATCTCCCGTACGGCCAACATCATCACCATCGAAGATCCTATCGAGTTTCTTCATCGGGACAAAAAAGGTATTGTAAGTCAACGCGAAATCGGGCAGGACACCGATTCATTCGGCGGGGCGCTGCGTTCCGCCCTGCGGCAAGACCCCGATGTCATCATGGTGGGCGAAATGCGCGATTTTGAAACCATCAGCACCGCGCTCACCGCCGCAGAAACGGGACATCTGGTTTTGAGTACCTTGCATACCTTGGATGCAACCGAAACCATCAACCGCATCGTCTCTGTATTTCCCCCTTATCATCACAGCCAGGTGCGCATGCAGCTCGCCACCGTGCTCAAGGGCATTGTCTCCATGCGTCTCATTCCACGGTCCAAAGGAGAAGGGCGTGTGCCCGCCGTGGAAATCCTGTTGGGGACACAAACGGTTTGTGAGGCAATTATCGATACGGACAAAACCCGCACGCTCAAGGACATCATCGCGGCGGGAAAATCGCAATACGGCATGCAGACCTTTGACCAGTCGATCTACGAACATTACCAAAACGGGATGATTTCTTATGAAGAAGCACTCAAATGGACCAGCACGCCGGAGGACTTCGCCCTAAAGGTCA
The DNA here is from genome assembly GCA_027020665.1 of Nitrospira sp. GTDB lineage: Bacteria > Nitrospirota > Nitrospiria > SBBL01 > JAADHI01 > JAADHI01. Next base: position 43,637 of record JALUVJ010000039.1, read on the forward strand.
AAGGCATCCAATCCACCAGCGACAGTTGGGAAAACGCACAGCAGGAAAACGGCGGCGGTGAGACGGAATTCGAAATCGACCGTTTTTGAGGACACGGTTGCCTCCGCGAAAAAAAACGCCTTTCGATGTCTTTCCCGTCGGGATCACAGCACGCACGAGCTTGCGCAGAAACTGCACAAAAAAGGATTTTCCAGGCCCATCGTTTTAAAAGTTATTGATGAGCTAACAACCCTGAAGCTGATTGATGACACACGTTTTATTGAAACCTGGTCACGCTTCCGCATGACCCATCATCATTTCGGCCCCTTGCGCCTGCGTCAGGAACTGCTTCAAAAAGGTCTCCCTTCAGACGATGTCTCGGCTTATATTCAAAGGATTTCAAATACATACCGTCCGGAAAACGAAGTTGAAAAAACGCTTCTCCGGCGATATCCGGATCTCGGGTCACTCAAAGAAAAAAACACCTGTCGCAGGGCTTTTGATTTTTTAAAACGAAAAGGCCACGCGTCTGAGGTCATCTTTAAGGTTTTTAAGAAATACGGCTTGCTGAAATAGGGAGTCGCTCTATTCGCCTTCAAGGAAGCGCTGATTAAGTTTGGGGTGAATTTTTCGAGAGATAACATCTTCGGATTCAAGGCGCAACTTGCAGGGAATCGCCCGCTTGAAAAATCCGTTCAATCATGCGAAAAAGCAATACATGATTTGATTGGCGCTGCCTGAGGCTTGATATTTTTCCTAGGTTCTTGATAATACCTTTTGATTGGATATAGAGAAAAGTCATTTATTTTGCTAAAATCGGTGCGGTATTTTCTTCCTTTTCGTATGCCTTGATCAGAGCTGCCTGATTTAACGATACAACAACAAACTTTGTTTTTATTGGTACGGAGGAATCAATCATGAATCGTTTGGCGTCAGACATCAAAAATATGAAAACCCACTATGCCGTGGTGGTCATCGGTTCCGGTTACGGCGGCGGCATCGCCGCTTCGCGGATGGCGCGCGCAGGACAAACGGTGTGCGTACTGGAACGCGGCAAAGAAATGTTGCCGGGAGAATATCCGGACACGGAATTAGAGGCCTCACAGGAGTTTCAAATCGATACGCCGAAAGGCCGCATCGGGTCCGAAACCGATCTTTTTGATATGCGTGTGAATGACGACATCAATGTGGTCATCGGCTCCGGGTTGGGTGGGACGTCTTTAATTAATGCAAATGTCGCTGTGCGTGCCGAAGAACGCGTTTTTGAAGATCCGTGCTGGCCGCAGGCCTTTCGCAATGATTTGAAAACACTTGTAGAAGAAGGTTATCAACATGCGGAGGCCATGCTCAAACCCAACCCTTATCCCGAAGATGCGCCAAGCCTTCCCAAGCTTACAGCCATTGAAAGATCAGCAATTTGCATGAATCAAAAGACCTATCGGCTTCCGCTCAATGTCACCTTTGAAGGAAGCGCGGGCGTGAACCATGTCGGCGTATGGCAAGATGCCTGTAATTATTGCGGCGATTGTGTTTCCGGCTGCAATGTCGGCGCAAAAAACACGACTCTGATGAATTATCTACCCGATGCCAAGAACCATGGAGCGGAAATTTACACGCAAGTGGCCGTACGCCGATTGGAGCGGAAAAACGGCCGCTGGTTGGTCCATTATCAAATTCTAAATGCGGGACGTGAAAAGTTTGAAGCCCCGACCCTTGTTGTTGCGGCGGACAATGTCATTTTGGGCGCAGGATCGCTCGGCTCCACTGAAATTTTATTGCGCTCCAAAGCGAAGGGGCTTCCGCTTTCCGATCAGCTGGGGGCGCGCTTTAGCGGCAATGCCGATGTCTTGGGTTTTGCTTACAACAATGATTTCGAAGTGAACGCCATCGGTTTTGGGGATAACAATCCCGAAAAAATGGACCCGGTCGGCCCCTGCATTACGGGCATCATCGACATGCGCAATCAGCCGAACCTGAACGATGGTTTGGTCATTGAAGAAGGCGTCTTGCCGGGCGCGCTGGCGGGTCTGCTGCCCGCAGCCTTTTCGCTTGCAAGCAAAATGGTGGGCAAAGATACGGACGAAGGTATTATGGACGGCCTGCGTGAAAACCTGCGTGAAGTCGAAAGCATGGTGCGCGGGGCTTATCACGGTGCGGTGCGCAATACACAAACCTACCTGATTATGGCCCACGACGACGGTCAGGGAAAAATGTCGCTTAAGGATGACCGTCTTCGCATTGATTGGCCCGGCGTCGGCACACAGCCTATTTTTGAAACGGCCAACAAACGTTTGGAAGAGGCGACCGCTGCGGGCGGGGGCACCTATGTGAAAAATCCGCTCTGGAGTAAAATTGCAAATCACAGCCTGACGACGGTGCATCCCTTAGGGGGTTGTGTAATGGCTGAGAATGCGCAGGAGGGGGTTGTGAATCACAAGGGACAGGTTTTTTCCGGCCAAAACGGGGATGCGGTTTACGAGGGGCTTTATGTCTGCGACGGCGCAGTGTTGCCACGTTCGGTGGGCATTAATCCCTTTTTAACAATTTGTGCAGTGGCCGAACGCATCTGCGCGCTTTTGGCAGAAGATAAAAATTGGGAAATCGACTACACCCTGCCTTCTCAATCCAATGAACCGCGTGTAGAAAAGAAGTTGGGGCTTCAGTTTACCGAAACCATGCGCGGATATTTTTCGACCGAAGAAAAGACCGATTATCAGGAAGCCGCAAAACGGGGAAAGGCTGCCGCTTCACCTTTTAAATTCACGCTCACGGTCGTGATTGATGACCTGGATCGGATGATTGCAGATGAAAATCATCAGGGCAATATTATCGGCAGCATGACGGCGCCTGCTTTATCTGATGCCCCCCTGAGTGTTTCCAATGGTATTTTTAACTTGTTTGTGGAAAATCCGGAAAAACCGGATGCTTACAAAATGCGCTATCGCATGAACCTGCACGGGAAAGACGGCCAAACCTATTATTTTGAGGGATTTAAGGATATTCACGATGATCCGGGTTTTGATGTCTGGGAAGATACGACGACTTTGTATATTACCATCTACGAGGGCGAAAATGCGCAAGGGGCCGTGCTCGGCAAGGGCATTTTAAAAATTTTGCCGATGGATTTCATTACGCAACTCAAGACGGTAAAAGCCTTAAACAGCGCAAATTTCAAAGAGCGGCTGGAGGCCAAAATACGCTTTGGCAAGTTGTTCGCTGGGGGCGTCTACGACGCCTTTGTTGCGCCGCTTTTAAAAACACCGGAACGCCTTGGCTAAAGAGATGATTGCATGGCGCTCGCTTTGTTTTGTAAGGATTGATCCGGCCCATCCATTTTTGGAGAAAACTTGTGAAGAAATTCAAGCAACGCGTCATTCCGTTCAGCGCAGGAGACGGTATGGCGCTGAACGTTATTCATGTGCAGGGGGAAAAAGCACCAACAAAAGGACCCGTGTTACTCGTGCATGGGGCGGGGGTGCGGGCCCATCTTTTTATGCCGCCGACGGAAACAACCTTTGTTTCTTATCTTATCGACAACGGTTACGATGTTTGGATGGAAAACTGGCGCGCGTCCATTGATTTTCCCGCCAACCAATGGACGCTGGATCAAGCCGCGCTTTATGACCATCCCGAAGCCGTCAAGACCGTAGTGAAAGAAACCGGTTGCGATGAAATCAAAGCGGTCATTCATTGTCAGGGCTCAACCAGTTTTACCATGTCCGCAATCGCAGGCTTGGTCCCGCAGGTAAAAACCATTGTAAGCAATGCCGTTTCCCTGCATCCGGTGCTGCCGCTTTGGTCTTGTTTCAAACTGAAGGTCTTCATTCCTCCGACGGAAAAATTCACTCCTTACCTCAATCCGCAATGGGGAATCTCCGCGCCCACCCCGATTGCAAAACTGATCTCAATCGTGGTGGAGCTGACCCATCATGAGTGTGACAATTCGGTCTGCAAACAAGTGAGTTTTACTTACGGTTCCGGTTTTCCCGCGCTTTGGTCGCATGAAAATTTAAGCGAAGAAACGCATGAATGGATCAAGGGAGAATTTGCAGAAGTCTCCATTCCTTTCTTTCGGCAGATCACAGCCTGCGCCTTCAAAGGCCATTTGATTGCCGTTGAAGGAAAACCGGAGTTGCCCGCCGATTTCACCGCGCAGCCACCCAAAACAGACGCGCGTTTTGCTTTTTTCGCTGGGGAAGACAACCGCTGCTTTTTACCCAAAAGCCAAATAAAAAGTTTTGAATATTTCGACAAGCTTCGCAAAGACTATCACAGCTTACATGTGATACCCCGCTATGGCCATCTCGATCCCTTTTTTGGAAAAAATGCCGCACAAGATGTTTTTCCGCTGATGATTCAGGAATTGGATCGTCCACACTAAGGAAGCCCGAATCAAGTCATGCATTATTCTTTCAAGGCAAACATTCAAGCCGGACCTCATCAGAACTTCCCCGCCATCGGATTCGGCAGATAAGGATTAACACATGTCACTACCGAAACGACTAAAAAGACAGGAAGGGCGTTACGGCTTGGTCGACGGGATTCCCTTCGATCTGCCCGTGGCCTCCAAAGATTCCCCCGCGCTCATGGCCGCTTACAGCATTGATTACGAAAAAGCCCGAAAACTCATGCCGGGCCGGGAAGTCCATCCCTTCCGGATTTGGAACAAAGCCGTGCTTTTGATCACGGTAATTGATTATCGCGTGACCACCATTGGCAAATATGTGGAATTCAGCATTGGCATCGGTTGCACGCAAGGCCGCAAACCCGCCCCGCCCTTGCTTCCCCTTATTTTTATGAAATCTTTCGGAACAGGCCAATACGTTTTTGATTTGCCTGTCAGTTCAGAAGTCTCGGTCAAGGGTGGAAAAGGGATTTGGGGCATGCCCAAACATCAGGCCAATCTTAATTTTTTAATCGGCGAAAAAACGGTAAGCAGCCAATATGACCTGGACGGCCGGTTCGCGATGAAAATCGAAGTGCAGCGGAGTAAAAAAGAAAACTTCCCCGTAAATATGAGTGGGGCCAATTATTGCGCCTTTCGCGGCATGTTGATGAAATCCTATGTGTATTTTAAGGGAAAAGCGGGATTCTGTCTCTTTAAAAAAGGTTCGGCTAAACTGACCATCGGAGATCATCCGAGGCTGAAACCTTTAAAAGATCTTGATATCAGCGAAAATCCGCTCTTCAGTGGATTTTTCCCAAAAACCGACGGCGTCCTGGACGATCATTTTGAAAACTGGTTTTTGGATTCGGCAGAACTGCCGACGCAAATTCCGGAAGGTCTGGAAAGCGTGGTCCATTTAACACAAAGTCAGGAATGGCTGGAGCCGCCGAAACCCCTTGATTGAGGCTTCGGCGCGCTTCCACATATCCGCAAATAGAAAACAGCTGTCTTTTTTGGAGGTTAACATTCATGATAAAACACAGCCCCTACGGCGCGGCAAGCGCGAACGACGCCGGACCGAAACGCGCGCTGATTTTAGCGGGCGGCGGCATGCGCTTGTCGTATCAGGCGGGCGCAATCCGCGCGTTATTGGAAGCAGAACTGTCCTTCTCTCATGTGGACAGCACTTCAGGCGGCTCGATGAATCACGCCATGCTCTTCTCCGGGCAAAGTCCCGCCGAAATGTGTGATCGCTGGCGAACCTTAAACCCCAAGGATTTTGTTTCCTTTTTGCCCCTGGAAAAATACCTGAAGCTGACAGATATTCAAGCTCTGGGCGATGCCGACAACATTACCGGGAAAGTTTTTCCGCACTTGGGCATTGAAGTGGATCGCATCCGCGCCGTACAGGGAATAGCGGGCACCTTCAATGTCTGTAATTACACAGAAAAGGTGAATGAGGTTATCCCGCACGAAAAAATCGACCGGGATTTTTTAGTGGCCGGGATGTCGCTTCCCGCCGTCATGCCGCCCGTGCGAAAAGGCGAGACACTTTACCATGATTCTGCTTTTTTGCGGGATGCAAACCTGATGGAAGCGGTACGGCGCGGCGCCGAAGAACTGTGGTTGATTTGGGTCCTCGGCAATACAAACAATTATAAGGGCGGATTTTTAGGGCTTTATGTCAACATGCTTGAGGTGAGTGCAAACGGAGCCTTGCATGAAGAATTCGCACAGATTCGGGAAATCAATGCCCGCATTGCAAAAGGAGAAGCGGCCTACGGACAGACAAAACCCATCACGCTGCATCTCATCAAACCGGAATATCCCCTGCCGCTGGACCCCGATCTTTATTTGGGGCACATCGACAATGCCAGCCTCATTGACATGGGCTACGCCGACGCCGAAAAATATTTAAAAACCCAAACAGAATCGGGCACGGCGCTCCGACCCGCATCCACAAAAATGAAAAATCCTAAAATCGGCATTATTTTTCGCGAAACAATGCGCGGCCGTTTTTCAATGGATGAAACCGATCCCAAGCGCGGTAATAAAAAAGGACAGGATGCAGACACGCTTTTATCAATGCATGCCACCGTTCACATTGAAGACCTGTACGGCTTTTTACATGATCCGGAACATGCCGGACGGCTCACGGGGCGTATCGATTTTCCGCTATTTGGGGTAAATATTCCCGCAAAACAGGGAATTTTCAATCTATTTCATCCCTCGGATGATCCCGAAATGTTACTCATGATTTATGAACTTGCTTTTGAAGCGGCAGGTCAATCCTATTATCTGGCCGGTCGAAAAGAGGTCCGGGACGATCCCGGATTTGATCTGTGGAAAGATACAAGCACTTTGTTCGTCCGCTTGCATCGCGGGGAGAATGCAAGCGCACCGGTCGCGGGTGCGGGGATTTTGGGCTTGAGTCTTTCGGCCTTCAAAAGCGTTTTGTCCACCATTCATGTCACACATGCCGCTTCGGAAAAAGAAAAAACAAAAGCGCTTTATGATTTTGGCCGGTTTTTTACGGGTTCACTCTGGGAATCGTATATGAAATAAACCCGCTTCCGGAAAACCTGCGTCACGTTTATTTTATTGATGCGTTTTTAAAGGTTTGTTCTTTTTTTTAGGCAAGAGTTCTTCTTCGATGTGCCGGATGGTTCCGCGCGGAAGCAATTGCCACGCCCGTTCGTGCAAATAGTAGAACAGGATTTTCAGCACCGCTTCAATTCCCCCGATCCCCAAAGCCACGCTGGTATCTCCGGTGATGAAATAAGCGATGCCGATTGTTGTGGCGGAGGCCAGAATCCGCCAACTCACACCCTTTAAAAGACTTCTGACATGTGTTTCCCGCTCCATCTTTTCAATATAGCACAGAATGAATCTCTATTCATAAGTCCTTCAAACGGCTTCTTTTCTGCCGGTCTCGTGCAGGCCCTCGCATAAAAGGCGACGGATTTCCTCTTCATCAATGACATATTCCGTATTACCGGAATCCGCGGGTAATTCGTACATCGCATCCAATAACAGGGCTTCAAGAATGGCTCGCAGCCCTCTTGCACCCGTGCCCAAAGCAATGGCTTCTTCCGCAAGCACGACCAAGGCTGCTTTTGAAAAGCGGAGTTTAAGCCCTTCAAGCTCGAATAAGCGTTCATATTGCCTGATAATGGCATGTTTCGGTTCTGTTAAAATACGAACGAGGTCAGAGACCTGAAGGGGATTTAAAGTGGTTGTGATGGGAAGGCGTCCCACAAATTCCGGAATCAGACCGAATTTCAAGAGATCCTCCGGCAGGATTCTCGCCTGTTGAATTTCCCGGGGTGTTTTTGCGCCGCCGAAGCCGATGACTTTTTCCTGAAGCCGCCGGGCGACGATCTGCTCGATGCCTTCAAAGGCTCCGCCACAAATAAAAAGAATGCGATCGGTCTTGATCGGAATCAATTTTTCGTGCGGATGTTTGCGGCCTCCGTTCGGTGGAACATGCACCACCGATCCTTCGATAATTTTCAAAAGCGCCTGTTGCACCCCTTCTCCGGAGACATCCCGTGTCAGGGAGGGTGATTCATTTTTTCGCCCCACTTTGTCAATTTCGTCAATATAGACAATGCCTTGTTCACATTGCGCGATATTCCCTTCCGCCGCCTGAAGCAGACGCAGGATGACGTTTTCAACATCTTCTCCAACATATCCCGATTGTGTCAGCGTCGTGGCATCCGAAATGGAAAGGGGAACACCCACAATTCTGGCCAGTGTTTCTGCAAAAAGGGTTTTTCCGGTTCCGGTCGGACCGATTAAGAGCAAATTCCCTTTTTGTATCTTCAAATGCGCATCGGCTTCGTGCAGGTAAATCCGTTTATAGTGATTGTAAATGGCGACCGAAAGGATTTTTTTTGCACGTTCCTGCCCGACAATATGTTCATCCAGTCGGGCCTTGATTTCCGGGGGCCTTGGAAGCGGTTCCCGGGGTTTTTCCGCTTTTAACGGTTTCGTATCAAACATCGCTCTGTTCCTTTTTTTGATTGTTTGAAGCTTTGCGCCTCTTGTTATTGATTCTGCCGCAAAATGTCCCGAACCCGCTTTTCATGCGCTTGACAGGTTTCGGAACGGCGGGCAAACCGGCTTAATAATTTAGAATCCGTTGCCTGGAGCAGCGGGAGAAAGATGTGTTCATCGCAGGTTTCAAGGTCTTTTAATATTTGAAAGGCTTGCGCTTCATTGATCCCCCCTGAAATTTGCTTTTCGTATTTTGAGAGCATCGCCTCAATTTTTTGCTTTGTTTCGTGCGTGATTTCAACCGGATGCATCACCCGTGTGCCGCTTTGCAAGAGTGCTTTTTCGATCTTAAGCAAGGCGGCATGTTTCCGCTCATCCCGCGCAAGTTTTTTCCATAACACGGCTTTTTCGCACAGGGGTTCTCTTTGATGTGAAAATTGATCTGCGATACGCTGGTAAATCTTTGCAACACGCTGCTCTAAGGCGATCTGGAAATCGAGTGTCCCTTCCGTATTCATCAATCCTCTCCCTCGCGACGATCCCCTTTGCAGGCCCCCCGGCAATCGCGTGATTGTACCGGGGAGCCTCCCCATTTGCTGACTTAAGCCGCTTTCGGAAATTCCCAGGGGATTTCTTCTTCAGGTTCCCGGTAATACTCAAGGTGTTTGACAACCCAGGAAAAGACCCATCCGACATAGAAGAAGGCAAGAAGACTGAAAGCCCCGTATTCCGCAAATCCGCCCAGCCCGCCTTTTGTAAATTGCACTGAGGAGCCTTCTCCGGCATTTGAAACCCCGGGGAAAAGCTGCGACAGGGGTTGTTTTGTTTCATTTTCGATCAGGGTTAGGGCCAGACGAAAATTTCGTTCATCTTCAAAGGCTTTATTCTTGCGAAGCAAAGCAATCATGGATTTTGAAATGCTTTGATTCCGGTCGCCTTCAAGGCTGGCATAAGCAACTTGGGCCATCATGCCTGTCGTCCAATTGACTTGGGCCTGATTTTGTATGTCCCGGCCCGCTTTTTCCTGCCGTATGCCCGCATCAATCCTGTCGGACAATCGGACCCTTTGATCAATATCCCACGCCTTGAGGGCGCCGGAAGCAATGACGGCCCCAAGTCGTTCCTGAATGCGCTCAGGACCGGTGATCGCGGCTTCTTTGTTTGCAATATCCGTAATTTTTACAATCGCCGCACCAAGTTGAGCTTGTTTTTCCATCAAGGCCCAATCAAGATGGGCCGTAGCGGCAATGCCGCTGCCGAGCGCCTCTTGTGAGATCTTTCCTGCCTGTGCCCCATCTTGAATGAAGCGTCCGGTTTCTTCCTGTATTTTTCCTTTGTTCCAACGGAGCCATGCCGCATCTTTAACGGCCTCTCCCATCTGTTCTTGAGACTTGCCGTATTTCACTTTCAGGAACTTTATTTCAGTGGCTTGGGACGGGAAAGTCACACAGAGAAAAAGAAGCGCAGTCGCCATGCCGATGACAGCTTGTATGCTTTTTGCAAATTTCATCTTGACCCCTCCTTAAAAGAAGCGCCAATCAAGCCGTTTCCTGTTTTTTCAAGACAGGCTTAATCAGACCTTCCTTTATGTCATGTTCATGCCGAAGTGGATGATTTCACATGCCACCGGATGGGATCTGTTGTGTTCCCGTATTTCGAATGAATAATGAATATGGTGTGCCCCCCTGTTTTCTTTAACCGGGGGTGTGCGTTTAAAGACCCTCAGATTAATTTTGAATGCGAACAGACCCAGATTTGCTTCCAATCGCATGCGATGCGTCCTTGATAACGAAGCAAAAAAAGTGCCGAATTCAGCTTAGACGAGGGGAGAAGAAACGCTTAAAAATCAATGTCTTCGGATTTTCTACCGGTACTAAACAAGAGAACTGGGGAATTATTGAACACCGTGAGGAAAAATGAAGCCGTCAATTCCAATACATTTCAGTCTTGCATCGATGGCCTAACGCGCTGTTCATACTCTGAAAAACAATAGGAAATTCCGTTTTCCCAAAAGGTTTCGGAGACGGTCTTGCGCTTAAATCGGCCCTCGAAGTCAGGGAAAAAGGTATCGCACTCAAAGCTTGTGTTGATTTGTGTAAGGTATAGTTTCTCACAGCAGGACATCTGCAGGGCCGCTTCAAAAACGTGCGCCCCTCCGATGACAAAAATGCCTTCACAATCGGGCGTGTGTCCCAAAAGAGAAAACCCTGTTTTGAGCGACCGGGCGAAAAGCACGCCGGGAGGAAATCTTTGCTGCGGATTTTGCGTTAAAACAAGGTTGATCCTGTCGGGCAAAGGCCGAAATTTTTCGGGAATCGAGTCCCAGGTTTTGCGGCCCATCATCACGGCATTTTGTTTTTCCGGGTTGCGTGTTGTTGTGGTTCGTATTTTAAAATGTTTCATGTCACCCGGCAAATGCCAAGGCAGGCCCCCGCCTTTGCCGATGCCGCGTTGTAAATCAATCGCGGCGATCACGTTGAAAGACAGGCTCATTTTTTAGACCGCGATGGGGAATTTAATAAAAGGATGGTGTTGGTAATTGCAAAGCTCAATGTCGTCAAATGTAATCTCAAGCACGGGTTTCTGCACAACCTTGATTTCCGGCGGTGTTTTAGGTCTGCGCTTGAGCTGTTCTTTTAAACCTGCAACATGGTTATCGTAGATGTGCGCATCCCCCAGGGTATGCGTGAAAACCCCCGGAATCAAGTTGCATTCGCCTGCAACGAGGGTCATCAGCAAGGCATAACTTGCGATGTTGAAAGGAACCCCCAAAGCGATATCCGCAGAGCGTTGGTAAAGCTGGCAGTCGAGACGGCCATTGATGACATAAAACTGAAAAAAAGCATGACAAGGCGGCAGCGCCATGCGGTCGAGATCGCCGGCGTTCCAGGCGCTGACAATAATGCGACGGGAATCGGGATCGTTTTTGATAAGATCGATAGCATTTTGAATCTGATCCACATGGATTTTTTGGTAGGCCTTTGTTTTTTTGTTCCAGACAAATTTTTCCCACTTGCGCCATTGATATCCGTAAATCGGGCCCAGTTCTCCCGCGTCATCAGCCCAGGCATTCCAGATGGGCGTATGACTTTTTAAGTCTTCGTTGATGTTGGTCGCACCTTTTAAAAACCACAACAGCTCATACACAACGGCCGGAAAGAGTACTTTTTTTGTGGTTAAAAGCGGAAACCCCTGCCGCAGATCGTACTTGCTTTGACAACCAAAAACCGAGCGCGTCCCCGTTCCCGTCCGGTCGCGTTTTTGTTCGCCGTTCTCAAGAATATGACGAACCAAGTCTAAATATTGTTTCACGTTATCCCTTATTTTTTGAGAAGGGTGCCTTGTCCGAGTGCACGATACGAAGTATCAATATCACACCCCGTGATGTCAAGAAAAACCGATCGAGAGAATCGGACGATTTTTTATTTGGGATACGGTAACAATGAGGGACGCTGCGCAATAAAAATGCTGGCAGACTTTTTTTATCTCCACTACAATAAACACATTGAGGTCACAGCGCGTAAGACTTCAAAAATACAACGGCGGCCAAAGGAAAACCATGACAAAATGGGAATACAAAGCGGAGCATTTAGCTGCGGTTCAAATTGATAATCAGTTGAATTTTTTGGGGAAAGAAGGCTGGGAATTGGTGCATGTCACACATCACCCCAAAGCGGAATTTCCCTATTTTTGCATCTTAAAACGGCCGATCAGCCGGTTTTAATCCCCCTTTAAGCTTTTTAAGGGCTTGCCCGCGATTTTGTTTATGAGCCGTCCGGTATTGCCCGCCGCGTAGGTGCGCACGGCCAAGTCGGGATCTTTCATGCTGTTTTTGAGCAATGACAAACTTTCCGCGCCGCCGATTTCCCCGATGGCGCGTATCGCCGCCGTGCGGACGCGCGGGGCTTCGTCTTTTAAGGCAAGCCGCACCAAAGGCAAGCCTTCCATCCCCCAAATTCTTCTGAGCGAACTCACGGCAAAATGCCGCACGCCATAGTCGGGATCTTTTAAGGCATTTTCATAAACGGCAAGACGGTTTTGGCCGAGCCGCCTGAGAGCTTCAGCCGCAGAAAGCCGCACGATCGGGCTGGGATCTTTCAGATACTTTTCAATGCGCGGAACGGCTTTTTTATCTCCCAATTTTCCCAAGGAAGTTAAGGCCGCCCCTCGTACGGCGGCATCTTCATCATTGAGCCCCTTTTCCAGTTGCGGCAGAAATTGATCCGAAGCGATGGTGCCCATTGCTTCCATGGCGGACATCCTCAATATACGGTCGGCATTGCCGCTGTAAGCCTTAATCAGCGGGATGGCGTCCGGGTTGCCGCTTCCGCCCAGTGCGGCAACAACCGCAATCTGCGCCTCGTTCGGCAGTGTTGTAATTTCGGAGACGATTTGAAAAAAAGCCGCCTCATCCCCATTTTTTGAACGTGCGGACAGCGCCAAAAGCCGGACGGTGGGGTCGGAATCTGTTGCAAAGGTCGCCAACAACTTATTGACTTCAAGCCCTTGGTAGGTTTTGCCCAGTTGCGTCAAAACCTTCACGGCGGCCACGCGCACCATGCCGTCGGGGTCTTGCCCCGCGGCCATAATGAGTTTCAAAAAGTCCGGGCCTTCGACTTGTCCAAAGGATTCCACCGTAAAAAATCGGACAAAAGCCGCCTGATCCCGCATGCCGGGAATGATCAACGGCAATATCTCGGGATCCCCCATTTCCCCGACGGCTTTTACCGCGGCACTGCGCACAAAGTAGTTTTCATTTTCCAGGGATGTTTGAATGATCGCAAGAATAATTTCATGCAGGAGCGGCGACGAAAGTTCAGGAAAGGTTTTTTCGATCTCTGCGTGTGTGTCCAAGGCTGCGGCGACATGATCCAGCGCCACCTTCGCCCGGACTTTCAATCGCAGCGCAGGCAGGGTATCCGGCTTTTTTTGAAGCGCCGTCTCGGCAAGGGTGACGGCCTGCGTATAATTTCCCGCTGTATAGGCTTGTTCCGCCTGTGCAAGATCCGCATCGGTTTCCGCTTCCTTTTCTTTCGGCGTACACCCGGCCTGAAACCAGAGCAGTGTAAGCATGAGTCCCGCGCCGGCCGAAAAATATTTCAATACCCTACACTTTTTTGAACAGTCTGTATTTTTCAAGAAACGCCTTCGTTCGAAGAAAGACATCATTGTAACAGGTTTGGATTCCGGTCTTTGTCTTGCCTCATTATTTGGAAGCACAAGCTTTTAGTCAACACCTATTCCCCTCGGACTGGATCAGGCTTCTCTTGAAAAAGAAAGCAAAGCTGTGTTAATTAGAAACCCTTCATTTGTATTCGGGATTTTAAGAACTTGCTGACACGATCCGCATATCTCTTTATTATTTTTTCGGCATTACTGCTCACCCCGATGCCGAGGCCCCCGGTGTTCGCGCAACTTATTCCCGCCTTTGAAATCCATTCCAAGATGCATCCTTCCAAACACAGCACCTTAAGCGGCACCGTGCATTTCGATCCCGGCGCGGGGGCAACGCATTACAAGGTCAAAATCAAGGCCTTTGGCGAAGTTATACATGTCATGCGTTTGGCCGTCGGTGAAGATTTTCAGGTGAATGCCATTGCACCCGGCTATTATGACTTGGTCATTGAAGCCAACGGCCACACAACCTTGGTAGAGGAAGATGTCATTCGCATTAAAGACAAAAAACGCACGCACATTACGGCGCAGATGGTGAAGGCCAAAACAATTTTTCGGGACGGCGACGCCACAAAAACCATCATGTGCAGCGCCTGTCATAAAAAAATTTACAAAGAAATGATTTTTGGTGAAGGGGCCGATTTCCACACCGGCCCCTGGCCGGGGCCGGACGGCGAATTGATTCACCTGCCGGATTTACAGCGGGATTTTTACGCGAATTCCTCTCCGGAGCATTTGGCTTTTGTTTCGCCCATTGTGGTCGCCACGATTGCCAAACAACCGAAAGAAAAACAAGACGCCTGCCGATCCTGTCACGCGCCCAGCCGCATTCTTCAAGGGCCGGGCGAAGTTTCCGCCCCGAAATTACGGGATAAAAACCGTCTTGACGGTGTGACCTGTGCCAGCTGCCACCTGGATCAGGAAGGCAACGTGCGCGGAAAATATGATCTCTCTGCACCGCATCCGACTGTGCAAGACCCGCTTTTTACAGAAGCCCGCTCCGCAGAGCTTTGCGCCGCCTGTCATCAAACCGATTATTCCGCCCCGGCACAGCAGACTTTTTTAGAATGGAAAAACGACTTTGCGCCGCAAGACAATCGTACCTGCCAAAGCTGCCACATGCCACGTGATGTCCGGCTTTTTTCAGAAATTTTTTCCGATCGCCCCAAACGCATAATCGGCAGACATCTTTTTGCAGGCGGACACTCCCATTCCATGCTGAAAAAAGCGGCAACTTTGTCTGTCGTACAAAACCCCGCAGACCCGACACAGCTTCAAATCGGCGTAACCAATAGCGGCGCGGGACACTCCCTGCCCACGGGACACGCCCCAAGGGCGGTCTTGTTACATGTAAAAATTCAAGGCCCTGACGGCACCGTGCTCTTGGATTCTACAAAAAAAGGCCGTCCTCTGGCCGTTTACACCGTGCATCCCGGCCTCGGCGCCGCATCCGATACACTGCATCCGGCCATCCGCGCCGGCGCCACTGAAAAAGTGCAGGTCAAACTCGGCGATTCACCCGGTGCTTACCGTGTCATCGCCGCGCTTTATTACGATCTGGACCGTTTGGTGGACTTTAACGACGACAATTTGCCGCTCATCGCATCCATTGAAACCCGCCTGCATCTCGCACCTTGATCTTTTTGTAGTCCTGTTTGTGCCGGGGCGATCCTTGATTTTGCCTGAAATAAAGGATCGGCTTGCCGCTTCCCGCATTGACCAATTGCCGACTTCGCGGTACCTTTTTCCAGATATCCGGATTTAAAAAAGTTATTTTGACTCATAAAAACTTATGGAAGCTCCGATTAAGTCATGCATTGTTTTTTCGATGCAAAAATTCAATTCGGATTTAATCAGGACTTCCTCATAAAGGGTGACCCATGACACAAGATGAATATTTGGAACTGGGTTTGGCTTATATTAAGAAAAAACAATGGCAATCCGCACTGGAGATTTTGAGCGAAGCTGAAAAACGACACAAAGCCGCCACCGTAGCCCCCCTGCCGCCTCTTATGCTTTCGGCCCTGGGGGTTTCACTGGCCATGGCCGAAAACAAGGTCATTTCGGGTCTGGCATTATGCGAATCCGCCGTCAAACAGGAAAGTTTCCGGGCACAATTACACTATCATTTGGGACTGGTGCATCTCAAAAACGGCAATAAACGGGATGCCATCGCCGCTTTTTACAGAGGTTTGAAATTTAACGCGAGTCATCCCGAAACCATCGCAAAACTCTATCAATTGGGCATCCGAAAAAGACGCTCCATCGGCTTGTTGCCGCGCGAAAATTTCCTGAATAAGATCATCGGAAAAGTGGCGAATTCATAAGAGCCGCTTTTCCGCCTGCGTGTCGGGTATTTTAATTTATGGCGTGCCACACATTGTGCCATTCGAAGAGGCGCAGGTTTGCCGGAATATCCCTTACAGCCGCACCCTGGGATCGACCCAGGTATAAGAAATATCCGTCAGAATGAGCCCCAAAATGTAGAGCACCGAGCCTAAAAACACCATCGCACGAACGATGCTGAAATCCTGGCTGTTGATGGCATCGATGGTATAACTGCCCAAGCCGGGAATACTGAAAAAAGATTCGGTAACGAGGCTGCCCATAAAAAGCAGGGGAATAATGACGACCACTCCGGTTAAAATCGGCACAAGGGCGTTTCGCAAGACATGTGTGAAGAGTACACGCAGCTCGGAGAGCCCTTTGGCGCGGGCCGTGCGCACGTAGTCTTTTCCGATTTCTTCGAGAAAGATGCTGCGATACCAGCGAGTGCCGCTGCCGATACCGCTGATCAGCCCTATGATGACGGGTAAAATCAGAAATTTAATCGCATGAAAGCCCGTATCATAACCGGAAATGGGCACCAATCGAAACATTTTGCTGAATAAAAATTGGCCGCCGATAATGTAAAAGAGCGACGAAATCGACATCATCGCCACGGCAATGACGACGCCCCAGGTGTCGATATAGCTTGCACGGAAAAAAGCAATGAGCATTGCAACGGTAATATTCACAAAAAGTCCGACAATGAGGCTCGGCACGGCAATGGCCAGGCTGGGCCACATGCGTTCACGGATGTCCGCGCCGATATTGCGGCCGTCGTCCGCAAAACCGAAATCAAATAAAAAAAGGCGCAGGGATTTTTCAAAAAAGATGGTCTGAGTCAATTTCCCCATGCCTTCCGCCTGGGCATTGAATGCAACGGGTTTATCATAACCATGATCGGCCTTCCACTTTTCAATGGCCTCCGGAGTGACCCGCTTCATTCCGAGATGAAGGCGCGCCATGTCATCGGGCGTATTCACAACAAAAAAGAGCAAAAAGGTCAGCAGGTTCACCCCGATTAAAATCGGGACGGCATAAAGGCTGCGCCGGATGATGTAGCTTAGCATGGCGTCAAATTCCTCGTTCTTTTTTACGGTAACTTATGATGGCCGGCGCCGTTCCGGCAAAAAAGAGGGCCGCAATGACAGCCAGCGGCCACCAGCGGGGCTTGTTCCATTCCGCCCGTTTTGCACTGCGCAAGACCGGATCTATCTTTTTATATTTCAAGGTATTGTTAGCCATCAGATTGGGTTTAATATTGCCCTGCCAGGCATGATACAAACCAAACTGTTTTGGGTGAAACCCGGAAACCCAAGGCACATCACGCCGGACAATGTCGACCATTTCGTTGATGATTTCCTGCCGTTTAGGGCTGTTTTCCATATTTTTCATTTTTTCAAAGAGGGCATCAAAACGCGGGTTGGCATAGTTCGCCGCATTTTCACCGTTTTTACGGGCTTTGGCATTGGGTCCGTAGAGCAAAAACAGGAAGTTTTCAGGATCGGGGTAGTCGGCGTTCCAGCCCCACTGAAACATTTGTGCGGTGCCTTTTAACATCTTATCTTGAAAACGGTTGTAGTCGGTATTGCGGATGACCAGTTGAATCTGAAGTTTTTCAAATTGTTTGCGCATCCAATCAAAATTGGCCTTTACCTCCGGCCCCGTGCCGGTCGTATCAAAGTGAATGATCAACGGCTTTCCCGTTTCTTTATGCCGTCCATTCGGATAACCGGCCTCGGCCAAAAGTTTCCGGGCGGCCTCAATCGGTTTTCTTTTGGGTTTGCCATCGACCCAATCATAAACGTAAGGGTTGATGCCCGCTTCGCCTTCGAGATAACCGAAGATGCCGGGCGGCAACGGCCCCTGCATGGCGATGCCCCGGCCATTTCGAAAGATGGCGATCGATTCTTCCTGATCGACGGCAATGGCGATGGCCTGACGGATCAGGCGTGCGGATTCGGTATTCCCGCCCACGATGGGAT
>JALUVJ010000040.1 GCA_027020665.1 Nitrospira sp.
ATACTTTTGTGATTGCCGAGGTCAGGGTGGTCTTCCCGTGATCTACATGACCAATTGTCCCGATATTTGCGTGCGGCTTCGTCCGCTCAAACTTCGCCTTACCCATTTCTCTCTCCTCCGACTCTTTCCCTAGCTAACCCCGGATAATGATTTCTTTAACAAACAAATCGAAAATGCTCGGTTTAGGCCCCCTGATTTTTTGCAACGATCTCATCTGAAATAATTTTGGGAACCGCTTCATAGCGAGAAAACTGCATCGAAAATACACCGCGCCCCTGCGTCATGGACCTCAGATCCGTCGCATAACCAAACATTTCCGCGAGCGGAACGAGCGCAGAGACAACCTGCGCTCCACCGCGCATCGTCATCCCCAAAATCTTCCCGCGTTTTGAACTCAAACGACCAATCACGTCCCCCATGTATTCCTCAGGGACAACAACCTCCAAATCCATAATCGGCTCCAACAAAACCGGATCGGCTTTTTTGCTCGCAGCTTTAAACGCCATTGAACCTGCAATCTTAAATGCCGTTTCGGATGAATCCACATCATGGTATGAACCGTCAAAAAGCGTAACCTTTATATCTATCATGGGATAACCCGCAACAACCCCGGAAGTACTTGCCTCGCGCACACCTTTCTCCACAGGGGCAATAAATTCTCTGGGAATCACTCCGCCCACAATATTATTCACAAACTCCAATTCTTTTCCCGGCTCCTGCGGTTCGACTTTCAACCAGCAATGACCATATTGACCGCGACCCCCGGTCTGCCGGACATACTTGCCCTCCGCCTCCGCAACACCCTGAATCGTCTCACGATAAGCCACTTGCGGTTTCCCAACATTGGCGTCAACCTTAAATTCGCGTTTCAGACGATCGACAATAATTTCGAGATGCAGCTCACCCATACCCGAAATAATGGTCTGCATGGTTTCTTCATCCGTCGAAACCCGCAATGAAGGGTCTTCATGACAAAGCTTTTGAAGGGACAGACCTAATTTTTCCTGATCCGCTTTGGTCTTCGGCTCAATCGCCAATGAAATCACGGGCTCAGGAAAGGTCATCACTTCCAACAAAACCGGTTGTTTTTCCTCACACAAAGTATCACCGGTCTTGGTTCCCTTCAAACCCACAGCCGCAGCAATATCACCCGTCCGAACTTCCTGCACATCTTCCCGCTTGTCGGCATGCATTTTCAAAATACGACCGATGCGCTCCTTTGAGCCTTTTGTCGAGTTATAAACGTAAGACCCTGCTTTCAAAACACCGGAATAGACTCGAAAGAAAGTGAGTTGCCCCACAAAAGAATCGGCCATAATCTTAAACGCCAGCGCAGAAAAAGAAGCCTCATCATCCGCTTCCCGCTCAATTTCATCACCCGACTTTGAATCAATACCCTTCACCGGCGGCACATCCGCAGGAGAAGGCAGAAAGTCGATAATTGCATCAATCAAAAGTTGAACGCCTTTATTCTTAAAGGCCGAGCCGCACAAGACCGGGACAATTTCCATAGACAAGGTTCCCTTCCGAAGCGCGGAAATAATTTCTTCGGAAGTCACCGGAGTCCCTTCAAGGTATTTTTCCATCACAGCATCATCAAAATCAGCAATCGCTTCAATCAACTTCTCTCGATATTCTTGAGCCGCTTCTTTCAGGTCTTCTGGAATTTCACCAACAACAAATTTC
The DNA here is from genome assembly GCA_027020665.1 of Nitrospira sp. GTDB lineage: Bacteria > Nitrospirota > Nitrospiria > SBBL01 > JAADHI01 > JAADHI01. Next base: position 1,687 of record JALUVJ010000040.1, read on the forward strand.
GCGCCCAAAGTTTCATCATCAAAAAAAACACCCCGCATTTCGATCAGATCAATAGACCCCCTAAACTCGGCTTCCCTGCCGATAGGAATTTGAACCGGAACCGGCACAGCCCCCAAACGATCGACCATGGTCTGAACACCTGCATAAAAATCAGCCCCCATGCGATCCATTTTATTCATAAACGCAATGCGCGGCACACCATAACGATCCGCTTGCCGCCAAACCGTCTCCGATTGCGGTTCGACCCCCTGCACGGAGTCAAAAACCGCGACCGCTCCATCCAGCACGCGCAGAGATCGCTCGACCTCAATTGTGAAATCCACATGGCCCGGGGTATCAATAATATTAATACGGTGATTTTTCCAAATACAGGTCGTGGCCGCAGAAGTAATGGTAATGCCCCGCTCCCGCTCTTGCTCCATCCAATCCATCGTGGCATTGCCTTCATGTACTTCACCAATACGATGCGTGACGCCCGTATAATAAAGAATACGCTCCGTCGTGGTCGTCTTGCCCGCATCAATATGGGCCATAATGCCGATATTCCGCGTTTTATCTAATGCGTATTCCCGAGACACGGTGCAGTTCCTTTACTGAATTTAGAAAAAAAATAGGAGCGGCAAAAGTACATACCCCTCCCAATACAAACAAATCTTTATTTACCAACGATAATGGGCGAACGCTTTATTCGCATCTGCCATGCGATGCGTATCTTCCCTTTTTTTCACAGCGGCACCCGCATTTGTCGAGGCATCCAACAATTCACCCGCCAACTTATCCCGCATGGTCCGGCCCGACCGCTGTCGCGCATAACGCGTAATCCAACGCAAGGCCAAGGTCACACGCCGGTTCTGATGAATTTCGACGGGAACCTGATAAGAAGCACCGCCTACTCGGCGGGATTTCACTTCAACCCGAGGCTTAACATTATCAACCGCTGCTTTAAAAACAGTCAAAGGATCCGAACCTGTTTTTTCCTGGATTTGGTCAAAAGCCCCGTAACAGATTGACTCGGCAATGCTCCGCTTTCCACCCCGCATCAGTAAGCTGATGAACTTAGAAATAAGACGATCCCCAAAACGGGGATCCGGAAGGACTTCTCTCTTGATTGTTACGCTTCTTCTCGACATTTAAACCTACTTCGAGTATGAATACCCACGAGCCTATTTAGGCGTTTTAGCCCCGTATTTGGAGCGCCCCTGCTTCCGATCCGCGACACCCACAGTATCTAATGCCCCTCGCACAATATGATAGCGCACACCCGGCAAATCCTTCACTTTTCCACCTCGGACCAATACGATGGAATGTTCCTGCAAATTATGCCCGACACCCGGAATATAAGACGTCACCTCAATGCCGTTCGTCAAACGGACACGGGCAACCTTCCTCAAAGCGGAATTCGGTTTTTTAGGGGTGGTGGTATAAACACGCACGCAAACACCTCTTCGCTGCGGGGACTTTTTTAAGGCGGGACTCTTGGTCTTCGATTGCGATTTGAGTCGACCTTTTTTTATGAGTTGATTGATTGTAGGCATAATTATTTTTTTCTACCCCCAAAACTTTGGCATTATATGGAAAAGGTCTTTGCATGTCAAGCAGTTTTACCGGGCAATTCACTCCCCGCATTTTCTTCCGAATAAGCAGGGGCATCCGCATCTATTTCCGGAACTGATTCCGATTCCGGCAAACGGGCATACACCTCGCGATACCGCGATGGACCCGTTCCGGCCGGAATGAGACGACCCACAATCACGTTTTCTTTTAAACCCATCAAAGAATCGACCTTTCCGCTGATTGCGGCTTCTGTTAAGACACGGGTTGTTTCCTGAAATGAGGCCGCAGAGATGAAACTGTCTGTCGCAAGCGCACCTTTTGTAATCCCCAGCAAAATCGGCTTCCCAATCGCGGGTTGGCCGCCTTTGCTCATGACTTTTTCATTTTCTTCTGCAAAAGCAAATTTATCCACTTGAGCCCCCATCAGGAAACCCGTGTCACCGGATTCTTCAATCTTCACCCGGCGCAACATTTGACGCACAATAATTTCGATATGTTTGTCATTAATGGAAACCCCCTGCAGACGGTAAACCTCCTGAACTTCATCCACAAGATACTGTTGCAAGGCCTTTGGCCCCAAGACATCAAGAATGTCATGCGGGTTGGCCGAACCATCCATCAAAGGTTCTCCGGCGCCCACCCAATCGCCTTCGTGCACATTGACATGTTTGCCTTTTGGAATAAAATATTCCCGTGTATCACCCATTTCATTCCGGACAATCACTTTACGCATGCCCTTGACAAAACCGCCGTATTCAACCGTACCGTCGATTTCCGAGATCAAGGCCTGTTCTTTCGGTTTCCTGGCCTCAAATAATTCTGCGACACGCGGCAAACCGCCGGTAATATCCTTCGTCTTCGTTGTTTCCCGCGGAATTTTCGCCAAAATATCGCCCGGACTGACCTCCTGTCCCTTTTCAACAAAAATGTGCGCGCCGGCAGGAAGCAGGTACCGGGCGACCAAACCCGTCGAAAGTAGTTTCGCAGTCCGACCCGACTTGTCCTTGATCGAGATACGCGGGCGCATGGACCCGGGATAATCAACAATCACACGGCGGGCAAGCCCTGTGATTTCGTCCACTTCCTCCCGCATGGTTATGCCTTCAACCACATCCCCCATCGCAATTTTTCCACCGACTTCTGTCAGGATTGAAAGAGAATACGGATCCCATTCGACCAATCTTTGACCGGCTTCAACCTTTGCATTTTCTTCAACCTTAATTTTTGCGCCGTAAACAACCGAATATTTTTCTTTTTCACGACCGGTTTCATCATAGATGGCGATTTTACCGTTTCGGTTCATCACAATCCTATCACCCGCTTTATCCCGAACGGTAACCAGTTGCAAGTATTTCACAACACCGGCATTTTTCGCTTCCAAGGTGGTCTGCTCAATGACCTTACTGGCGGTTCCTCCGATATGAAAGGTCCGCATCGTCAACTGCGTGCCCGGCTCCCCAATGGATTGCGCGGCAATCACACCCACTGCCTCGCCCAACTCCACTTCCTCGCCGCGCGAAAGATCAAGACCATAACACTTCGCACAAACGCCCCATCTGGCCTGACAAGTCAAAGTAGAACGAATCTTTACCCGGTCAATCCCGGAATCAACAATCGTCTGCGTCCGCTCCTCATTCAGATCATGATTCGCAGGACAAATCAGCTCTCCCGTAATCGGATCAAGAATATCCTCTGCGGCAACCCGGCCCAAGATACGTTCTTCCAGAGGTTCAATCACTTCCCCCCCCTCGACAAGGGCTGTCACCGAAATGCTGTCCGGCGTACCGCAGTCGAGCATTTTCACAATGACATCCTGCGAAATATCAACCAAGCGCCGGGTGAGATAGCCGGAATTTGCGGTTTTTAACGCCGTATCCGCCAAACCCTTTCTCGCACCGTGCGTCGAAATAAAATACTGAAGCACGGTCAGGCCTTCCCTGAAGTTCGCCGTAATGGGGGTTTCAATAATTTCACCCGACGGTTTCGCCATCAAACCCCGCATGCCGCCCAACTGCCGAATCTGTTGCGCGCTGCCTCTGGCACCCGAATCCGCCATCATGTAAATTGAATTAAACTTCGTCCGGTTCGGCTTTCCGGCTTCACCCGCTTCGGCAGTGATCTCGACTTCGGACAACTCCTTCATCATTTCATTGGCCACAACATCCGTGACATGCGCCCAAATATCAACGACCTTGTTGTAACGCTCTCCATTGGTAATCAGCCCGTTCGCATACTGTTCTTCAATCTCACTCACCTCTTTATTGGCTTGCAAGATCAAGGCTTCTTTTTTGCTGGGAATATGCATATCATCAATGCAAATGGAAATCCCGGCGCGTGTTGCGTAAGTAAAACCCGTTTCTTTCACACGGTCTAAAAATGCAACGGTTTCACGATGTCCCGCCTTGCGATAGGCGTCAAAAATCAGCTTGATTAAGGCCTTTTTATTCAAAGTCCGGTTTGCTGCGGAAAAAGGCGTTTCGGCGGGTAGGATTTCACTAAAAATCACGCGGCCCACGGTTGTCTCCACTAATATTCCATCCAGCTTGACCTTGATACGCGCATGTTCTTCAACCATACCATGATCATAGGCAATCCGTACTTCTTCCGGTCCGGAAAAAACCTTGCCCTCACCCTTTGCACCGGGGCGTTCCTTCGTCAGCCAGTAACAACCCAGAATCATATCCTGAGAAGGCACCATGATGGGCTGGCCGCTTGCGGGGGAAAGCACATTGTTGATGGACATCATCAAAACACGGGCTTCAATCTGCGCTTCGATCGAAAGCGGCAAATGAACCGCCATCTGATCTCCATCGAAATCCGCATTAAACGCGGAGCAAACCAGAGGATGCAGACGGATCGCCTTGCCTTCCACAAGCACGGGGTCAAAGGCTTGAATACCCAAACGGTGCAATGTGGGTGCACGATTTAAAAGCACGGGGTGCTCGCGAATGACTTCATCCAAAATATCCCAAACTTCCGGGCTTTCCCTTTCCACCAGCTTTTTGGCGCTCTTGATGGTTGTCACTTCACCGCGCTCTTCCAGTTTGTGATAAATAAAAGGTTTAAAAAGTTCAAGCGCCATTTTTTTTGGAAGACCGCATTGATGGAGTTTTAACTCAGGCCCCACCACAATCACCGAACGTCCTGAATAATCAACCCGTTTTCCAAGCAGGTTTTGCCGGAAACGACCCTGCTTTCCTTTCAACATATCGGAAAGTGATTTTAAAGGACGTTTGTTCGGCCCGCGAATCGCCCGTCCGCGCCGCCCGTTATCAAACAGGGCATCCACAGATTCCTGCAACATCCTTTTTTCATTTCGAATAATGATAGAGGGCGCCTTCAGCTCCAGCAGCCGTTTGAGACGATTATTTCGGTTGATCACGCGCCGGTAGAGGTCATTCAAATCCGATGTGGCGAAGCGGCCTCCGTCAAGCGGCACCAAGGGTCTGAGTTCGGGCGGAAGCACGGGCACGACATCCAGAATCATCCATTCCGGCAAGTTGCCCGACTGCCGGAAAGACTCCACGACTTTGAGGCGTTTTGTTAATTTTTTCTGTGCGGCTGCGGAAGTCGAGTCCGCCAGTTTCTGCTGCAAATCTTCCCACAGTGCATCCAGATCAATGTCTTTTAAAATCTCCCGAATCGCTTCCGCACCCATTTCAGCCGCGAAACTGCCCGGGCCGTGCTCTTCTATTAGGCTACAATACTGATCTTCGGTAATAATATCTTTTTTTTGCAAATCCGTGTCTTTTGGATCAACTACAATGTAGTTTTCAAAATAAAGTACGCGTTCGAGCAACTTGAGGGTCACGTCCAGTAAAATCGCAATCCGGCTCGGAATACCTTTCAAAAACCAAATATGGGCCACGGGAGACGCCAATTCAATGTGTCCCATGCGCTCACGACGCACCTTGGACTGAATGACTTCCACACCGCATTTATCACAGACGATGCCGCGATGTTTCATGCGTTTATATTTTCCGCAATTACACTCCCAATCTTTCACCGGACCAAAAATACGGGCACAAAACAGTCCGTCCCGTTCCGGTTTAAAAGAGCGGTAGTTGATCGTTTCCGGCTTTTTCACTTCGCCGTAAGACCACGAGCGGATCTTTTCACTTGAAGCAATCCGAATCCGGATCGCATCAAAAGAAACCGGGCTCTTAGATTTATCAAAAAAACTCTTTGCTGTTTCAACCTTATCGATTGTTTGCATCAAACCTCCAAACCCTTAAGGTTAGCTTCTCCACTTTAGGCCGATGAATTGATCTCTGGGAAGCAAACATGCAACTCAGCCACATGCCTCAACCGCCAACCGGGATCAGTTCCACATCAAGTCCTAAACTTTGCAATTCTTTAATGAGTACGTTGAACGATTCAGGAAGACCGGATTCCAGGAAGTGCTCTCCCTTGACAATTGCTTCATAGATACGCGAACGACCCGGCACATCATCGGATTTCACCGTTAAAAATTCCTGAAGGATCGAAGCCGCGCCATAGGCTTGAAGTGCCCAGACCTCCATTTCTCCTAAACGCTGGCCACCGAATTGCGCTTTTCCACCCAAGGGTTGTTGCGTGACCAGGGAATACGGGCCGATGGATCTGGCATGAATTTTATCGTCAACAAGATGGTGCAGTTTGAGTATGTACATCTTGCCCACGGTCACCGGCCGCTTAAACGGTTCACCACTTCTACCGTCATACAAGATGCTCTGACCGCTCTCCGGAAGATTCGCATCCCGGAGCATGGACTTCACTTCTTTTTCTGTCGCGCCGTCAAAAACCGGGGTGGCAAAATGCACACCCAGTTCGTGCGCAGCCCAACCCAAATGCGTTTCTAAAATTTGTCCCACGTTCATGCGCGACGGCACCCCCAAAGGGTTCAATACAATTTCAACCGGAGTGCCGTCCGGCAGATAAGGCATATCTTCTTCCGGAAGAATTCGGGAAACAACCCCTTTGTTTCCATGCCGCCCGGCCATTTTATCGCCGACTTGCAACTTCCTTTTCATCGCAACGAGGACTTTGACTAACTTAATCACGCCCGGAGGCAACTCGTCACCCCGCTTCAGACGCCCGACTTTTTCATCGTAGATCGTTTGCAGGATATCCACCTGTTCTTTATGGAAAACCTCAACATGGTCGATTTTTTCCTGGGCCTTTTTATCACTCAGGGTGATGTGCCTTAAAGATTCGTCCTTAATTTTTTCGAGGATTTCTTCTGTAATTTTTTTCTTTTTCTTGAGCAGGATTTCGCCTGTCTCGGGATCAACAATATCAACACCGACGAGCATGTCGAGCATTAAGGAACGTAATTTCTTAAACTTTTCTTTTTCGATGATGCCAAGCTCATCTCGATGATCCCGGTGAATCCGTCCCAAATCCTGTTTTTCAATCGTTTTGGAACGCTCGTCTTTCTCCACACTGCGGCGGGAAAAAATCTTCACATCAACCACAATGCCTTCGATACCCGGCGGCACATAAAGCGATGCATCCTTCACATCACCGGCCTTTTCACCAAAGATCGCGCGCAGGAGCTTCTCTTCCGGCGTCAGTTGAGACTCCCCTTTGGGGGTCACTTTTCCGACAAGGATATCTCCGGGTTTCACCTCGGCCCCCACCCGGATAATGCCGGATTCGTCGAGATTCATCAGGGCGTCTTCACTCACATTCGGAATATCACGGGTAATTTCCTCTTTTCCCAGTTTTGTATCCCGCGATTCCAAGTCAAACTCTTCAATATTAATTGAGGTAAAATGATCCTCCTTGATCAGTTTTTCGGAAATCAGGATGGCATCTTCATAGTTGTAGCCGCCCCAGGGCATGAAAGCCACGAGAATATTGCGGCCCAGCGCCAATTCGCCTTCGTCGATCGCAGGGCCGTCGGCAAGCACATCGCCCTTTTTCACACGCATCCCCACCGACACCGTGGGCCGCTGATTGATACAGGTGTTTTGATTCGAGCGTTGAAATTTGATGAGTTTATACACATCAATTTTAACATCAGCCCCTTCGGCTTTTTCCTTTTTTGACAGCTCAACCTTGACCACAATGCGTTCACCGTCCACACTTTCCACAATACCGCCTCGGCGCGCAAGTACGATATAACCTGAATCGCGCGCCACCACCCCTTCCATGCCCGTCCCGACCAAAGGGGCTTCAGTGGCAATTAAGGGCACCGCCTGCCGCTGCATGTTCGAACCCATCAAAGCACGGTTCGCATCATCGTTTTCAAGAAAGGGGATCAATGAGGTGGCAACACTTACGATCTGCTTCGGAGAAACATCCATGTATTCCACGGATTCCGGCGGCACCACCACAAAATCACCCAAAGACCGTGCGGAAACGGCTTCGGCCGTAATATTGCTGTTTGCATCCAGTTCGGTATTTGCCTGCGCAATAATCGGACGATCCCGGTCAATTGCGGAAAGATATTCCACCTCGCTTGAGACATGTTTATCGACGACTTTATGATAAGGGGATTCGATAAAACCGAATTCATTGACACGCGCGTAGGTCGCCAGAGAAGTGATGAGTCCGATATTCGGCCCTTCAGGGGTCTCAATGGGACAGATCCGACCATAATGACTCGGATGCACATCCCGCACCTCAAAACCGGCACGGTCACGGGTCAGACCACCCGGCCCCAAAGCGGAAAGACGGCGTTTGTGCGTCGTCTCGGCCAAAGGATTGGTCTGATCCATAAATTGAGAAAGCTGACTGCTGCCGAAAAACTCCTTCACAACAGCAATAACCGGTTTGGCGTTGATGAGATCATGCGGAAGCACGGTTTCAAGATCCAGCAAATTCATTCGTTCTTTGATGGTGCGCTCCATGCGCACCAAACCGATGCGGAATTGATTTTCAAGCAATTCCCCGACAGAGCGCACACGGCGGTTCCCAAGATGATCAATATCTTCAATCACACCTTTTCCCGCCTTAAGATCAATAAGGTAACGAATCACCTCAACAACATCCTGATCCGTTAAAGTACGATGCTCCAAGGGAAGCTTAAGCCCCAGTTTTTTATTAATTTTCAAACGACCGACAGGAGACAAATCGTAGCGCTTCGCATTCGTAAACAGATTATCAAAAAGCAGCTTCGCCGTATCCATCGTCGGGGTTTCTCCCGGACGGAGTCTGCGATAGATTTCGACCATGGCTTCTTCCGGAGAAGCAACCTTTTCCAAAGACAAGGTATCCCGCATCACTGAAAGCACGTTAATGTTGTCGATAAACAGCAGTTCCAGTTCTTTAATCCCGCTTGCACTGATCGCCGCAAGAATCTCCTCGGTCAAAACTTGATTCTGCTCAATCAGGATTTCGCCGGTAGACTCATCGATCACATCATTTAACACCGCTTTCCCGATAAGCTCTTCCCGAGGATAGGGAATGGATTCGATCCCTTCCGCCTTGATTTTTCGAAGCGCGCCGCGCGTCAACTTATTTCCCTCTTTGACCAAAACCTCTTTCCCGGTCGCATCAGTCAAATCAGAGGGGACACGAATACCCGCATGAATTTTAGGATTCAGTTTTCTAAAAAACGCGCCGTTTTCGAGAAAAACCGCTTCAATGGGATAAAAGAGTTTTAAGACAACTTCATCAAGGCTTTCCCCTTCAACACGTTCGTCGCGGCCCTCGATAAAATAACGCGTACCGGCCTCCGGTGCTTCTCTCCGGATAAAGGCTTTTAAGAGAATGGTCGCGGGCAATTTTCGCCGCCGATCAATACGGACATATAAAATATCTTTCGCATCCATATCAAAATCGAGCCAAGAACCCCGATAAGGAATAATTCGGCCCGAATAAAGAATCTTCCCGCTCGGATGCGTTTTTCCCTTGTCGTGCGTAAAGGCCGCACCCGGCGAACGCTGGAGCTGACTGACGACAACCCGCTCCGTCCCGTTCACCAAAAATGTGCCGTTTTCAGTCATGAGCGGCAGTTCTCCAATGTACACTTCTTGCTCGCGCACATCCCGCAAGACTTTCGCCTCACCCTTCACCTCTTTGTCCCAAATCACCAAACGCACACGGATTTTCAGCGGCGCGGCAAAGGTCATGCCGCGTTCGAGGCACTCCTGCACGTCATATTTCGGCTCTCCAATTGAGTAGTCGATAAACTCAACCATCGTCGTATTGTTATAATCGGCAATCGGGAAAACCGATGTAAATGCCGATTGCAAGCCGACGTCCGCCCGTTGATCCGGCAGCACATCACGTTGCATAAAACGCTCATAAGACGCCTTTTGTATTTCAATCAGATTCGGAATTCCGATTTTGACGGGAATCTTTGAAAAATCTTTCCGCTTTCTGACTTTGACACCAGACCGCTGTGCCATAAACCCTCCACGCAGGTTGAAAAAAAGCAGGTCTCCGGATAAAACAGGAAACCTGATCATGTGTTACAAAAAAACCGACTAAAGGTGTCTGTCTACTTAATTTCAACCGTGGCACCCGAAGCTTCCAGGCTTTTCTTCATCTCTTCGGCATCTTCTTTGGGTACACCCGTTTTGACCGGAGCAGGCGCACTATCCACCAAGGCTTTCGCCTCTTTCAAACCCAGGCTTGTTACTTCGCGAACGGCTTTAATGACCTGAATTTTTTTGTCCCCGATGCTCGCCAAAACAACGTCAAACTCCGTTTTTTCTTCTGCGGCTTCCGCCACGGCGGCACCGCCACTCGATGCCGCCGCCGCGACCGCGACAGGTGCGGCCGCCGAAACACCAAAACGTTCTTCAACCATTTTGATCAGCTCCGAAAGCTGAAGCACAGGCATTTTTTCAACTGCGGTTAAGATTTCTTCATTTGTTAATTCTGCTGTTGCCACGTTTTCATCCTCCTCGTTAAAGTCAATGGGCAAGGACCCACCAATACCATGAAACAATACAAATTAAGACGCTGCGCGTTGTTGCCGTACCGCATCCAATGCGCGAACAAACTTGCTCAAAATACCGTTAAGACTACCGGCAAAGCCTGTGATCGGCCCGTTGAAACGGCCAATCAATTCCGCAATCAAAACCTCCTTGGGGGGGAGCAGGGCAATCTTTTTAAAATCCTCCAGACTGACAACTTTTCCCTCAATGACACCCGCTTTTATTTTGAGCTTCTTCTGCTTGTCGGCAATCGTTTTTAAGGCCTTTGCCGGTGCAACGGGATCAGCATATCCGAACGCCACTGCGGTAGATCCGCTAAAATGAGGATTAAGCCCTTCAAGCGCTGTTCCCGCAGCCGCGCGAATCGCCAATTTGTTTTTAACAACCTGAAGCTCGCCGTCAACACCGCGCAACTCTTGCCTGACTTCGCGGATTTCTTCAACACCCATTCCGGAAAATTCAGTCAATATCGCAACGCTGGCACGGGAAAATTTCTCATTGAGCTGTGAAACATTCGCTTTTTTTTCTTCTCTATTCATTTCCCATCCTTCCCCTCACAAACTCCGGCTTAAGCTGCAGCCTTTTCGGGGCGCACATCGCCCTCATCAACGGATATCGCAGGCCCCATTGTTGGGGAAATAACAATACGTTTAATGTATTTCCCTTTCGCAGCTGCAGGTTTTTGCCGAATCACCGAATCAAACACGGCCAGAGCGTTTTCATAAAGTTGTTCCGCCGTAAAAGAAATGCGGCCGATGGCGACATGGACAATACCGGCTTTTTCAACACGGTAA
>JALUVJ010000041.1 GCA_027020665.1 Nitrospira sp.
TTTGATTTCATTCACCGTTTTTTTCACATCAAAGGTCACCGTCCCCGTTTTCGGATTCGGCATTAAGCCTCGCGGCCCAAGCACTTTGCCCAAACGCCCCACAACGCCCATTAAATCAGGCGTTGCAATCACACGGTCAAAGTCCAACCAACCGGTTTTAATTTTTTCCAGGATATCGTCCACACCGACATAATCCGCTCCGGCCTCCAGGGCCTCTTTTTCTTTTTCCCCTTTGGCAAAAACCAGAATACGCACTTTTTTCCCGGTGCCGTGCGGCAATAAAACCGATCCGCGCACCATTTGATCCGAGTGACGCGGATCAACACCCAGACGAATCGCAAGGTCAACGCTGCCGTCAAACTTTGCATAATGCACCTGCCTTGCGAGATCGCAGGCTTCTTTCAAGCCATATGTCCTTGCCTCGATTTTTTGAACCTCGGCCTTATACTTCTTCCCCATCCTCACCCCTCATACTTGCCCATTCAAACCGTCTGCAAAAAACCACAGCGATCCCTTTCGCGCTATTTCACTTCAATGCCCATACTTCTGGCCGCACCCTCAATAATCTTACACGCACCGGCAAGGTCAACGGCATTTAGATCTTGCATTTTCTTTTTGGCAATCTCTTCAACTTGCGCCGGGGTCACCGAGCCCACCTTCTCTTTGTGCGGCACCGCAGATCCTTTAATAATGCCCGCTGATTTTTTCAAAAGATCAGAGGCCGGAGGGCTTTTTAATACAAAGGCAAAGGTCCGATCCGCGTAAATCTCAATAACGGCCGGAATAATCGAACCCTCCAAACCTTTTGTCTTTTCATTAAAGGCTTTGCAAAACTCCATAATATTCACGCCATGCTGTCCCAAAGCGGGGCCGACCGGCGGCGCAGGATTGGCTTTCCCTGCGGGAATTTGAAGTTTCACAATGCCTTTCACTTCTTTTGCCATCTTTTACACACCCTTTCTAGGCCGCCCATGTCAAGATTTCAAATCCGAAATCTTGACATGGACACAACAAATTACACCTTTTCTACTTGCAAATAACTAAGTTCAACAGGGGTGGAACGCCCAAAAATGCTCACCAGCACTTTCAATTTTTCCTGATCCGCATTGACTTCATCCACGACACCGTTGAAACCCAAAAAGGGGCCGTCGACAATGCGGACGTTTTCGGATTTATCGAAACGCGCCAATTCAGACGAAGGCGCAACGCCTTCATCCAACTGTTTCAGAAGTCGCTTCACCTCCTGAAGCGGAAGCGGCGCGGGGGCGTCCCCGGATCCCAAAAATCCGGTCACTTTCGCCGTTCCGTTCACAAGTTGCTGAATTTCATCATCAAGCACCAGTTCTGCGATAATATAACCTGGGAAAAACTTTTTAGTGGATGTACGCTTTTTGCCGTCTCGTATTTCAGTCACTTCCTCGGAAGGGATTAAAATCTTGCCCACCTTCTCTTCGAGGCCCAGCGTTTTGACGCGTTCTTCCAGGCTCGCCTTGACCCGCCCTTCATAACCGGAGTAGGTATGAACGACATACCATTTTTTTTCCATGAGCTCTCCCTCGGTTAAGGACATTAGACCGCCAAACGCAGCAGTCGGACAAGAATGAGATCAATCCCGGCCAAAAACAGCGCAACAATTACAGTAAAAATAATCACAACTGCGGTTGAGCCCATCGTTTCATGTCTTGAGGGAAACGTCACCTTTAAGAGTTCGCCTTTGACATCCCTTAAAAAAGTACGAACAGCATTAAAACCCTTTTTAATCATTCCTGCTCTCCCTTAATTAACAATGCCGCCCTTTGCTTGATCTACCCTAATGAAAAAAGCAGGCCAGGAGGGACTCGAACCCCCAACATGCGGTTTTGGAGACCGCCGCTCTAACCAATTAGAGCTACTGGCCTAGGCTCAAGCAATCCCGTGTAAAACTTATTTAACCTCTTTATGGACCGTATGTCTCCGGCATGCGCTGCAATATTTCTTCAACTCCACCCGGTCGGGCGTATTTCGCTTATTTTTGGTTGTTGAATAGTTTCTTCTTTTACAGTCCAAACAACCCAATGTAATAATTTCACGCATGACTCAAAACCTCATGATGTGCGTTAATTTACGCCGTATTATTTCAGAATTTCCGTAATGACACCCGCGCCGACCGTGCGTCCGCCTTCCCGTATCGCAAAACGCAGGCCTTCGGCCATGGCAATGGGCATGATGAGCTCGACTTCCATTGCGGCATTGTCCCCCGGCATGACCATCTCGACGCCTTCGGCAAGCTTGGCAACGCCGGTGACGTCTGTCGTGCGCAGGTAAAATTGCGGCCGGTAGCCGTTAAAAAACGGGGTGT
>JALUVJ010000042.1 GCA_027020665.1 Nitrospira sp.
TTCCTCGCTCTTTTCTTCTTCAACCGGTTTTTCCGTCACCGGCTCGGGCTCGACTTTTTGTTCCTCGCCAACCTCTTTTTCGGCTGTCTCCAACGTTTCTTTTTCTGCTTCCAGGGTTTCCTCTTCAACGTCGGAAATTTCGCCGGCATCTTCTTTGGCAAAGCGTTCCAGGGTCGAACGTGCCTCTTCTTCTAATTTTTTCTCTTCTTCAAGACTGGGACTGAATATATCATCGAGTATTTCGGAAAAACGGGCTTCTTCTTTTTCAAAATCCTGATCGATGAATTCAAGGTCGGCTTTTTCTTCCAGGTCGGGAAGGATTTCGCCCTCGTCTTCAAATCCTTCCACACCCAGGGTCTCGCTCTCCAGTTCCTGAGTCAAGGAGGCTTCGGTTGCAGCCTCTTCCCCTTCGGGTTCCTGAAAGACATCCTCGATCTTTTCCTCCTCAACAGGCTCGCCGGCAGCAAGTTTTTCGATCTGCTGGCGAATATTTTTGTCCAGCGGATCGAATTCGAGGATTCTCCTCAAGCTCATTTCGCTCGACTTTTGCCAGCCGATCTCGATCATCAAATCGGCGTACATTTTGTGGGCAGCCAGAAAATTCGGCTCCAGCAAAAAGACTTTTTTCAGTCTCTTCTCAGCCTCGTCAAACTGCTTCTGGGTATAGTGAATCTTTGCCAGCACAAAATGAGCCGTTGCATAGTCGGGATGATTCTTCAAGCCTTTGAGACACAACTCCTTAGCCCGATCAATCTCTTTCATTTTGAGATATCGATCGGCAAGCCTTGCGAAAAGCATGGACTCGGGATTGTCTTCCAGACGCTGCGTCAACGCTTGAATTTCGTCGGTGTAATTTGCCAACATTTTTTATCTCCTCAGGTGCACGGATAATGATTTCTTATCCGCAAGTCAGATAAATTTAACAAGATGATACCAGTTTTATGCGCTTTGTTTAAAATTATTTACAGGACAAATATTCATTTTGCGGACAATAATTATCAACGAGTAAAGGCCGGTCTTCCGAATCCAAAGGGAGAAAACTACCAGCCCGACACCGTTTTATTGAGTACCTCCTGGCTGATTTTATCGATTGCCTCGGCAATTCCATCCAGGCGAGCATCCGGGCCGCCAGCCGGATCGTAGCTACCCCATTGCGTTATTCTTTCTTCCCACATAACCTGGCGCTTCACCTGATCAACGCATTTGATCTTTACGGTTATGTACACTTTGAGGTCCTGAACGCGTTCCCGCTGGTCAAAAGCGCCGGCCCGATCATTCACCCTCACGATCACGCCTTCGATGAGCACATCGGCCGAACTTCGGTCGGCAATTTTCAGCGAATTATCTCTGGTAAATTCATCGATGAGGGCATCCGTCAGCTCCTCGGCAATTCCGAATTCCGCCGTGCGATTTTCGAACAAGGGCACAGCCACGGTTTTAAGGTGCGGCGCAAGAGATCCCTTGAAGGAGTAGACACCGCAACTCAACAAAAGTAACAGAGAAACTGCAAACAGTCTGGCGAATTTGCATCGGACGAAACGCATCCGCTTACCTCAAACCGTATTTGTTAATTTTTCGATACAATGTCCGTTCGCTCAGTCCCAGCAATTTTGCCGCTTTGCGTTTGTTGCCGCCGGTTTTCATCAATGTTTCCTGGATGAGTTTTTTCTCCATTTCCGCCACAGAGCTGCTGCTCTTGCTTTTCTCAGGCTCTCCCTCGGGCTGTTGCTCTTCGGTATAGATTGTGTGAACTTCCTCTCGCCAGGGGCCAAGATGATATTGCGGTCGCATGCCCGTCAAAATCAGTTCCCTGAGCTGGGCTATTTCGGTCTTGATCTCCAGCAAGGCCCTGAGCAAAAATTCCCTTTCAAGTTCCTCTTTGGGCTTGTTGAGGGGAACAGGCAGATGTTTGTTGTCGTGATCGGTCAATTTCAGATATTTCTGTATATTGTATTCGGTAATCAGGTTACCGCGTTCCAGCACAATCACTTTTTCCACCAGATTGCGCAGTTCGCGAATATTGCCCGGCCAATGATACTGCTGCAGGTAATGCATGGCACCATCGGTAAAACCGGCAAACTCGATATGATTTTCGCGGCAAAAGTCCTGAGCAAACTTTTTAACCAGAATCGGAATATCCTCTTTTCGCTCGCGCAGGCTCGGCACATGAATATGCATGGCATTGAGTCGATAATAGAGGTCTTCGCGGAAATTGCCTTTGCGAACTTCGGCTTCCAGGTCCTTGTTGGTGGCGGTGATGAAACGCACATCCACTTTGTGAACGGTAGTGCCGCCGACGCGCATAAATTCCCGTTCTTCCAGAACGCGCAGCAATTTGACCTGGATGGTAAGCGGCAGATCGCCGATTTCGTCCAGAAAAATACTGCCCTTGTCCGCCAGTTCAAAGTAGCCCTTGCGCGGTCCGACTGCCCCGGTGAAAGAGCCTTTTTCGTGGCCGAACAATTCCGATTCGAGTATGCCTTCGGGAATGGCTCCGCTGTTCACGGTGATGAGCGGATGGTCCCGTCGTCTGCTGCGGAGATGAATGGCTTTGGCCACCAGCTCTTTTCCCGTTCCGCTCTCGCCGGTGATGAGAACGGATATATCCGTCGGAGCAATCTGGTCGATCGTTTCCAGTAACTGGCGAATGCTCTCAGAATTACCTATGATGCCGACCTCGCGCTGGACCTCTCTCCAGCGCTCTGGCGGAGAAATCTCCTTTACAACGACATTTTCCGCTTTAGCCACTTTTTTCGCTCCCGGGTTTAACAAAACCCCAAATGGGTGATCTGGTGAATTTATTCGACTTCTGTTTCTTTAAAATATTCCACCGTCTCTTGCAGTCCGGTCTTTAGCGTGTATTGCGGCTCCCAGCCCATCTTTTGCTTAATTTTGCCGTAATCGATGACGCTGCGCATCTGTTCGCCTTCTTTGGCCGGACCGTGTTTTGCCTGTTGCCCGGCGCCGATAATTTCATTGAGGTATTGGTAGATTTGATTGATGTTCGTTTCTTTGCCCGTGCCAATGTTAAAAATATCGCTCTCATCATAATCCAGGGACAGGACATTGGCGCGAACAACATCTTTTACATAAACAAAATCCCTGGTCTGCTCACCGGTTCCATTGATGATGGGATTCTGGCCGTTCAACAGCATTTTGGTAAAAATAGCCACAACACCCGCTTCTCCGTGCGGATTTTGCCGCGGACCGTAAACATTGGCATAGCGCAATGCCACGTACTTTAAACCATAGGTCAGCGAGTAAAAGAACAGATATTTTTCTCCGGTCAATTTGGTAATGCCATAAGGACTGTACGGTTGCGTTTTGTGGTTTTCGTCCGCCGGAAAGTAGTCCTGCTCGCCGTACACGGCGCCGCCGGAAGAAGCGAAAATCACTTTTTTCACGCCGGTTTTAACCGAGCTTTGCAGGATA
>JALUVJ010000043.1 GCA_027020665.1 Nitrospira sp.
CGAGTTGTACGACCCTTCTCGTGAAGCTCGGGTTTACAAACGCTTGGCTGAGTTAAATGACGGCCCTTTTGATACTCGGGCCGTGAGGCTGATTTTCCGGGAGATCATTTCTGCGTCGCATGCCTTGCAAGAACCCGTTAAGGTGGCTTATTTGGGGCCAAAGGCGACTTTTACCCACCTGGCCTGTTTAAAGCATTTCGGGTCTTCTGTCACGAATCGTCCCGCAAACAACATTAAAGAGGTTTTTGACGAGGTTGAAAAGGGCTTGGCCGACTTTGGGGTGGTGCCGATTGAGAATTCAAATGAAGGGGTTGTAACACACACGCTGGATCTTTTTTCAGAATCTCCGCTGAATATTTTTGGAGAGATCGTGCTCGAAGTGACACATCATTTGCTTTCAAAAGCCAAATCACTGGATGAAATCAAACAAATTTATTCGCACGCTCAGGCAATTGGCCAGTGTAAACATTTTATCGAGCAAAATTTGCCGGATGTAAGCCTCACCAGTGTTTCAAGTACGTCCAAAGCCGCTGAGCTTTGCCAAAATGATGCGTCTTCTGCAGCCATTGCTTCAGAGGCTGCCGGGCGGATTTATAATCTCCCTGTTTTAGAAAAACGCATTGAAGATAGTACGGAGAATCGCACCCGTTTTCTGATTATTTCCAAAAAGAAGAATAAACCGACGGGCGCCGATAAAACCTCGATCATCGTTTCCATTCGAGATATGCCGGGTGCGCTTTACAAAGTTTTGCGTCACTTTGCAAAGCAGCAGATTAATTTATCAAAAATCGGCTCGCGGCCTTCTAAAAAGAAGGCCTGGGAATACCTTTTTCATATTGACATGCTGGGACACATCGAAGATGAGCCCATTCAAAAGGCCTTGGAAGATTTAAAATCGCATATGATTTCAATTAAAGTTTTGGGGTCTTATCCTTTAGCAGAAGTGCAGCAAATGGAATGAAATATGATTAAAGTCAGTCAGGATATTGCACAAATAAAACCCTACCTGCCGGGCAAACCCGTTTCGGAGTTAGAACGCGAATTGGGTATCTCGAATTCCATCAAGTTGGCTTCAAATGAAAACCCGCTTGGCCCTTCAAAAAAGGCGCTGCGAGCGCTTCGCGCTACTTTGAAAGAAATCGGGCGTTACCCGGATGGCGCGGGTTTTTCTCTCAAAAAAGCATTGTCAGATCATTATAAAGTTGAACGGTCTCAGATCATTCTCGGCAATGGATCGAATGAAATCATTGAGCTCTTGATCCGCACCTTTGTGATGCCGGGTGACGAGGTGGTTATGGCTAATCCAACCTTCTCTGTCTATCGACTGATTGTCCAGGCCGGACACGGGAAATTCGTCGAAGTGCCTTTGATAAACGGGGTGCATGATCTCGCGGGCATGGCGAAAGCGGTTACGAAAAAAACGAAGTTAATCTTTGTGTGCAATCCCAATAATCCGACCGGGACTATTGTCAGAAGAAAAGAAGTGGATGTCTTTTTATCACAAATTCCAAAAGGCGTGCTTGTTGTTTTTGATGAGGCTTATGCCGAATATGTTTCGGATTCAAATTATCCCGATTCTTTCGCCCTCCTGAAAACCGGTGCGCCGCTCATCGTACTCCGGACCTTTTCAAAAATTTACGGTTTGGCCGGGCTTCGTATCGGTTACGGGATCAGTCACCCGGAAATCATTTCCTTTTTAAACCGTGTGCGTCAGCCTTTTAATAGCAGTTTGCCGGGGCAAGAAGGGGCCTTGGCGGCGCTTTCGGATGAGGTGCATTTTCAGGCGTCCAGGGCCGTGAATCAAAAGGGGAAAACGTATCTTTGCCGCCGGTTTGGCGCGATGGGCATCTCCTATTTTCCATCTGAGGCCAATTTTATTTATTTTTACTTGGGTGATGCGCCTGCAAGCCGTGGCGCGGAAATTCAAAATGCGCTTTTAAAACAAGGGGTCATCATTCGACATTTAGGCGGGGCTTTTCTTCGTGTGACCATCGGGCGGCCGCGTGAAAACCAACGATTTATCAAAGCATTAAAAACGGTAATATCAACCTTAAAATAAACAAAAATCCATTCAGGATTTAGGAGAACACAAATGATTATCGTATTGAAGCCAGGGACTTCGGATGAAGAAAGAAATCATATTGTTGAAACGATTGAAGCTGCGGGACTTTCGCCCCACGTTTTAATCGGCAAAGAACGCACGGTCATTGCCGTCATCGGGGATGAGCGGGCGCTCCAGCAACAAACCCTTTCAGCCATTCCGGGCGTCGAAAAGGCCTTGCCCATTCTTTCACCGTATAAATTGGTCAGCCGGGAATTTAAAAAGGAAAATACGGTGATTGATGTTGAGGGGGTTAAAATCGGGGGAAACCGGATTGTGATGATGGCGGGTCCCTGCTCCGTTGAATCCCAGGATTTATTGTCCGGAATCGCGGCAGAGGTAAAGGCTGCCGGGGCAACGATTTTACGCGGCGGGGCTTTCAAACCTCGGACATCACCCTATTCATTTCAAGGGCTTGGGGAAGAGGGGCTTGAATTTCTTGCGGCTGCAAAAAAACAAACCGGCCTGCCCGTGATTACCGAAATCATGGACCCGCGGGATATGCCCATGATTGTTAAGCACGCTGACATTATTCAAATCGGTGCGCGAAATATGCAGAACTTTCGTTTGTTGGCGGAAGTTGGAAAACAGAACAAACCCGTCATGTTAAAACGAGGGCTCTCCGCAACCATCAAAGAGTTCCTGCTCTCTGCGGAGTACATCTTGTCTGCAGGCAATGACCAGGTGATGCTGTGTGAACGCGGCATCCGAACCTTTGAGACCGCAACACGAAATACGCTTGATTTATCGGCTGTGCCTGTTTTAAAGCAGTTGTCCCATCTTCCTGTTATTGTTGATCCGAGTCATGCTGTTGGAAAAACGCATTTGATTCCTTCTATGGGCAAGGCGGCGATTGCCGCCGGTGCGGATGGTTTGATGATCGAAGTGCATTCCAATCCCTTGGAAGCCTTTTGCGATGGAGATCAAGCGATGCTGCCCAATAATTTCAAGTCCTTGCTTGCCGATCTGAAACGTGTGGCGGCAGCGGTGGACCGGACCATTTGAAGGTAAAGGCTTGTTTTTTGTTGAGTCGGTTTTAAGGAGTTTGCGTGTTATTTAAGCAGGTTACGATTATTGGCGTGGGTTTGATCGGCGGTTCGCTCGGCCTGGCGCTCAAAAAGAAAAAAAACGTAAAGACGATTGTGGGTTACGGTCGTCGACGGGGTGCGCTGCATAAAGCGGTTTCAATTAACGCCATTGATCGTTATTGCCTGAGTTTGCCCAAGGCAGTGAAAGACACGGAGTTGGTATTGCTCGCGACACCGGTGGGCACATTTGAAGCCCTTTGCCGACTCATGGCCCCCCACTTGAAACCGGGCACGATTGTCACTGATGCGGGTAGTGTGAAAGGCGATTTTGTGGACAAGCTCACGGCCCTCTTGCCAGATGAGATTCATTTTGTGGGCGGACATCCCATTGCAGGGCGGGAAAAATCAGGAGTCATGGCTGCGACGGGCGTGCTGTACCAAGGCTGCCGGACGATTTTAACGCCGACCCCCTATACGAATCGGGCCGCCCTGGAGAAAGTGACTGCCCTTTGGGAATCGGTGGGGGCAAAGGTCGCAGAAATCGATCCCCACGACCACGACCGCATCTTAAGTTTTGTGAGCCATCTGCCGCATGTGGTGGCCTATGCCCTCATGGAAACCATGATGCATCCCCGGATCGCTCCTTTGAGCCCTGTTGAATATTCGGCGGGAGGGCTGCGTGATTTCACACGGATTGCCGCAAGTTCCCCGGAGATGTGGCGCGACATCTTTTTGTCTAATAAAAAGGCGGTGATTGAAGGCATCGACGCCTATCAGGAAACCATTGAAAGCATCAAAAAGAAGATTCTTAATGATGACGGTGAAGGCCTTATCGAAATCTTTAAACGGGCAAACGATATTCGCGGGCAAGCCACGCGATGAGCGCGTCCTCTCAAGTCGGCGCGACACAAACAAACCCTTTGCGCGGTAGTATTTCAATTCCCGGAGATAAATCCATTACCCACCGTGCCGTGATTTTATCGGCCTTGGCGGAGGGGCAGAGCCGCATTGTGGGTTATCTGCCCTCCGAGGACTGCGAACGCACGCTCACGGCATTTCAGTCTATGGGCATTCGTATAACTTCCGAATTGCATCAGGGCGTGCCGACGCTGCTTGTTGAGGGGAAAGGTTTGCAAGGCCTTTCCGAGCCGGAAGATGTGATCGATTGCGGCAATTCCGGAACGACACTGCGTTTGATGACAGGATTGCTTGCGGGGCAGTCTTTTTTTTCCGTTTTAACGGGGGATGCTTCGCTTCGCAAGCGTCCGATGGCGCGGGTCATTGATCCGCTCCGTTTGATGGGGGGAGAGATTCATGCGCGTGCCGGGGGCAAACAAGCGCCTTTGGCGGTTTCCGGCCGAAGGCTTTCGCCGATTCAATATCCTCTTCCTATTGCCAGCGCGCAGGTCAAATCGGCTATTTTGTTGGCGGGGCTTACGATACCGGGACGAACGACGGTTTATGAACCCGGTCCCTCCCGCGATCATACGGAACGCATGTTTCAATATTTCGGCATTCCTTTTGAACAGAAAGAAAACGCACTGACCGTCACCGGCGGTCTCCCTTTTAAGGCCCGTACCATCGAAGTGCCGGGCGATATTTCATCCGCTGCCTTTTTTCTGGTGGCCGGATCGATTATTCCGGGTTCGGAAATAAATCTTTCAAATGTGGGGGTTAATCCGACACGTGCCGCTGTTGTCGAGATTCTCAAAAAAATGGGTGCGGATATACACGTTGTTTCTCGTCAGGGCACCGGAAACGAACCCGTAGCAGACTTAAAGGTGCGTGCTGCGAACTTAAAGGGCTGTGTCATTGAGGGCGCTTTGATGAGCGGTGCACTCGACGAATTTCCCATTCTCTGCATTGCGGCGGCCCGGGCGGAAGGCCGCACGGTTTTTCGGGAAGCGGCGGAATTGCGCGTGAAAGAAAGTGATCGCATTGAAATGATGGCGGCGGCTTTAAGAGGCATGGGCATTCTCGTTGAAACCTTTTCCGATGGCATGGCCGTTACCGGACGCCCCGACTGGAAAGGCAGCTTTTGCCGGACGGCAGGGGATCATCGCATTGCAATGTCCATGGCCATTGCCGGTTTACTTGCACCGGGCGGCAATCAAATGGATGACATGGCCTGTATCAACACCTCTTTTCCGGGGTTTACCGATCTCTTATCGGAACTAAACGGACCTTCATGAGTGCATTACCGAAGCAGAAAATCAAAAAACCCCTGGTGATTGCGATTGATGGCCCGGCGGGTGCAGGCAAAAGCACAACCGCAAAGGCTTTGGCTGCGGTCCTTTCCTATCTTTATCTCGATACGGGTGCACTTTACCGTGCGATGACCTGGAAAATCATCCGGGAAAAGGTTGATCCGGGTGATCTTGCCGCAATCGAATTGCTTTGTGCGTCCCTTGATCTGAAGCTTTGCATGACGGGTGAAGAAACCCAAGTATGGCTAAATGGCGAGAATGTCACTCCGTTTTTGAGAGATCCGGCGGTGACACGACTTACCTCTAGCGTTTCTGCGCTGCCGCCGGTCCGGAAAAAACTTTTGGCGATTCAAAAAAAAGCAGGGGAAAAAGGCGGCATCATTGCGGAGGGGCGCGATATCGGTACCGTTGTTTTTCCGGATGCCGATCTTAAGTTTTATTTTGATGCGGATGCGGATGTGCGCGGTAAGCGGCGCTCTCAAGATTTGATCAAACAAGGGATTGACACCGATGTTTCAAGTACAATACGAGATTTGAAGGCCCGTGATTTGAAAGATCGTTCCAGAACCTTGGCTCCCCTGAAAAAAGGAAATGATGCCATCATCATTGATACAACAGACTTAAATCCCGATGAAGTCATGCAGGCAATCTTAAAAGAAGTGGTGCAGGTGTGTGAGGCGGCACACGCTCGTGTTCCTTTTCCGGCATAAAGCATTTTAATGCAAGATGTTTTATCAAATTGCGCATATCGTTGTTTCTTTTTTTGCAAAGATTGTTTTTCGTCTTAAGGTTACGGGTGTGGAAAATGTGCCCAAGACCGGCGGAGTGATTATTTCGGCGAATCACAACAGTTATTTTGACATTCCTTTGCTGGGCTGTGCTTTGCCGCGTCCGATCGATAATATTGCAAAAAGTGAGTTGTTTCGGAATAAAATCATTGCGCTGTTTTTTAGAAAATTAGGGGGTTTTCCCATCCGCCGGGGCAAAGTGGATCGTTTGGCCATGAATGAAGCGGTGAACCGTCTCAAAGCAGGCCGTGCGCTCTCCTATTACCCCGAAGGGACGCGCAGCAAGGACGGTAGACTCCAAAAGCCGAAGGCGGGGATTGGCAGAATTGTTGTGGAATCAGGTGTAAAAGTGGTTCCGGCTTACATTCACGGGACGCATCGTCCAAGGCCGTTTCGTCAAGTTATTATCCATTTTGGTCAACCGATTGACTTTAAAATAGAGATTGAGCGGGCACACAAAGAAGGGATGCATGCGAAAGTGCTTTATGGTACAATTTGCGGCAAAATTATGGCAGAGATAGCCGCTCTAAAAAAACAACTGATGGAAAAAGAGCCTTCAGCAAAGGCACTGGAAGGTCTTGGGAGGTCTTGATGGAAGTTGTGCTTGCGGAACATGCCGGGTATTGTTTTGGCGTAAAACGCGCGGTCAAACTCGCCAACGACGCGGCCGATGGTGAAAACGGAAAAGTGCAGACCTGGGGCCGCTCATTCATAATCCGCAAGTCGTGAATCGCTTGGCCGAAAAAGGGGTGCAACGGGTTGAATCTCTTGATGAGGTGAACTCCGGCACCGTGATTTTTCGGTCTCACGGTGTTTCCTCTCCGGAGGTTATGAATGAGGCCTTGAATAAAGGCTTAACCGTTGTTGACGCGACCTGTCCTTTTGTGACCAATGCGCAACGTTATGCGAAGCAGCTTGTGGATGAGGCCTATCAGGTGGTCATGGTCGGGGATCGTAATCACCCTGAGACAAAAAGCGTTGTAGGTCATGCCGGAAAAGAAATCCTCGTTACAGAGTCTTTTGACGAAATTAAAACCTTTTTGAACCGCTCCCCTAAAAAACGTTTGGGGATTATTTCTCAGACAACGCAGACCTATAGAAAGTTTTCAGAGATTGTCGTACAATGCCTTGAAATCTGTGAAGAAGTGAAAATTTTCAATACCATCTGTTATGCAACGGAGGATCGTCAGACGGAGGCGGAAGCCTTGGCGGCCGAAGTTGAGGCAATGGTCGTTGTGGGAGGCAAAAATTCCGCGAATACAACACACTTGGCCGAGATTTGCCGAGGTTACGGTATTCCCGTTTTTCATATCGAAACTGCAGAAGAAATTGAGTCAAACTGGTTTCCGGATCTTGAGACCGTCGGTGTGACGGCCGGGGCCTCGACGCCGGATTGGATTATTAACAATGTCATCGATTCTTTAAAAAGAATGTAAGTTAAGGGAGAACAACCTTCTCATGACCAAAGCAAAACGAAAAAGAGTATTTGAAGTAGAGGCAATCACCGAAGAAGACCGACGGAATCGCGCGGCGCAAGAAGCACTTTATGCCGCAACTTTTGAGGACAAAGCCGAAGGCAGTGTGCTTGATGGAACGATTCTTGCGTTCGAAGGAGATAGTATCCTGGTGGATGTCGGCTACAAATCCGAAGGGATGATTCCTAAAGAGGAATTCAAACCTGAAGAATATGCTGAATTAGAAGTGGGCAGTCTCGTCACGGTTTATTTGGAAGAACGCGAAGACGCCGATGGGAATATTGTGCTCTCAAAAGAAAAAGCCGACCGGATGCGGATCTGGAAGGAAATTGAAGAAATTTACAATAATGAAGCCATTGTAGAAGCAAAGGTGCTTTCGCGGATTAAAGGCGGCATGATTGTGGATATCGGTGTAAAGGCTTTTCTTCCGGGTTCTCAAATTGACCTGCGCCCTGTTCGCAACCTCGAACGCCTCATTGGTGAAACCTATCCGATGAAGATCATTAAAATGAATCACAAACGCGGCAATATCGTTGTTTCCCGCCGTGTTCTTTTAGAAGAATCCAGAGAGAAACGCCGTGCGCTCACCCTTTCTTCCTTGCGTGAAGGTCAGGTCATCGAGGGTGTTGTTAAAAATATCACGGAATACGGTGCCTTTATTGACTTGGGCGGCATCGACGGGCTTTTGCATATTACCGATATGTCGTGGGGCCGGGTGGGACATCCTTCAGAACTCTTTATTGTTGGAGATAAGGTTTCCGTCGTTGTGCTGAAATACGACAAGTCGTCCGGACGGGTTTCGCTTGGCACAAAACAGAAAACCCCCGATCCTTGGGGCGATGTGGAAAGTAAGTATTCTCCGCAGACCAAGGTGCTGGGCAAGGTTGTGAGTTTGACCGACTATGGTGCCTTTGTTGAGCTTGAGCCTGGCATCGAAGGTTTGGTGCATATTTCCGAAATGTCCTGGGCGCATGAAGTGAAACATCCTTCACGTATTGTTTCTGTGGGTGATGAGGTCGGTGCGGTGATTTTAAGTGTGGATCGCAAGGCGAGAAAAATTTCTTTAGGCATGAAACAGATTGAACCCAACCCTTGGGATATGGTGGAAAAGCAGTATCTGCCCGGAACGATTATTAAAGCAAAAGAAATCAGAAGCATTACGGATTTTGGGGTCTTTGTCGGATTGGAAGAAGGCATTGACGGTTTGATTCATATTTCCGACATCTCATGGACACGTCACGTAAAACATCCTTCAGAAGTCTTCAAAAAAGGACAGGAAATTGATGCGGTCGTCCTCAAAGTGGATCGGGACAAAGAACGGATTTCGCTCGGATACAAGCAGTTGACCTCCGATCCCTGGGAAGAAGATATCCCCAAAAAATTTCGAAAAGGGAATACTGTAAAAGGAAAAGTGACAAAAATCACGGATTTCGGGATTTTTGTCGAGCTTGATGAGGGCGTTGAAGGACTGGTTCACATTAGCGAAACGGGTGTCGAGCCGCCAAACCGGGTTGAAGATGTTTATCATATCGGAAACGAAGTGGAAGCGAAGATTGCGCGCATTGACTTGGGTGAGAGAAAAATAGCCCTCACGATCAAGGGGTTAACGCGTGACTCCGACAAAAGCGCCTTAGACACCTTCCACAAAAGCCAGGGCAATCTGGATCAATCGCTTGGTGCGATGATCGGCAGTCAAATGAAAGAGTCGAATGATGATGTTCAGGGAAACGAACAAACATCTTCTTAAGCCCCTGAACGAAAAACCGACGGCGGGTCGACCCCGGTACGGGTTTTATCCCGCCGCAAAATCAACAGCCTGATTTCAATCGACAGATAGGAAGACGTGTGACGCACCGTAAATCTCTTCTGGTCGGCGGTCTTTATTTCCTTCTTTTTTCAAGCCTTTTTTTTATTTTTGCGTATTGGCTTACAGGAAAAGAAGGGAGTGAGAGCGGATGGGGTTCTGGAGATAAAATTGCGCTCATCCGGGTTGAAGGCGTGATTGTGGACTCCCGGAAGATTGTCAAAACCCTTCGCCGTTACCGAAATGATCCGGATATTAAAGGGATCTTAATTCGTATTGACAGCCCCGGCGGCGGGGTTGCGCCCTCACAAGAAATTTATGATGAACTGATCGACATTCAAAATGAAGGAGAGAAAAAGCTCATCGCTTCGATGGGTACCGTCGCAGCTTCCGGCGGTTATTATATTGCCAGCGCCACGGATCTTATTGTGGCCAACCCCGGCACATTGACGGGCAGCATCGGAGTCATTATGGAACTGACCAATATCGAAGGATTGCTCCAAAAAATCGGTGTTGAAGGCGTTACGATTAAAAGCGGTAAAAATAAAGATGTGGGTTCGCCTTTCCGAAAAATGAAAAAAGAAGAACGTGCTCTGCTGCAAAGCGTACTGGATGATGTACACAGCCAGTTTATCGAAGCTGTGGCTGAAGGCCGTTCATTGCACATCGAAGAAGTAAAACGATTGGCCGACGGTCGGATTTTTAGCGGGCGTCAAGCGCAAGAGGTGGGATTAGTTGACGAATTGGGCAGTTTGCAGTTCGCTATCCAAAGGTCAGCGGAAATGGCAGGTATCAAAGGCAGGCCTCAGGTCGTCGAATCAGAAGAAAAATCCTTATTGACTGAGCTTTTGGAAAATCGCTTTCTTGGACAATTCAAAAATACTCAGTTTCCGGTCGCATCCATTGGAATGCACTATTTGTTTTCTTATTAAGTGTTGATGACTCAAGTACTTGCACGAGAGGGAATATTATGACAAAGGCTGAATTAATCGACAAGGTTTCACTGGACTATACGACCTTAACCCGGCGTGAAATTGAAATCCTGGTCAATACCATCTTTGACAGCATCAAAGAAACGCTGGGCCGAGGCGACAAGATCGAAATCCGCGGTTTTGGCAGTTTTCGTTTGAGACACCGCCGAGAGCGGGAGGGCCGTAATCCCAAAACGGGTTCGGTTGTCATCGTCCCCCCCAAAAAAGTCCCTTTTTTTAAGGCGGGAAAAGAACTGCGGGCCTTGGTCGATCATTAAAAGAAGTCCAAAAGGATTTCAAATCCCGCTTTCATTTCAGAAAAACCGCTTCCGGAAACACTTGTCTTGATTCGCTGTTATTCATCATGAAAACAATGCTTTTCCGACTTTATCGCCTGTCCTCCTCTTAAGGCCGGGTGGGATTTGAAGCTGTGCGTGCCGCATCGTGGTTTCATATGAAGGTTTAAAATCCTGCATCAAGATATCGTTCTAAATCCTCATTCAGAGCGGTTTTCATCAATACTGCAATGTGCTTGTTTCTGTGAGAACACGCATTTTTCGTATTATCCCGACCCATTAAGCGCAGTTGACCACATTTGAAGGAGCAATCATGTCTGAGGATGATTTTCGGGACAGGCAAATTATTCATAAACCGCCATGGGCTGTTTGGAGATTTTTGACTGATTTTACGCAGGCACACTGCTGGATGACCGGAATCAAGGCCATGCGGCCTGTACGGGAGGGGGAGGTGAGCCTTGGCAGTGAGTTGGTATTTTATGTCAGAAAAATAGAACGTTTTTCGACGATAACGGCCTGGGAACCGCAAAAGAAGATGGCAATCACAACGAAACAGGAAGGTGTGAAAACCACACATGCGTTTACGCTTTTCCCCAAAGACGGTCAAACGGAACTGCACCTGCATGCCTTCTGCCGCGCTGAAGGAAAAGGCAACCTGGTGTATTCCATCGTGCTGATGTCGATGCGAAAAACAACGCTGAGCTATTTAAAAAATTTCAAAGAAGCGATCGAAGCGGAAAACTAAGTGATGCGAACGATTTAACTTGTCGTGACAGAGATTGAGAAGCTGTGGACAGGTTCCTCCTGAAAAACAACAAGAACAGGGGTAGCAGCCCCGATTCAACCAACAGGAGGAACCTGTCCACTCAAGTCGCGTTCAGGACAGTTTAGTTCATCGCCTTAAGAACATCGCCCTTTCTAAAACCCGAACCGCTCACGATACTGCCTTCGGAGACGTTCTCGTTTTGATGGCTGCTCAGACGAATTTCCCCAATTTTTTTTTCGCGTTTTCCAAGTGAGCGACCTGTGTCGGGGTCGATCAACTCTTTTCCCGGTCGGTAGACGGCCAAAGTAGCTCCGGAATCCAGCTTCGAACGTGTGCCGGCTCTGAAGATCACGGCGTCGCCGTCCATGAGCAAGACACGGCCTTGAAAAGGCCGGTTGCTCAATTCAAGAATCATGGCTTCGACGGCTTTGTTCATGGCATCTCGCAGTGCCCCTTGTCTTAAGCTGGTATCCGCACTCGAGCTATCGCCAAGGCCGAGGATTTTACGTGTCTTCTTCTTGTATTCTCCTCGACCTGATTTGGCGACCAATGTTTTCCCGGATGCGATATCAATCAATGCATAGTCTACCCCGACGCGGGCAATTTGTGTTTTTGTTTTAGTAAGGAGTAAGTCACTACCTTCGCTAAGCTCCGAATAGGATGTTATTGCCCCTGAAACACGAAAATCAATGGAATCCATACCTTCTGCGGCGTCTTTTTTTCCGGTTTTAACGATACCCGCTTGTTGCAACTCAATCATGGCATCGTGTTGCTTGAGCTCATCTTTTGTGAGCATGATCGGTTCAAGTCCTGCTTGTTTTAGGCTGGTTCTTAAGATATCCGTCGCAGCTTGGCCGATGCCCAATACTTTTGAAGGGGTTTTGTTGGCAAGCGTGATGATGCCGATAGTATAGGCGGGACCTGTGTAGTTTGCGCCGGCCTCTTCCAGTTTATCCGTCTGATCTGTGAGCGATTCGTCTTTTTTGACAATGCCGCCCATTGTGGTACATCCTGAAAAAAACAGGGATGTGATGATGAACGCCGACAAATAACCAAACACCTTAATTTTGCTCATTTTATCTCATTCCTCCTTATGATATTTAAATTATTCATGGGTTAAGATTTATTGTGTTTCCGTCGCTGTACCGGCCTGAGCACCCGGTCCGATAAGCATATTTGGGAAGAGCCGGTTGAAGGCAAAATTCATCTCCTCTTCAAAACTGGAACCCGTTACCTTGTCCGCCAGCTTTGATACGAGTGAAAGTCCAATGCCGAAAGGCGTGGGAGAGGTAGATTTACTCTCCATTAAAATCCATTTCCCCAGTCCCGGCATTTCTTTCATCGGATCTGATGAAGTTGGAAGCGGATCCACCTTGTCTTCTAGAAGCGCGTCCTTCACCTGGGTTGTCGTGGCGACTGCGGCGCCTACACCCGGCAAGGACTCGTTGCTTTTTACTGCGATCCCTTTTCCCCAGGCTTGCCGTCCTGTTTTTGTATCGACAAGCTTCCAGCCCATTCTCAGTTTTTTTGTATTGAAAACGACTGTTGTGATTTCATCGTAATTTAAAAGATAGCCATAAAACACGCCGTCAACGCCGAGTGTTTCGCCTAATTTTTCAGGGCTTGTCAGTTCAAGCTGTTTTCCCAATGTGATTCCCATTTGCCCGTCTAGAATTTGCTGGGTCTCTTCAAGCGATTTAACCGCGTAATGGTAGTTGCCGATGCGCTTGTGAAATTCCGCCCTGATTATTTCAGGGGCCTCAACATCATCCGAGTTGTTCAGGATCGGCAAAACTGCTACGGATCGGATTGGATTGCTTGGATTGGCGGGAATAACGTGTCTTCCGGCGCATCCCACTGAAAATAAAGTAATAACGGTGAGTAACAGTATCAGTCTGAGCTTCTTGCTATTCATGTTGCTTTCCTCCTTCCCGGCAATGGTCTATATATCTGCTCTATCGGATCACTGTCCGATTTTTCTGTTAATTTGTTCGATCATTTTTCTGGCAAGTTTTTGAGAAGCTTTTTCAATCGCCTGACTCCCCCCCGTGATTTCGGAAATATGTCTGGAAACGCCACTGGTCCGCCCTGACCCCAATACCAGACCGTCCTTCACTTGAAATGCCGTTGCTGTGATATTGGCCATGTATGTACCGACATTGCTTCCTGTGTTGGTTGGACCACGTTTGGCGATCACTTTTCCTTTCACTACGACATCCGCGCCGACATCTTTTCCGATTTCAATCGCGGCTTTTTTTGTAAGGTCCGCGATTTTATAGGCTTCGGAGACGGTGATTTTTTCCGACACATTGGAAATATCGATCACATCAAAACCCTCATTTAGAAATTCTTCTTTGAGGATGGTTT
This sequence comes from Nitrospira sp., assembly GCA_027020665.1. GTDB lineage: Bacteria > Nitrospirota > Nitrospiria > SBBL01 > JAADHI01 > JAADHI01. The sequence goes on from JALUVJ010000043.1 coordinate 13,804, forward strand.
CACCCACGGCCATGTCGAAACGTTGTGCTTTAATATCGATTTCCCGGCTGAACCAACCCCACCAAAAAATAAATATTTCCTGGCCGATATTTTGCTCAGCAATCATAAACATCACACTCGGTCGTTCTTCCGAGAAAGCAGGGCGGGGAGAGAGTAAGAATAGGATGAAGAGAAAAGAGGTTAAGATTTTAGCGGCAATTTTTGTTTGTTTTTGCATTTTAACAATTCTCCCTACCCTAGAGAGGGTACGATGGTTTCAGATAAGCTATGAAATTTATTTGGCTGAGGATTCCGTTTTCATGACAAAATCCTCCCCTAACTTACATTTGCGACGTTGAATTTGTTAAAGGTGTCGCATTTTCGCGGATAACAATCTGATTGTCAACCCCCTCAAATAGGGGGGGTGCTAGAGCAAATAGCGTTGTCCGGTTTTACAGCACAAGGGTTGTCTTTGTTTACGAGAACTTAAAGAATTCTGGAGAGTTCGCTGAGGTCGGAAAGGACATAATCTGTTCTTATTTCTTTTGTGGGCGGCGGTAGGTGGTCCGGATTGATCCAGGCGGTATCCATGCGCAGTTTTTTCGCGCCGACAATATCGTGTGTCCAACTGTCGCCCACAAAAAGCGTTTCTTCGTGCGGTATTTTCAGAATGTCGCTGGCGGCTAAAAAAACTTCTTCCCTGGGTTTTCTCAAACCCACTTCCGCTGAAATGACAATGACTTCAAAAAGCTCGGTAATGCCTTCTCGCGCAAGGACCTTCTGTACCGTTTTAATATCATCGAAATTTGAGACGACTGCCATGCGGTAGCGGTCTTTCAAATTGAAGAGCAGTGCTCTATGGCGTGGCAATAATTCTAAACATTGCCCGACTTTCTTAAGATGGATGTCCATCAACAAGCGGTGTATTTCTGTTCTGCGCGGCCCCAAGTCTGCGTCAAGTCGATCCAAAAAACGATCAAAACGGACTGCCGAGAGGAATTCTTTCCCGGTTTCATTTTTTTCCTGTTCAAGCAAAGCACTTGTGAGCATAAATGCATTATAAAATTCTTCAAAAGAAACTTTCCCTCGGTCAAACTCCCTGAAGCAGGCGTAGGTGAGTGGGGTAGTGGATTCGACTTGCATGCCGTCCACTGTAATAAGCGGCAGGCGGTCGAGGCGGTATTGCATGAGTGTGCCGCAAAGATCAAAGAGCACGGCCTGGTATTTTTTCATGTTTTACTTTACCTGATCTATTTCTTTATATTGTTTCCGAAGGGCTTTTGTATTTCGTTTCAGGCCACGGTGTTTACTGCGCAAGAGGGGCGTTCCGCGAAATTGTGTTTTGAAGGCGGCATTGTCGGGAATGTTTTCA
>JALUVJ010000044.1 GCA_027020665.1 Nitrospira sp.
TATCGCCATGCGATCCACCGACGGCTTGATCCGAGGCATGGAAGTGGAAGATACGGGCATGCCGATTTCCGTGCCGGTTGGAGAACAGGATCTGGGGCGTATCTTTAATGTCACAGGGGAGACCATTGATGGCAAAGGGCCTGTTGCAAATCCCGACCAGCGTTGGCCGATTCATCGTCCCAGCCCGGCTTTTGAAGATCAAGTTCCGGTTGCCTCGGTTTTAGAAACCGGAATCAAGGTTGTCGATTTGCTTGCGCCTTATGCGAAGGGGGGAAAAGTGGGACTCTTCGGCGGTGCGGGGGTGGGCAAAACCGTTATTATTATGGAATTGATCCGGAATATCGGGGCCGAACACGGTGGCTATTCCGTTTTTGCCGGTGTGGGAGAGCGTACCCGCGAAGGAAACGACCTTTATGCCGAAATGACCGAATCCGGCGTTTTGGACAAAACCGTCTTGGCGTTTGGTCAGATGAACGAACCCCCCGGCGCGCGTCTGCGTATCGGTCTTTCCGCATTGACGATGGCCGAGTATTTTCGCGACGAAAAAGGTCAGGATGTCTTGCTTTTTATTGATAATATCTTCCGTTTTGTCCAAGCAGGATCAGAAGTTTCGGCGCTCTTGGGGCGCATGCCTTCCGCTGTGGGTTATCAGCCAGGTCTTGCAACGGAAATGGGGGAATTGCAGGAGCGTATTACTTCAACCACGAAAGGCTCCATTACTTCTGTCCAGGCGATCTATGTGCCTGCCGATGACATCACCGACCCGGCGCCTGCGACGACTTTTACCCATTTGGATGCCACGACCGTGCTTTCGCGCCAGATTTCCGAGTTGGGGATTTATCCTGCGGTTGATCCTTTGGATTCCACCTCGCGTCTTTTAGATCCGCAAATTTTAGGTGAAGAACATTATAAAACCGCCCGGGCTGTGCAAGCCATTCTCCAGAAATACAAGGAATTGCAGGATATTATTGCTATTTTGGGCATGGATGAACTGTCTGAAGAAGATCGGCTGACCGTGCAGCGCGCCCGAAAAATTCAACGTTTTCTTTCGCAGCCCTTCTTTGTCGCCGAAGTTTTTACGGGCACCCCGGGGAAGTATGTTCAATTGTCTGATTCAATCAAAGGTTTCCAAATGATCGTGGATGGTAAATTGGACGACTTACCGGAACAGGCTTTTTACATGGTCGGCACGATTGAAGAAGCGCAGGAAAAAGCAGAGCGTCTCAAAAAAGTTTGACAGCACAGTCCTATGAATGACAACACCTTTCATCTCACCATCGTGACGCCGCAGCGCGTTTTTTTTGATGGTCAAGTCCGCTCACTCTTGGCTCCCGGCGGTGCGGGGAGTTTTGGCATCCTCGTAAACCATGCCCCCATGATTTCAACGCTTTTGCCGGGGCGATTGGTTTTAACCCAAGCCGACGGCGAAAAACAATTTCTCAGCATTGGTTCCGGTTTTCTCGACGTACTCAATAACGAAGTCACGCTTGTGACAGAAACCGTCGCGGCAGAGGAAGCCCAAAAAACCGTTTAGTCCCCGTATTCTCAATTTTTTTGACAGCGCAAAGCCCTCCCCCTAAACTATAGGAAGCTACCGTATTTGAGGGGATATTTGCATGCTGCCTTGGTCTGAAATCGACTTTGCCCTGCTTGATATGGACGGGACATTGCTCGATCGTTATTTTGATGATTATTTTTGGGAAGAGCATGTTCCCAAACGATACGCGATGCATAACAAAATCTCCTATGCAAAGGCCAAAAAAAAACTGCTCGCCATGTATAAGGCGCAGGAAAAAACACTTAATTGGACGGATTTACACTATTGGTCCAACCGACTTAATCTTGATATTGTTGCGATGAAAGTGGAGATACGGGACCGGGTGCGGATTCATCCGGGCGTTGAGCCTTTTCTCCATTTTTTACGGGATGCAAACAAGGAAGTCATTCTAGTGACCAATGCCCATCCGCGGACCGTGCAGATCAAGCTGGAGCAGACCTTGCTCTTGCCTTATTTTCATGCCATTTTATGTTCAAGTGATATCGGTTTGCCCAAAGAGGAAATCGGGTTTTGGCGCGATGCGGAACGCGTTTTGGAATTTGACAAAGACCGCTCGCTTTTGGTGGATGACAATGAAGACGTCCTCTTGGCCGCGCATACCTTCGGCATCAAACATTTGTTGCATAAAAACGGCGCGAGCAGTAAGTTTATTCATGAAAGGTCGGATATTTTCCCGCCCTTGACCCACTTTCAGGATTTAATCCCTTAATCGGAGCTATCCCGCTCAGAGTTTCCTTTTATCTTTAGAATCTTACGACTCTAATTTGTCCAAAAGGGTTTTGAGGTATTTTTCGATGCCTTCGCGGTTTTTCTGCAAACGGGCGGGGGTGCTGGCTTCGAAGCGCAGGACAAGTGCGGGTTGGGTGTTGGATGCACGGATTAAAGCCCAGCCGTCCTGAAGTTTCATGCGTACGCCGTCGATGTCGATGATTTTAAAGTATTTTGAAAAAAAGACGCGGCATTGTTCCGCGATTTCAAATTTCTTGTCGTCGGGACAAGCGATGCGGATTTCAGGCGTGACGCAGCTTTCCGGCAGGTTTTTAAAATGTTCCGAGAGCGGTTTTTTATCTCGTACAAGAATTTCAACAAGCCGACAACCTGCATAGATGGCGTCGTCAAAGCCAAAATAACGATCTGCAAAAAAGATGTGGCCGCTCATTTCTCCGGCGAGAAGTGCCCCGCTTTCTTTCATCTTTGATTTAATGAGAGAGTGCCCCGTTTTCCACATGATGCCCTTGCCGCCGAGGCGGGCCACTTCGTCATAAAAAATTTGGGAGGCCTTCACTTCCGAAATAATTGTGGCGCCCGGATTTGTTTTTAAGATATCGGTCGCAAAGAGCAGGGTTAGCCGGTCGCCCCAGATGATCGTGCCCTTTTCATCGACGGCACCGATACGGTCGGCGTCGCCATCAAAAGCAATGCCCACGTCCGCGCTCTCACTTTTAACCGTTCGTATGAGGTCTTCTAAATTTTTAGGGACGGTGGGATCAGGGTGGTGATTGGGAAAAGAGCCGTCCGCTTCACAAAAAAGCGGAATGACTTCACAGCCCAGTGCTTCAAAAATACGTGGGGCAATCAGTGCGGCGGCGCCGTTGCCGCAGTCTATAACCACCTTCTTTTTTTCAAACACGCCGAATTGTTTGACAAAAAAGTCACTGTAGGTCGATAAAAAATCCGCTTCGACACGCACTTCGCCCGGCGTATCGCCTGTTTCAAAGTCTTTCATTTCGATCATGGTTTTGATTTGCTGAATTTCTTGACCAAAGAGTGTGTGCTTTCCGGTGCAGAGTTTGAAGCCGTTGAATTCGCCGGGATTATGACTTGCGGTGATCATGACACCCCCGTCCACCTCAAGTTCGTACAGTGCAAAATAGAGCACAGGGGTTGGGCATTCGCCGATGTCGACGGCACTTACGCCGGTAGAAAGCAGGCCGGATAAGAGTGCGGCCTTTAAGGGCGGAGAGCTGAGGCGGACATCATATCCAAGGGCGATTTGTTGGCCTCCGGCCCGGCGAATCAGGGTGCCTAAGGCTTTGCCCACACCTTTTCCAATCTCGTCGGTTAGATCTTTTCCATAAATGCCGCGGATATCGTATTCTCGAAAAATAGACATGTATCTTGCCTCCTCGTTGAGGGAAAGGTGTTTGTTCGTGTCCGCCGTTATCGTCTGAAGTAAAAATCGACAAACCAGCCGTGTCGTTTGTGTCGTTCCCCGATTTTGATTTCAACGCGACTTTGTGAAGACGTAAAGGTCGAGATGCGTCGGCCATTGACGCGCTGAATATTAACTTCTTTTTTTTGCCAGGTGTCTGTAAGACAATCTTCAAATATTTTAATGTAGCCGTCATAGGCCGCGCCGACCTCGTCTTCGTTCATGCCGTCGCGGCTGTCACAATGATAGGCTTTGCCGTTCAGCCATCCGAAACAGATTTTTAAATCCAGGGGAATGAGTGTGCCGAAATATTCCTCGGAAACCAGATCCAATTTTCCGCGGATGGATTTAAATTTTTTTTTGCCGCTTTCAATAATTGTGTGGATTTGCCGACAGGCCGTATCCCTGATCTCTGTCACGGCTGTCGGCGCCTTTTCTTCGCTTGAAGCCAAGGCGGGTGTGGAGATGAAACAGATCAGCATCAGTACTGAGGGGATAAAAAATCGTTTTTGGAAATAGGCTCGAATATTCAAAAGATCCAATGTGTTTGCGGTTGCTTAGAGGATTCGTCTTGTTTCGGATCGTCTCGTTTTTATCGCCAGATTGTTGAATGATATCAAGAAAGCCGCGCATTCTCAAATCCTTAGATTAGGGATGTTGTCGGTCTTTCTCTTTTTCGGTATTGAAGTGCCGGGCGACTTGCGATATGCTCCGGCCTATGAAAGAGAAGGTGGTTTTAGTGACGGGAGGTGGCCGTGGTATTGGCCGCGCAACGGTCTCGCTTTTTGCCCATGCGGGGGCGAAAGTTGCCTTTTGCGGGCGAAGTGAGGGTGAGCGTTTGGGGGTTGCAAACGAGATTACGGCAGCGGGCGGCACGGTACGCGCTTTTGCTGTGGATATCGCATCGCAGCGCGAAGTGCATCGCATGGTGAGTGAGATTGTATCTCAATGGGGAAAAATTGATCTTTTGATCAATAATGCAGGGGTCTTGGGTTCAAAAAAGACCTTGGCCACCTATCCGACGGAAACCTGGGACGAAGTGATTCGCATCAACGTGAACGGGACTTTTTATGTGACGCAGGCGGTTGTGCGAGAGATGATTCCACGGCGTTCAGGCACGATCTTTTCCGTCTCGTCTTCCGTGGGCAGAAAGGGCCGTGCAAGCTGGGGGGCGTATGCCGTTTCCAAATTTGCGCTTGAAGGCATGATGCAGACGCTTGCCGAAGAAGTAGCGGAATTCGGCATTCGTGTGATGACTTTAAATCCGGAAGCAACGCGTACGCAGATGCGGGCAAAGGCTTACGAAAAGGAAGATCCGGCCACACTCAAAAATCCCGAAGCGGTGGCAAAGGCTTTATTTGATTTGGCGAAGTCTTCCGATCCCGTATTACAGGGCCAATCCCTGAATTTTTCCGATTTGCCCTTGGAGGTCTGAATGTGAAAGCCGTACGTTTTCACGCATTTGGTGGGCCTGAAAAATTGGTTTATGAAGATGCGGCGAAGCCCGTTCCGGGTCCCGGCGAAGTGCTTGTACGCGTTAAAGCTTGTGCATTAAATCATCTGGATCTTTGGATTCGAGAAGGTATTCCGGCCTATAAAACACCCTTGCCGCACATTTCAGGCTGTGATGTTTCGGGGGTGGTGGAGGCTTTCGGAGCAGATGTCGATGCGGTAGAAATCGGCAGCCGTGTTTTTATCGCCCCCGGTTTGTCTTGTTTTAAATGCCGAGACTGTCTTTCCGGTTCGGATCATTTGTGTGAAGATTACAAGATATTAGGTGCGAGTACGGACGGTGGATATGCCGAATATGTCAAAGCCCCTCAAAAAAATGTGATCTCAATTCCCGATACGCTTTCTTTTGAGGCTGCTGCGGCTTTTCCGCTCACTTTTCTGACTGCCTGGCATATGTTGATATCGCGGGCGGCTTTGCGTCCTGGTCAAGATGTGCTGGTTTTGGCGGGGGGCAGCGGTGTGGGCAGTGCGGCGATTCAAATCGGAAAATTAACGGGTGCACGGGTGATTGCCGCAGCGAGCAGTGATGAAAAATTAGAACGCGCTAAAAAAACGGGTGCTGATTTTTTGATTAATTACACAGCGGGAAGTTTTGATAAAACCGTGCTGAAGCTGACAGAAGGGCGCGGTGTTGATGTTGTGTTTGAACACACGGGGCCTGCGACTTTCGGCAAAAGTCTGAGATCCCTTGTCAAAGGCGGCACGCTGGTCACTTGCGGGGCGACGACGGGTCCAAAGGCTGATTTGGACTTGCGTTATGTGTTTTCGCGGGAGTTGAATATCCTGGGAGCAAAAATGGGGCGGCGTGCGGAAATCTTGCAAGTGGCGGCACTTGTCGGGGCGGGGAAGTTGAAGCCGGCGATTGACTCGGTTTTTCCGCTTTCAGAGGCACGTGCTGCGCAGGAAAAAATGTTGTCGCGGAACATTTTTGGAAAGGTGCTGCTCGCACCTTAAGGAAGCTCTGATTAAATTTTTCGATGGCGCATCTTTAAGAGATCGTGAGAAGGGTTTGTGAAATCGCTTATTTTAATCCGAATCCGGCACCATCACAAAAACCTGATCGCCTTCTTGTTTGACTTCGTAGGTTTTTATTTTAAGTCTGGGATTTAAAGGGGAAGAGCCGTCTTTCACGTTAAAGCACCATTGATGCCAGGGGCAGATGATTTTTTCGCCCTTGAGTGTTCCGGTCGAAAGAGAAGCCCCCTGATGCGGGCAGAGATCTGAAGTGGCGTATACGATGCCGTCCAAACAAAAAAGGGCGATGTCACGTTCTTTCATTTCGACGAGCAGTCCTGATCCGGGCGGAATATCAGTCACTTTGGCAACGGGAACAAAGGGCATCATCAGTCCTCACAAAGGTGTGCATTATAGAGGAAAATAAAAACGTCGGTCAAGATTGATCCAGGAGTATAAGGAGAAGTATTAGATGCAAGAAAGACAGGTCGAAATTGAGGTCGCACCGGGAGAGTTGACAACGCTTATTTTGGCGGAACCAGAAAGTCCATCCGACCGCATTGTCCTGCTTTGCCACGGATTCATGTCGGCCAATGCCAGCAGCACCAATATTGAGCTGAGCGGGAGATTGACCGCCGAGGGCATCGCAACGTGTCGTTTTGATTTTGACGGCCACGGCGCGCAGCCGCGTCCCTTGCAAGAAATGTTGATGAGTCGATGTGTGCAACAAGTGGCAGCCATTCTGGATTGGCTGGTTTCAGCGGGCTACGAACAAATCGGTCTGCTGGGATCGAGTTTTGGCGGTTTGATTGCTCTTCACGGCGCGGCCCGGCGTAAGGCCGTGAAGGTGCTTGCTCTGAAGTGTCCGGTTTCAAATTACCCTCCGCTTTGGCAGGAGCGTTTGGGCGAAGCGGGGATGAAGTTTTGGAAAGACAATAATCTACTGACTTTTGCCGGACTTGATGGCCGGGCGCGGCTGGAATACGGTTTTTATGAAGACCTGCTTCAATTTGACACCTATGAAGAAGCTGCAAGGATTGAAGTGCCGACCCTCATTGTGCATGGTGATGCGGACGAAGATGTGCCTTTTGCGCAGAGTGAAAAGCTCTTTGAAATCCTACAATGCGAAAAAACATTTAAGGTAATTACAGGTGCAGATCATCCTTTCAGTAAAGAGGAAGATTTTGAGCAGATGCTCGATTTTATCTTTGATTGGTTTGTGACGCGTCTTTAAGTCGATTTTATAGGAGGAGTTTCTGATGACATTACGCCCCCCGACAGAAAAACAGTTTTCCCTCATTCGTCTCTTCATCGCCCTGGCTTGGGCCGATGGTGAAATCAGCAATGACGAAATGAATTACCTGAAAGACTTCTTTTTTAAGCTCGATTTGACGGGTGAAGATTGGGCTAAAATCGAGATGTATTTGGAAGAGCCTGTATTGCCCGAAGAAGCGGAATCTTTGATTCAAGATTTTGTCCAGCGTTTGAGTGGTGCGAGAGAGCGGGAGGAAGTGATTGCTTTTCTGGAAGGGCTTGTTTCTTCGGACGGCGTGGTGAAAGCGGAAGAAAAGGCTTTTTTGGAACGCTGTACGGCGATTTTCCGGGAAACGGGGCCGGCCTCGGTTTTGATCGGGAAGATTCGCGGGCTTTTTCAAGACGCAGTGTTGAAACCTGCGTCGGTTTCCAATCGAGAAGAAGAGCTTGAAGATTTTTTAAATAACCGTGTGCTTTTTAATGTGCGCCGAAAGCTTGAGCGTGAAAAACTGGCGATCGAATCTGATGAAAAGGCCTTGGCCTATGCTTCGCTTTTTGGGGGACTTTTGGGACATGTTGCTGCGGTGCATGAGGGCATTTCAGAGAAAGAGGCTGCGGTTTTAAAACGGCGATTAAAAGACACTGCGGGTTTTGATGCCGAGGCGATTGAGTTGATTGTTTCTGTGGTTGAGGCTTCGGCGGCGCGCGGATTGGATCCCTTCCGCATGACCCGGACGTTTTACGGTTTAAGCAGCAGGGAACAGCGTCAACAACTTGTGGATTGTCTGTTTGATATCGCAGGGGCGGACGATGACTTGGCCCACGTGGAAATTGAAGCTGCCCGTGATATTGCCTACGGTCTGAAATTTTCTCATAAGGAGTTTATTGATGCGAAGTTGCGCTATCGCGAGCGGGCAAAAGGAGGGAATACTTGAGGAAGCTCTAAGCCATGAGGTGTTTTTTGAGTCAAAAAGTCCAACTCACTCATTCGCTCACAATCTTGAGCAGTTTTCCGCGATAGTCCACCACATAAAGTTCTCCCTGCGCGTCTTCTCCGAAGGCGCTGATCATGTGATCTGTGTCCAGCAAAAGCTGATGTTCCGTTGTTGTTTTTCCGTCATGCCGTAACATCCAAATCCGGCCGTTACCGAAATCTCCGTAGAGGTAGGCCCCGTCGAGTTGGGGCATGTTTTTACCGCGATAAACATATCCGCCGATCACGACGGTGCCTTCGCCGCGCGGATAGTCAAAGATGGGTGCTTCGAATCCTTTCGAATCGCAGTTTCGATTGACGCCGGGGGTGCAGATTGTGCCTTCCATTACCTTCCAGCCGTAGTTCAGCCCCTTTTTAATGAGGTTGATTTCTTCACGCCCGCTTTGCCCAACATCTCCGGCGTAGAGTTCCCCCGTTACCGAATCAAAGGAAAAGCGCCAGGGGTTTCTCAGGCCCGAAGCCCAAATTTCCGGGGCGATTTTAGGCTCACTCCGAAAGGGATTATCGAGCGGGATGCCGTAAGCCTTGTTTTTGTTTTGTTGGTCCACATCGATTCTGAGCATTTTCCCCAACAGACTGCCGAGGTTTTGCGCATGGTTTAGCGGGTCATTGCCCGCACCGCCGTCTCCCGTGCCGATATAAAGTTTTCCGTCGGGGCCGAAGGCCAAGTCTCCGCCGTTGTGATTGCCAAAGGGTTGCGCAATACGCAGGATGATTTTTTCACTGTCGGCATGGGCGGTTTTAAGGTCGTTTGCCGCGGTAAATTCAGAGATGCGGGTTTCAAGCCCTGTTTTGCCGTCTGCGGTGTAGTTCAAAAAGAAGCGGCGGTTTTTGGCGAAATTGGGGTGGAAGGCCAAACCCAGCAGTCCCTTTTCACCTCCTGAAGCGACGCGGCTGCGAATGTCGAGAAAGGGGGTGTTAAGGAGTGTGTTGTTCTTTAAAATCCGAATGACACCCGCTTGTTCAAGAATGAATAAACCTGCGCGCCCCTCCCCGGCATGTTGCAGGCCAAGGGGTTGCCGTAAGTTTGTAACGACTTCCTGGAGTTTAATTTTCAGCGTCTCCGGACTTGCTGCTGATTTCGGTGCATTGGATGCCGCGCCGCCGCAGGCCGTTTCAATCCCTACGACGGCCACAAGGGCGATAAGGTTGAAGAAAATATTTGTGGACCGCATGATAACCCCTTTGTTGAACAGCTTCTTGTTACCTGACAAGCTTTGCCAAAACGGCCTGCATTACTTGATTCATGGATTTGAAATGTATCGCTTTTATGCCTGCACTATCTTAAAAACCAAGAGGTTGCATAAATGAAGACGCAAGTTTAGCTTTTTTGATATTCATGCTCGCGGCAAATGGCCAGCGTTTCTTGTTTGGACAATGTTTCTCCCGTGAGTTTGCAAAAATAGTTTTCTGGCGACTTTTGTTGATTGAAGCGGCATGAGCGGCAGACGCCAAAAGATTTCAGTGTATTGCTCTCTTGCATCTCACGCAGGAGTTGTTTGAGATAACGGGTCAGTTGTAATTGTGCGACGGATGTCAAGTGGGCGCAGGCATCACGGAACAAAAACGGCGGCAGTAAGTCTTTGATCACGGCTTTTCCTTTGGGAGAAATCGCGAGGTGGATTTTTCGTTTATCTTTTGCATCAATATTTTTTTTAATCAAATCCTTTGATTCCAGAACCTTGAGTGTTTGTGAGACGGTTCCTTTTGTAAGTCCAAGATAGTCGGTAAGGCCTTTTGGAGTATCCGAATATCGGTTACAGGCTTTGAGGTAAGCGAGTGCCTCCAAATGGGTGGGTTGAAGGCCATGGCTTGCACCGAAACGTCGTAGGGTATTACGGAGCAGATTCGATATCCGCTCTATATAATCATATGCCTCGTTTGAGTTCATCTTTGTATCCTAGCGATTCAAAACAATATGGACAAGCAAAAAATGGAAGTGTAGTATTTAGTTAGTATCGAGTCAATACTATGAGGCGTGGGCAATTTATCATGGAGGTTTCATTATGAAAAAGATGCTGTTTTATCATGCGGGATGTCCTGTTTGCCGGCAAGCGGAAGATCAGATTACACAGATGTTTGATTCAAGCCGGTTTGATCTTGAAATGGTGCATCTTGGGACAGACCGGTCAAGAATCGTTGAGGCGGAGCAGCTTGGTGTGGCGTCTGTGCCTGCGCTTGTTGTTAATAATCAAGTTTTGCATATTAATTTTGGTGCGGCTTTAAGCGAGTTAAAATAAAGGAAGCTCTGATTCGGGGGTGTTTTATATTCTTCTCAGATTGACAAGGTATGGGGTGAATGCTAGTATCCACCCCCACATCTTATGGATAAAAAACCCTCTTATAAAGACAGCCTGAATCTGCCGAAAACTGATTTCCCGATGCGGGCTCAGCTCGCACAGCGGGAAGTCATACAGCTTGAAAGCTGGGAAAAAACAGCGCTTTATACTGAAATTCAAAAACGGCATGCAAATTATCCGGCTTACATCCTGCATGACGGGCCGCCTTATGCGAACGGCCGTATTCATATCGGTCATGCGCTCAATAAAATCTTAAAAGACATCATCGTTAAATCCAAATCCATGCGCGGCTTACGCGTGCCTTATGTACCGGGTTGGGATTGTCACGGGCTGCCCATTGAACACCAAGTACTCAAAAAACTGGGATCGAAAAAACGAGAAATGTCCAAGATTCAAATCCGGAAAAAATGCCGCGAATCCGCCGAGCATTTTCTTGCCATTCAAAAAGAAGAATTCAAACGCCTGGGTGTTTTTGGCGACTGGGAAAACCCTTATTTGACGTTCACGCCGGATTATGAAGCATCCATCGTGCGTGAATTTGCAAAGGTTTTTGCGACCGGCGGTGTTTATAAAGGAAAAAAACCGGTACTCTGGTGTTCTTTCGATGAAACGGCGCTCGCTGAAGCAGAAGTGGAATATACCGATAAGGTTTCGCCTTCGATTTATGTGAAGTTCAAAATTAAAGATGCGCAGGGGCATTTGTCTGAAAAAGAAGCGGCAGAGACCTCTTTTGTGATTTGGACGACAACCCCCTGGACATTGCTCGCCAATAAAGCCATTGCACTGCACCCGCGTCTTAAATATGTATTGCTCAAAACCCCCTTGGGGCCAGTGATTTTGGCGGAAGACCTAATTCATACTTCAATGAAGGCTTTTGATTTTAAATCGGATTCTTTTGAAATTACAGATAAATCTTGGCTTGGAGAAGAGCTCGAAGGCATGATTTGTCAACATCCCTTTTTAGAACAAGATTCGCCCATTATCTTAGGAGAGCATGTCACGCTTGAGCAGGGGACAGGCTGTGTGCATACCGCGCCGGGCCACGGGCAGGACGATTACGAGGTTGGCCTGCGCTACAAGCTTGAGGTCTACGCCCCCGTTAATCATTACGGGAAATTTACGGAGGAAGCCGGGGATTTCGCAGGGCTGAAAGTTTTTGATGCCAATAAAAAAATTCTTGAGACACTGAAAAATAAGGGCGCCTTGCTCAGTGCGAGTGAAATTTCGCATGCTTATCCCCATTGCTGGCGCTGTAAAAAACCTGTGATTTTCCGTGCAACGGAGCAGTGGTTTATTTCGATGGCGGAAAATGATCTTCGCGCACGCGCACTCAAAAGCATTGCGGACGATGTGGAATGGATTCCGAAGTGGGGCCGGGATCGCATCGAAGGCATGATTGCAAATCGCCCGGATTGGTGTATCTCGCGTCAACGGGTCTGGGGCGTGCCGATTGTGGCTTTTGGCTGTCTGGATTGTCACAAGTCCTTCAGCTCTGAAAAGCTGATCAATCATGTGGCGGACTTGATGGAAACAAGCGGGGAGGGCAGTGATATTTGGTTTGCCCGGTCAGCCGAAGCTCTCTTGCCCGAAGGCACGGTTTGCCCGGATTGTGGCGGAAACAGCTTCCGGAAAGAGCAGGATATTCTGGATGTCTGGTTTGAGTCCGGCGTCAGTCACGCAGCCGTATTGAAGACTCGCCCCGATCTTTCATGGCCTGCGGATCTTTATTTGGAGGGCTCCGATCAACATCGCGGTTGGTTCCACAGTACGATGCTGGCAGCTCTGATGACAGACGACTGTGTGCCTTATAAAGCGGTGCTCACGCATGGTTTTGTCATGGACGGTGAGGGAAAAAAGATGTCGAAATCTCTCGGCAATGTGATCGCGCCCCAGGAAGTCATCAAAGAAAACGGTGCCGATATTTTGCGGCTTTGGGTGGCGGCGACCGACTTTAGCGGAGACATGCGTATTTCCTCCGACATCCTCAAACAAGTCGCGGAAGCCTATCGCAAAATCCGAAATACCTGCCGGTTTTTATTGGGAAATCTGCATGATTTTTGTGTGGAAGACAGTCTCTACAAGATGACTGATGAAGATTTTCAGGAAATTGATTTCTGGGCCTTGGACCGGCTTCATTTACTCAATGAGAAGGTCCAGCGTGCTTACGAAGAGTCCAATTTTCATGTGGTTTTCCATGCCATTAATAATTTTTGCGCCGTGGATCTTTCCGCTTTTTATCTCGATATCTTAAAAGACCGGCTATACGCCTCGGCCCAAGATGCACCGGAGCGACGCATTGCTCAATCGGTGATGCAGGAAATTTTAATGACGCTTGTGCGCTTGATGGCCCCGATTCTCTCTTTTACGGCTGAGGAAATTTGGCGGCATTTACCGAAAGATCTTAAGGTGGATGATTCCGTGCATTTGACGACCTTCCCCGAAGTGCAGAAAGTAGATCCAAAACGTTTGCGGCAATGGGAGGTTTTGATTCAAGTCCGTGAGGCGGTTGCCGCAGTGCTTGAAACCGCACGTAAAGAACGAAAAATCGGAAATCCCTTGCAGGCCGCCGTTTCGCTTGAAGTGAAAGCGCCGCTTTATGAAAAGCTCAGTACGCATGCTGCATTTTTGCCTGCATTTTTTATTGTCTCCCAAGTGCGTTTGAGTGAGTGGAAAGATCTGCCGCAAACAAACGATGCGGAAGAGAGGGCATGGGTCTTTCAAAATGCGGTTGATGAATTGGGTTTGAAAATCCGGGTAACGCAAGCTTTGGGCAAAAAATGCGAACGCTGCTGGATTTATCGCGAAGATGTTGGCTCTCAAAACGCTTACCCCACACTCTGTAAACGCTGCGCGGAAGTGATTGCTGTTGAGATGCCCCATGCGCCGTAAAATGTTTTTTTTGATCTTTATCAGCGGCGGCATTATCCTCTCCGATCAAGTTACAAAAATCATCGTCGAAAAAACCTTCAAGCTTTATGAGTCCGTCGTTATTCTTGAAGGGTTTTTTTCCCTCACTTATATTTTGAATCCGGGCGCGGCTTTTGGTTTTTTAGCCGATCAGAACGCCACCTTCCGTATGATTTTTTTTCTGAGTGTTTCCGTGATCGCGCTCGTGCTTTTGGGGGCTTTTTTTCGAGACACGCCTGAAGAAGATACGCTCGGTCTCACCGCAATCTCCCTGCTTTTTGGCGGCGCCATCGGCAACCTCATCGACCGGATTCGTTTGGGTGAAGTGATTGATTTTCTTGATTTTTATATTAAGGAATATCACTGGCCCGCCTTTAATGTCGCCGATTCCGCCATTACCGTGGGGATTTCTCTGCTCATATTTCATCTCTTTTTTCAGAAAAAAGAGACCGATAATCAGGTCGAAGTCGGGGAGTGAGGGCGGGAATAAACTTTGCTTGAATGAAAAGTCAAAAAAGGGGATGAAATGATTGAAAAAGCAAGCACCTTCTTCGTCAAATTGAAGGCAATATATTGAAGGCAATATGATGTATTACGGTCTTAAACTGACTCCGGGAAGCCTATGCCGCGTCATGCCAAAAAGATCCGTTCATACGCCGAATTGACGGAAAAAATGATCGCCCTGACACAAAAAGTCTCCGGCACGGCTTTACATCAAGTGGGTGAAATTCATTCATCCGCCGGGA
Organism: Nitrospira sp.; assembly: GCA_027020665.1. Classification (GTDB taxonomy): domain Bacteria; phylum Nitrospirota; class Nitrospiria; order SBBL01; family JAADHI01; genus JAADHI01. Next base: position 14,378 of record JALUVJ010000044.1, read on the forward strand.
ATTATCCCTTTTTTGTGCTGGAGCGGCCCACGGCCGTTTCAGATAAAAAACGGGTCTGTCTTTCCGCGGGCATTCACGGGGACGAGCCGGCCGGTGTTGAAGCCGTGCTGTTTCTGATCGCGCGTTTTGCCTCAGTGCCGGCATTTTTTGAAAAATTTGATTTATGCTGTTTTCCCTGCGTCAATCCCTTTGCTTACGAATTTAACCTGCGTGAAAACGGCAAGGGCAAAGACCTCAATCGTGAGTTTAATACAAGATCTCCCGAAGACGAAATTCGTTTGTTAAAAGAGGCTGTTTCGGGAAAATGTTTTGATTTGGCTTATGAATTTCATGAAGATTGTGATGCAAAGGGGTTTTACCTCTACGAAGTGAGTCGTGAAGGGCATGCGATCGGCGAAAAAATTATTGAAGCGATCAAAACACTTTGCCCCGTTCAAGATGATGAAATGATTGAAGAGATGCCTGCGTCAAACGGGGTGATTTCCGCTTCGTTTTCAGACCCGGATTTTTGTGATCGATTGGAGGAAATCGGCGGCTGGCCGCAAACGATCTTTTTTGCAAAAACGGGCACGCCGCGCTGCATCACGGCCGAGACGCCCCTAAACCTTGAGATGGCGCAGCGGGTGAATGTCCACCTCCGCGCCTTTGAAAAGGCCTTGTCATTATTATAGGAAGACCGGTGAAAAGCACTTTTTTTCAATTCCGGATCAAAGCCCTCCAAAGGCCTTGAATTGCAGGCCGTCCAGTTTGATTTCAGCCGGAACGTCTTTTGCCTG
>JALUVJ010000045.1 GCA_027020665.1 Nitrospira sp.
GTTGCCGTAACTTGTTGTGGTGCCGTATTCGACAAGGGAGCTTGCGGCTTCGTCCGTCTGCCATGTGATAAGGGTTTCCGAAGGGCCGGTATTGCTTGCCGAGACGTTTGAAATGGCCGGGGGGACGATATCGGGTGCCGAGCTTGTTGTAAAGCTGAAGTTTCCCGAAGTTGCGGTATTTCCGGCGCTGTCCGTGCTGATGACGCGGTAGTTGTAAGTTGTGTCGGGGCTTAGGTTTGTGAGTGTTCGGCTGTGGGATGTGGTCGGTGTGCTGTTCAGTGCGGAGCTGTTGCCGTAACTTGTTGTGGTGCCGTATTCGACAAGGGAGCTTGCGGCTTCATCCGTTGTCCAAGTGATGGTTGCGCTTGTGTCGGTGATATTACCGGCGGAAACAATGGAAAGCACGGGCGGGCTTGTATCCGCAGCGGCAATAGTTTTGCTGACTTCGTTGGAGAAGTCGCTTGCGTTCAAAGATGTATCATAAGCCTTGACTGCAAAATAATACGTTAGACCGTCCGTCAGTCCGGTCAGGATATATGTTGTTTGGTTGCCGACATCGACGGGGGGGCCGTATATTTGAGGGGCTGTGCCGTAATAAACTTCGTAGCCTGCCAGATCGGGTTCGCTATTTGCGTCCCAGGATAAGGTTACCTCGCCTGCAAAAGCAGGACTGTGAAGCTGAATTGCGAGTAAAGATAAAATAGAGAAGATTGAAAAGATGTGTCTTTGCACGTTTATTCGAGGCATTTTTTAGTGTCCTTATTTTTGAGATAAGAAAAACGGAGCTCAAGCAGGGTATGACGGCCGGTTTGTGTCGGGTATTTGAATTGTCCGGTTTTGAAGAAAAGGTCATCTGATACGGTGTTTACATAGATGTGAAGCGTGAAAGGTTCTCCCAAAACAACGTCATTGCAAGTCGGAGGGGCAAATAGCAATATCGATGCCTTAAAAAAAACAGTGATAAATCAATGCGATCATCGCACCACCCCCCTCGAAAGAGGGGGGTGGTGTCGTTTCTTCACGACAAAGGATCTTAAAATACAGACTTGGGATAAAACGTGTTAAGGAAAATGTTTGAAGATAATGGAATGATTAAGGTTTTGAAGACCGGAACTGGGCCGGGTCGAGTTTATGGCGGTTGAGCAGTTTATAAAATTCTGTTCGGTTGCGTTTGGCGATATCGGCTGAATGACTCACATTGCCGTGGGTCATCTGCAGGAGTTGGATAAGGTAGTCGCGCTCGAAGCGGTCGCGGGCGCCGCTGAAAGAAGGAATTTCTTCCGGTTCGTCGCGGATGGCTTTTTGGATGAGAGACGCCGAGATGATGGGCGAGGTGGAGAGTGTGACGGCATGCTCGACGACGTTGAGCAATTGACGGACGTTTCCCGGCCAGGGGGCGGCAAGCAGGAGTTTGATCGCCTCCGGGGAAAAGTCGGTAATTTTTTTTGCGGACCGCTTAGTGAGTTTGTTGAGAAAATGTCGCGCCAAAAGCGGAATATCTTCGCGCCGCTTCGAGAGGGGCGGAACTTCCAGGGTGACAACGACTAGGCGGTAAAAGAGATCTTCCCTGAAATTACCGGCCTTGATCGCTTCTTCGAGGTTGCGATGCGAGGCGGATAGAACACGTACGTCGATGGGAAGGGATTTTGTTGAACCCAGAGGCCGGATTTGTTTTTCTTGTAAAACGCGCAGCAGTTTGCTTTGCAGGGGGGGCGGCATGTCTCCGATTTCATCCAGAAAGAGGGTGCCCCCGTTTGCGGCTTGAAAAAGTCCTTGTTTCTCTTGCAATGCGCCGGTGAAGGCGCCTTTGCTGTGTCCGAAAAGTTCGGATTCCAGGAGGTTTTCGGGAATGACGCAACAGTTGATATCCACAAAAGGTTTTTCACGTCGGGGACTGGCTTTGTGGATGGCCTGTGCAAGCAGTTCTTTGCCTGTTCCCGTTTCACCGTGGATAAAAACAGAGGCCTCACTGGAGGCGACCAGCCCGGCCTGACTTAAGACTTCCTCCATTGCGGTACTGTGTGAAATGATGTTTTTGCGCCAGTCCGGGACCGTTTTTTCGGCTGAGACAGCTTGTGTATGCCCGCTCCATTCCAAGGCTTTTTCGATATGTCCGAGCAGGACTTTGCTGTCAAAGGGTTTGGTGAGAAAACTGAAAACCCCGCCTTTAATTGCGGTTACGGCTTCTGGAATGGTGCCATGGGCGGTCAGAATGATGATGGGAAGCCCTGAATGACGTTTGTGAATCAATTCGGCAAGGGCCATGCCGTCCATTCCGCCCATGCGCAGGTCGGTGACGATGACATGCGGACGGAAGGTAGTGAGGTGTCCCAGGGCGTTTTCGGCGCTTTCCGATGTGGCGACTTCGTAGCCTGTGGCTTCCAGGCGCAGGCTGAGAATCCCCAGCAGGGAATCATCGTCATCAACCAGCAGGATACGTTGTTTTGAAGCTTGTATTGTGACGGTCATTGTTTTTCTGCCGTTTCCCGTTTCATGAGATTTTTTTCGATGGTTTTGAGTTCTTCGATCATCGTTTTTAATTTTTTATTTTCGGCCCGTTCCTTTTTAAGTTGCCGACTTATTTTTTTATTATTACTGTCTTGTGCTTTAAACTGTTGCACGAAGGAGGACAATAAAAAGGAGAAATCCCGCAGCATGGGGTCATGGGTGTTGGGATCATCCATGTAGCCGTTGAGCAGATCGAGGGAGCGTTGTGTGTCCCGGTGTTTCGTATGAGTGAAGCCGAGCAGCATGGCCAGGCGCAAGCGATTGATGGGGCTTTGGTCCTGAGAAAATTCTTTTTGTGTCCGGGTGTATTCCTGTTTCAAGGCTTTTTCCGGCAACGAATTCAAGAATCGAAAATAGCTGACGATGACGGCGATTTCGATGGGTTTTTCAGGGGCGTCTTTTTTTTCTATCGTTTTATTGTCCGGCGTTTCGGTGGTTTGTTGCGTATCCGCTTCTTTTTTCGGCGCGGCTTCTTTGGGCGCCGGGGACGCTGGTATTTCAGGTGCGGTTTTTTCTATTGGAAGCACTTTTTTGACGGTGGCCTGTTTTTTTGTTTGACCCAGTTGACAGGCGGTGAGCAGCAGCGGGCCGAACAGCGCCACGATGAATATTGCGCGGAAGGCATGCATTATGATGCGTCCTTAAAGGGATTAATGGGCAGTCGCACGCAGAGGTGTGCGCCTTGCGTTCCGTTTTCCATGATTTCAATCGTGCCGTGATGGGCCAGGATATATTCTTTGGCCAGGGAAAGTCCGATACCGGTGCCTTCGATGTCTGTCCCGGTTTGTCGTCTGCCTTGATAAAAGGGGTCAAAAACCCGTGTTTTGTCTTCCGGGTCGATGCCGGGTCCCGCATCTATGATATCCAGTCTCATTTTGTGGCCTTCTTGCATCAGCTTAATCGTGATGGTGCTGTTCACGGGTGAAAATTTAACGGCATTTGAAACAAGGTTGTCAAGTACGACGGCAAGTTTGTCTTCGTCGCCTGAAATACGTTGTGTGCTGAGTTTGAGATCAATATGGATTTTTCTGGCCATCAAGGTCAAGTGGTGGTCGGCCAATACTTTTTCGATGAGTGCGCCCATGACGACCGGTTTTAGGGTGAAGGTGGCGTGCCGTTCGAGTACGACGCTGAAGTTGAGCAGGTTTTCAATCATTTTTTGGAGCTGAATCATGCTCTGATGGAGGATGTCAATGACTTTTTTTTGTTCGGAATTGAGTTGGCCCACGACTTCATCTTTGAGCAGTTCTGTCCCGGCGCGTGAGGAAGTGAGCGGGGTTTTGAGTTCGTGTGAGACGTGTCTCAGGAACTGAATCTTTTGTTCTTCAAGTTCTGTGAGCCGGGAACGCAGCCAGTCCAGCCGCTTGCCCAGCACGGCCAGATCTTTTGGCCCGGAGATAGTGATCTCAGCGGGCAGGGTATTGTCCCCTAGTTTTCGGATGGCCTGATCAATTTGCCGAATAGGTCGTGAAATCAGAACGGTAAACCCGACAACCAGGGCCAGGACGATGGGGATAATGCCCATGGCCTGCCACACGAGCAATTGTTGGGTTTCTTCGCCGCGCTGTTCCATCTGTTCGATTTTGCGGTTCACGAGCCCTCGGTTTTCCGTCAAAATGGATTGGGCCAATTTCGATAAAGCGGTGAATTCGCTGACGGCGGTTTTGCCTTTTTCCGCATCATGCGGGATACGTTTTAAGGTGTTGTAAAGCCGGTTTTCCTTTGTTTTGAGTTCGGCAACCAAGTTGCGCTGCTTATCTTCGATTGAGAGCCTTGAAAGCGTGGCGGCGGTATTTTGCAGGTCTTGATGTGACTTTTCATAAAGTTGAAAGAGGGTTTTGTCCCCTAAGACCTGAAATTGCCGAATGTTCCGTTCCATGCTTTTGATTTGTTCGATGAGCGTGATGCTGCCCTTGGTGGCCTGGACGGCCTGAAAGACTGCTTTTTGGCTTTGATCGAGCAAACGGTCCACGGAGATGATGGCGTAAACCAGCGAGAAAATGAGCGGCAGGGCAACCAGAGAGAAGCCCGTGAGCACGAGGCTGAGTACGGATTTTGGGCGATAAAATGTCACTGTGTGGACCGCTCCGTGGTTTTGGCGGCTTCGGCTTGAGGGATGTGCGTATGCCAAAGGTGTTGTTCGATGGCGTTCAAAAGCGGGATCAGCCGCTTGCGGTCTAAGGCGGTAATGCCGAGGGCCTGATGCCTTTTACAGAGGATCTGAGCGGTTTCCGCATCCACGCGATCGGTTTTGTTTAAGACCAATAAACGCGGGGTCTCGGAAAGCCCTAATGTTTTGAGCAATGCTTCAACCGTTTGAATTTGCTGATCCAGCCGGGGATTGCTGATGTCGGCCAGATGAATGAGCAGGTGGGCGTCGCGCAATTCATCTAATGTGGAACGGAAGGCGCCCAGTAATTCGGGCGGCAGGGATTGGATGAAACCGACGGTGTCGGTGAGAATGACTTCGCGTTCTCTCGGAAATCGCAGCCGACGCGTGGCGGTATCGAGTGTGGCGAAGAGTAAATCTTTTGTCTCCACACGGCTTTCGGTGAGTTGGTTGAGCAGGGTGGATTTCCCGGCGTTGGTGTAGCCTACGATGGAGGCAATGGGGATTTCATTGCGCGTCCGTTTTTGCCGCCGCAGGGTGCGGGCTTCGGCCAGAGTTTCGTGTTCGCGCTCTAAGCGGGCGATGCGGTCGCGTGCGCGGCGCAGATCAATTTCAAGGCGGGTTTCTCCGGGGCCGCGTCCGCCGATGCCCCCGGTGAGTCGGGAGAGGGCGGTGCTTCTTTGGGAAAGCCGGGGCAGACGGTAGCGGAGCTGCGCAAGCTCGACCTGTACTTTGGCTTCGCGGGTGAGTGCGCGTTGGGCGAAAATATCCAGGATGAGCTGTGTGCGGTCGAGTACTTTCATTTCCGTGACTTCGCCAATGGTTTTAATTTGAAGCGGGCTGAGGTTTTGGTTGAAAATGAGCAGGTCGGCCTGCTGTTGCATGGCACTTATAATGACTTCTTTTAGTTTGCCTTCACCCATCAGGTATTTTGTGTTCAGCTTTTTGGGGCGTTGGATGACTTGGGCGATGGGCATGAGCGATGCGGAACGGGCCAATTCGTTTAATTCGTCGATCTCGGCTTCCTGATCCGTTTTTGAGGCGGTGGATACGCTGATGAGCATGGCGCGATGCTTTTTCCCCGTTTCAAATGCGCTGCGGTTTTGGCGGTCGAATTCGGCTTCCAATTCCTTCAGAAAGGGCGTGAGTTCGGGCATGAGTTGGTGAATTTGCCGGGGCGGGTGAACTTCATAGTGTTGCCCGCCGGGGCCGGAGGGCAAGAGGTGCGCCATAAAAACGGCGCCCGGTGTGCCGTCGGCCTGAATGCCGATGGCAGCGATTAAGTCCAGGCGCAGCAGGGCCAAATCGCTCAGGTCATCCCGGCTTAAGGCCTCGTTTTTGAGATGGGTGTGAACCAGACGAACGCCGCGCAGTTGGCGTTTTCCGGGACGCAGTCGGGAAAGATCCGGAATCATGAGCTGCCGCTGGTCTCCGACAATGACGGCATGAATGAGGCCTTCACGCCCGATGAGGATGCCGATTTGACGATTGATTTCCTGTGACAGTGCGGTCAGAAGGCGTGCAAGTTCAAAGGGGATGATTTGATCCGTTTTGATCTTCCGGCGTGCGATTTGGTCCAGGCGTTTGAGCTGGCTTTTTTTCAAGCCTCGTGTCATGCCGTAAATATTCGTAGACTTAAGTCCTTATCAATTAAAAGGGTTTGGGTTCGGGTGCCGCACTTGTGTCTTTCGGGTGATATTCTAGCAGCTTCCCGGATGGAAATCGAATCAAGATTGTTTTTCCGATGGCGCAAATGGTAGTATACGCCGCTTAGGATTTTGAGGATATTTCGTGTTTGCATCGATTTGGAATGAGATACAAAAGGGCGGGGCGCTTCTCCTGCTTTTTCTTTTGATTGCGCCCTCGCCGCTGATGGCCGTATCGCCCGAAGATGCGGCGGAAGCCGAAGCCTATTACAAAGAAGGCCGGGCCCTGAATAAGCAGCGGATGTTTAACGAAGCCATTATTCAGTTTGCACAAGCCTTGAAGTTGAATATAAATGTGCATAAGTATCATCGCGGGATGCAGCAAACCTACATGGCGACCCGCCGCGGGCCGCACGGCGTCCGTTATTATGAAAAACTGGTGCGCGATCACCCGAATAATGCGGTGGTACGTTACTGGATGGGGCGTTTTTATCTCTCAACGAAGGCGCTTGAACGGGCGACGGACGAATTCAAAAAGGCAATTGCGCTGGCGCCGAATGAAGAACATGCTTACATTTCACTGGGGCATATCGCCTCGCGCCTGGGGCGCTTGGACGAGGGGCTTGAGGCTTATCTGAAGGCGAATGAGCTTGTGCCTGATATTCCCGTGGTGCAAGTGGGGATCGGAAATATTTATTTTGAAAAAGGTGAATACGATGCCGCGGAAAAGGCTTATAAAATTGCACTGGAAAAGGACGGCACCCATTTGGAAGCCCGATATAATCTCGGTTTGATTTTTGAAAAAAAGGGTGAGTTCGGTGAAGCGGCGGAGCAGTGGGGGCTGATGATCGAACAAGATCCCAACGAGTCGAGTGCGCGGGCGCAGTTGGCGAAACTTTATTTTCGTGCCAAGCGTTACATTGATGCCGTCCGGGAGTATGCAACCCTGTCACTGGTTAAATTGGATGACCCCAAGGTGTTTATGGCCCTGGGCGAATCCCAGGTCTTGTTGGCCGCAGAGCTGCCCGATCCCGAAGATCGTAAGTTGCTTCAGCAAAAAGCGATTGAGAGCTTTCAGCGAACGCTTGAATTGCAACCCAAAAATGAAAAGGCCCGGAAATATTTGGAACGCCTGAAAGAAATTAAAATTCCGGACGGGAAGAAATAAGAGCGAGGGCATCACCGGTTTTTACCAGTCGTGAACTGAAAAATGAGAGGTATTATGAAACCTTTAAATAAGAGATGCAGGGGGCGCTTGGCGCTTTTCGTATTTGTGGGCTTTTTCTTTGCTATTGCAGAAGCCGGTGCTTTTGTTGCGAAAGAGTCCTATGACTGTCAGGCCGAAGGCAATCGTGACATTAAAACAACCCTTGAACTTAAGCTGGCCAAGAAAAAATACGGGAAGAAAAAACGTGAGATCAAAAAAGAGCTTCAGGAAAATCACGGGGCTTTAAAAATCCGCTTAACTTTTTTCCCTTTTCTCGATCCGCCGATGAATATCGGCATTGGTAAATGTGTTTCGGCGAAAGACGGTCGTCTGGCAATTCAGGAAGCCCTGAAGTTCAATCGGGGGATTGACCGGGTGATTATGCAGGAATTTATGCCCCATCACTGGGTTAAAATCGGGGCCACCGATCTTGCCGAACTGACGTTTATTCCGATTACCCCAGAAGATTTGACGCGGCTTTCCGACCCGTCTCTTTCGAACGAAGCATTTCAAAAAGTCTATAGAGAGCTCTCTGCTTTAAAAGAGCGTAAGCTGCCTTTTGGTTTGGGGACGCGAAAAATTGAGGTCGATGAGTCGGAGTAGGGTTTTGCCTGCAAAAAAAGGAGTATTCGCTTCTCTTTTTTTTGCCCTCCTTTTTTTTGTGGACATGAGCGATGTTCCGGGTCTGGTTTTGTTGTCCGTGTCCGAAGCGGCGGACCGGGACGCCTCAATGATCGAAATCATAAAACATGAATACCTCATCGACGAAACCTGGGAGAAGATCGGTAAAACGAAGTATATTTGGAAGGTGACCTTCCAAAATCATTCAGACAAGCGTAAACGTGTTTTTGCCTATTATTATCTCTTAGATGATGAAGATGTGCCCCTTGCCCGGAATGTTGCGAATCGCTACGTCGGGCCGCATCAAACGGTCGAAATTGTTGCCGATTCGTATATCATGACCAACAAGGTGTCCCGGGTTGCCAAGAGTCGTGTGAAATTGAAAGTCGGTTTTCCAAATTAAGGACGCTCTGATGAAGTCCGGGGTGAATTTTCGAGAGATAAAATGTTCAGGTTCAAGGCGCACATTGCAGAAAATCTTTAAAATTTACAGCACTGAAGTTGGATGTTTGCCTCGAAAAACATTCATGATTTAATCAGAGCGTCCTTCTCAGAATTTCATAAATCGATAAATTGTATATTCCTGGACGAATTTTTGTTCCGGGTCTATCCCTCGTATTATTTTCTCCCTACTTAATCTGTATAGTCTCAGTCGGTAGCTGTCTATTTTCTTGTACGATTATGGTTATTTTTGTTTAGTTTTTGGACGAAAAGGCGTGTTTGTGTCGATGGGGATACACATGTAAAAATTGCTTGACACTTTTAGGAGGCCATGTTAGATTTTCCCCGTTTTTGGCGGGGGTGGAGTGAATACCAGAGTTGAAAACCGACAAGTCTTTCCAAAGCGGTTTAGTGTGCTTGCGCGATACCGTGAATATGTTTCCGTTTCTAAACGTAAGCGACACTTTTAGATAAACCGGTAAATCAGTATGAAACAATTCAAAATTGATCATAACGAAGCAGGAAAAAAGGAGAGCACAATAATGGAGAACACGAAAAAGAACTTTTTGGGTCTCTTCCTTGCTTTTGTTCTTGTTTTCTCGACACAGGGTTGGGCGCTCGCCAGTGGGGACGGCCACTCGCATTCGGAAGATTCGAGTGCGACGTTGGTTGCTTCTCCAGACTGGAAAGCAAAGTTAAAAGCCCAGATTCAGAGGGAAGAAGCAAAAGAAGGAGATACCGGCCGTACCGCTCAAGTTGATAAGGCGATGAGCACTTTGATGCAGGAGATCAGAGGTCATGCCGAAAAGACAGGGAACACCGGTCCTTTTAGTCATTTGAGCACCATGCAGCAAATGGACCGAAGCTGGTTCCTCGGGCCGACGGGTGCCGGAGAGACAGTGACCGCAGGCGGGCGTTGTCCCAGTAACGCGCCTGTGAAGGAATTGGACATTACCGCGATCAATGTTGAAATCACTCTGAATCAATGGCTTGATTTTCATCCCGGCTACATGTATGTGCTGACGGAAAATGTTAAAGCCGTTCGGGAAGAAGAGCGTCAGAATGCGGAGGCGAGAGCGGCCCCGGGTTACAATCCCGGTGCCGTCACCCTTGGACATCAGACGGACTTGATTACCCCCTTGATTATTCGAGGGAATCAGGGTGATTGCATGATTATCACCTTTCGGAACGAGATTGAGGACGAGGATGCCGGTCTTCACATTCACGGGTCGGAAATGGTGATCCAGTCAACCGGGCAGCCTGCGACATCTGTGAATCCGGATGCCAATATTGCCCCGGGAAAAAGCGTTGTTTTTGAATGGTACATTCAGCCGGATCATCAGGAAGGCTCGCATGCGTTCCACAGCCATGCGGGGCGTGAGCCCGGCAGTTTGGGTTTGATTGGCGCATTTATCGTGGAACCGATGGGTGCGATCTATCTTGATCCGATCACCGGCAAACCGTCCAAAAGCGGTTGGCAGATGATGATTGTCTATGATGATGAGATTGACCCGATTTCCAAGGATTTTCGTGAATTTGCCTTGGTCTATCACGAAGTGGGTGACGAGTCTTTCCGTCCTTTAAACCGCGACGGGGAAATGATTCCTCAGCGTGACCCGAATACCGATGCCTATCGGCCTTCGGCGCGGGCAATGAACTTCCGTTCAGAACCCTTCGGGATCAACAATCTGGCCATGCAGGAAAAGTACTTCCACATGGAAGATGAATCCATGTCCTACAGTTCCTACACCTTTGGTGACGTTCCGACGACGATTCCCCGTTCCTACATGGGTGATCCGGCCAAATTTCGTTTGATTCACGGTGGCGGCGAAGTCTTTCACTCCCATCATCCGCACGGGGGATCGATTCGTTGGCTGCGGCAACCGGAGGCGGACGGCAAAGGTGAAGAGCTGTTAACGGCAGCCTGGGACAATCCGGTGAAATTTCCCGTGATCCGGACTGTTTCGGATCGTGTGGACGTTGAAGTCATCGGGCCGGCGGAAACCTTGGATCTTAATACCGAATGCGGATCGGGGCTCTGCCAGCAGTTGGCGGGGGACTTTCTTTTTCATTGTCATGTTGCCCATCACTATGTTGCGGGCATGTGGGGCTACTGGCGGGTGTACAACACCCTTCAGTCCGGTGATTACCCCTTTGTCAGCACGGATGCCATGGTGCCCTTGCAGGAGTTGCCGGATCGCAAAGGCCGCATGCAACCCGGCGTGACATCGGACAAGCTGGTCGGCAAGACCATGGACTGGTTTGACAAAAAATGGAACATCACCAAGAAAACCTCGGATTGGTCAAAAGACATTCCGGATGTTTCCATCAAGGATTGGGTCAAGATGATGTTGCCGCCTGCGGGCGAGCCGGGTCACACTTCGGACGAAAAAGGTCAGATTTTGGCCTATGACGCCACCGTCTGGGATTGGACCTGGAAGGGGCTTAAGGCGATGGGCGAAAAGGAGGAAACCGGTCAATTTGCCCATCCGAAATACAAATCGCCGATGCCGGGGAAACGGCCGCCGATCCTGTTTGAAAGGAAGACAGGGAAACTGGCCTGGCCGCACTTTAAGCCGCATTTCGGCAAGCGGGTGCCTTTTGCCCGTCATCACGGCCCGGCCCCTTGGCTGGAGCCCTTCCATATGGACAAAAACAACGGTTCGCTTGCTACTGATCCAGGGAGTGTCGGCGCACCGGGTGAAGAAACCACGCAACCGTCGCGTCCGGGTGAGCACGGGCGCTGGTCGCTCTGTCCTGAGGGCGCAGGCCGGAAGCAATACACCATTCACTTTATTCAGACGCCGATTACCATGAATGACGGCATCGGTGATCAGAAAAAAGTGATTGACCCGGACGGCACGATCTATGTGCTGCATGAAGATGTGGCCAAGGTTCGAGCCAATCCGGATTTGGCGCGGCCCTTGGTTTACCGGGCGAATGTGTATGATTGTATCGACGTCATCTTGAAGAGTGAGTGGGTGGATAACAACCCGACCAACTTCCAGATGTCCAAGATCAACATTCATCCGCATTTCATCCAGTTTGACAACCAGGCTTCAGACGGTGTGATCTCCGGTTTTTCCTATGAACAGAGTATGCGTCCGTTTACGATGCTGGGCAAGGAGGAAAAACGCGGTTTGCCTGCACCCATGAATGCCTTGGTTCAGGCCGACACCGAAAAAGGTGCGATGCAGATCAAGGTCAAAATGGGTAAAGGCGCAACGCCTTTCCATGAAAACACCGATATCATGATCGGCATGCATCAGGTGGAAACCTCTGAGATCCGCTGGATTCGCAAGATTGAACACGATAAAGAAACCGGCGTGGATACACTGACCTTCAGTGAGCCCTTAAAGCATGCCCATAAAAAGGATGAAATCGTTTCCGTGGAATGGGTGCGTTACCGTCTCTGGGCGGACGCCGATGTCGGCACGGTCTTCTGGCATGACCATGCCTTAGGCGGCACGACTTGGCCGCATGGTGCGGTGGGTGCGGTGATTATCGAGCCCATTGGCGCAACCTATCACGATCCGGTTACGGGCAAACAAATACGCCAAGGGCCGGTTGCCGACATCCACTCCAACGAACCGGTGGGTTATGGTTACAGCGGCAGTTTCCGTGAGATGGCGCTCTTTCTTCACGATACGGTGCCTTATACGGCACAGGTCGTGACGGAAGGCAATCCTCCGGGGCAGACCAAACGTGCTGCGATTGACGCCGGTCAGGTGCTCTTTTTCCAAATGCCCTATGATTTGGATTATGTGGCCGTGCCGATGTTGAACGGCGGCACACACACTACGGGGGGCGGGCTCTTCTTTAAGGCGGAATCCATTGCAAAACGTCTGAAGAATAATCCGGATCCGTCCTTGGTATTTTCATCCATTGCACACAAAAAAGATCCGGGCACACCGCTGTTGCGTGCCTATCTGGGTGATACCTTGGTTTTTAGAACCCTTCATACCATGATGAACGAATCGCACACCTGGCATTTGGCGGGTCATGCGTTCCGTACAGAGCGGTATGCGGCAAAATCGGATCTGCGGAATGCGCATCACATCGGGATTGCGGAACGCTACGACTTTGTCACGACAGCGGGTGGTCCTCAGAAAATGGCGGGAGACTATCTCCATTACAACGGCCGCCCCTCTCATTTGGCAGAGGGAAGCTGGGGGATTTTGCGTGTCCTGGATGAAAAGGTGGACGATTTAAAAACCTTGCCGGGATTCGAGGATATTCCGAAATCCGCCAAGAATGTTTGCCCGCCGGATGCCCCGGTGAAGCGTTTCAACGTGGTCGCAACCGACCATGCCATGAAGTACAATCCGAATTCACCGGACGCCATCGAGGTGGACTTTGACCGGAAACTTCTGGTTGCCAATCCGACCGGAAAAATCTTCATGCTGGAAGGCGACATGGCCAAGGTGGCTGCGGGGGATCATCCGCATCCTTTGACGCTTCGTGTCAATTCCGGAGATTGCATCAAAGTCAACCTGCGCAATAACCTGAAGGATCATAAAGCCTCCTTCAGCGCCGACATGCTGGCCTTTGACCCGAAAGATTCTCATGGGGTTAATGTTGGAAACAACAAAGGCGACCAAACCGTTGCGCCGGGCAAGAGCAGAACCTACACCTTCTATGCCCCGCCGGAATACGGCGAGTTTTCAACGATTGTGTGGGATTGGGGTAACTTCATGAACTCGGTTCGTGACGGTCTTTATGGCGGGATTATCGTCGGCCCGCGCGGTGCGAAATATCGCGATCCGGTGACCGGTGAAGACATCTCCATGAAGAACGCCTGGGCTGCGGATGTGATCTTGGATCGCAGCAATCCGGCCATGGCAGGGCGTTCGGACTATCGAGATGTGGCCCTTTATTTTCAGGATGAGGACAACATCATCGGGACGGCGTTTATGCCTTATATCCAGCAGATTGCGGGATTGACGGGTGTGAACTACCGGATCGAACCCTGGATGTACCGTGAGGAGAACGGTTGTGAACTGGGCACCATGTTCCAGCCTTGCGTTGCGGATGCACCCGGCGACCCTGTGACGCCGACCATCATGGCGCATGCGGGTGATCCGGTTCGGATCCATGTCTTTGGGGCTTTCAATGAGCAGAACCAAATGTTCAGCCTTGAAGGGCACCAATGGCCGTTAAAAATCAACATGCCCGGCGCGGATCTTTTCCACACCGAGGAGTTCGGTTCTTCCGAAAATCTTGATGTGTTTGTGAAAGCCGCCGGCGGCCCGACTCATCTGCCGGGGATTTATCTCTGGCAGAATCACCGTTTGCCTTATACGGCGGCGGGGCAGTGGGGCTATTTCAAGGTTCTTCCGCCTGGAAACCAGTCGATTCTTCCGCTCAATTCAGGCGGCGGTGTCGGGGGCAGAACCGCAGAAGCACCTGCAGAAGAAGCGCCTGCGGCGCTTTCCGGCCTGGATGAAACACCGGGACCGATTTCCATGATTGATAAATAATCAATCAGCAACACTGTAAGCAACAGATTGGGGCAAGCGGTAAATCTTCATCTTACCCTTGCCCCAATCTATTTTTAGGGGGACGCTCATGAAAAAATCATTAATGATAGGTCTTGGGACAATGCTCGTGGTCTTGTTCGGCATGATTAGCACGTCCGAATTAATGGCCTATGAGGAGGTAGATGTATCCAACGGCGGGTCGATATCGGGGACAATCACGATAGAAGGGCAGATTCCGCCACCGAGGGTATTTGCCTTGATACAGTTTCCTTTTGGGCCGTTTTGTAAAAAGATTTCAGACGGGGACGGAAACGTCCGGCTTAAAGAATTCATTGTGGATAAAAAAAATAGAGGGTTGTGGGAAGCCGTGGTCTCGATCCGGGATATAAAAAAAGGCAAACCCTACCGTCCAACCATCACGGACTTTGTGGCGGTGGACTGCATGTTTCATCCGGCGGATGTTGCCGACGACGAACAATTTGTGGTGGGGGAAGACGGCAAACTGCGACACGAGCATCCCAACGTTGCCATCATCCATAACAACCAACGCATGAACATGGTCAACCGGGATCCGATTGTGCACAACATTCAAGTGTATCAGAATGAAAGAGGGAACATCATCTTAAACTCTCCGCTGCCCATTTCAGATGAACCGCGTGGAGGCGTTTTGAATTATCAGCGCGGCCGTCGGATTTCACAGATGATCTGCGGCATGCATGAATTCATGCAGAGTTGGGGTTTTGTGGTCAGAAACCCCTATTATGCGAAGACTGCGAAAGACGGCTCTTATCGCATTGACGGCATTCCTCCGGGCACCTATGAAGTGAGCATTTGGCATCCGCATTCAAAGATTTACAACAAAACCGTGACCGTGAAAGCGAACAAGAACAGCCGGATGGATTTTGCCTTCAATGCGGAATTGATCAAACGGCCAACCTACGAATCACAGGAGCAGACCCGTTTGGATACCGCGACGACGGACGATCACATGTTGCAAGAAGGTGATGAGCGCATCTTGATCGGCGGAGAATAGTCTTTTCCGGAGTGATCTGAGCAAGGGCTCTTTATCGATTTTGATTTTGTGTTTGA
>JALUVJ010000046.1 GCA_027020665.1 Nitrospira sp.
TCGGCGGCATTCGATTTTCACACCTTCAAGACATTGTTGCGGCCGGGGCTTCCGGGGTTGCCGTGGCCTCCGCCCTGCAAGGGGCGGACAGAAAAACGCTTGAGCAGTGGCAAAGCACGCTTGAACGCACACTTGAAAAAAGAAGACTTAAGGAGCTTCATTGAAAAGTAAATGAAAAAAGCAGGAAGAAGCTACCCTGCATTGGTTTGAGCAATCGCACGAAGCACCACGTCCATTATGGGATGAGCGGCCATCCGGTCTGCGCTCTCTGAAATTATCGCTTCCTCGTCTTTTCCGGCCTTGATCGGGGGAAAAGTCATGACCGGCAGCGAACTTCTTTCTTGTAGAATGTCGGCATTGCGCACTTCGGAAGGATCTCGTTTGGTTCCACTTTGATTCAAAACAATCCCCAAAAAAGAAAGGCCGCGCGCCCTGCCGTATGCGAGGCTCAAGAGACTGTGATTCAGAGTGCCCAAACCGCTGCGCGCGACCAATAAGACGGGCAGCTTAAAAAACCGGATCACATCACTCATATCTTTGTCTGCGGTGACGGGCACCATCAGTCCTCCGGCCCCTTCAAGCAGCAGGGCGGCATGGCGCCGACGGAGTTGTTTGTAGGCTTTTTCCATTTTCGGCCATGAAAGCGAATCGTTTTCACCCTGCAGCATCGCCGCATAAGGGGATAAAGGGGCCTGAAAACGGCAGGGAGTGATGAGATCAAGCGGATCTTGAACCTTCGCGGCCTTTTGCAAATACTGTCCGTCGGAGGGGAGCAGCGCACGATTTCCCCGGCGGCAGCCGGATTCGATGGGTTTCATGATGCCGCAGTCGATGCTTTTTCGGAATAAGGCCCGTGCAATTGCGCCGCAAATCAGCGTTTTGCCGACGCCTGTGTCGGTACCCGTAATAAAGATGCCGGCTCTGTTTTTCATACGATGCGGCTGTCCAAATGAAAAACTTGGCCTGAGACATGCTCCATTTTTGAAAGCATGTTAATGAAACCTGAAACCTCTTCCAAAGAGGAAGGGCGTCCAAGCACATTTTCCGTGATGAGTTTTTTGGACTGTGCGGGGCTTAATCCCGCCGTCATCGGTGTGGGCAGATAACCCGGACAAACGGCGTTGACCTGAATGCCGTTTTGACCCAATTCTTTTGCGGCCGTTTGGGAGAGTCCGATGAGACCGCGTTTGGCGGCCGCATAAGCTGCCTGGCCGGCGCGGCCTTTGTCGGCCGCGCCGGAGGCAATATTGATGATGTGCCCCTTGCCCTGTTTTTCCATGATGCGCGCAGCCTCCCGCGTACAGTAAAAGGCACCCGATAGATCGATACGGATTACCTCATCCCATGCCTCCGGGCTTTCTTTTTGAAAAAGGCGGTTTCGGCTGATACCCGCGTTATTGATAAGGATGTCGATTCCGCCCCATGTTTCAAAGAACTGCCGGAAGAGCGTTTGTGTGTCTGCCGGGTTGCGCAGATCGGCCTGAAAAAGGTGGGGTTCACAGTGCTCGGATTGAAGGTTTTGGACAAGATGCGCCCCTTCACGTTTTTGTTTAAAGACATGCAGCCCTAAACGAATCGGCTCTTTTGAGAACGCTTGGCAAAGGGCCTGTCCCAGTCCGCCCGAAGCACCCGTAATCAAGACACGCTTCATCTAAATGATCCGAAGTTTCTTGCCGATATCTTTTAATGCATGTAAGAGCAGATCAATCTGGGCTTGCGTGTGTACGGCCATGAGCGTCACGCGCAGCCGTGCGCTGCCTTTTGGTACGGTGGGCGGTCGAATTGCGGAGACCAGGATGCCTTTTTCCAGCAGGTGTTTTGAAAACGTCAGGGCTTTTTCAGAGCTTCCAATGAGAATGGGGACAATCGGCGTTTCGCTGCCTAAGAGATTAAATCCCAGTTCAGAGATTTTTTGATGAAAGTAGGCCTGATTTTCCCACAGTTGTGCCATCAAATGAGGCCTGCTTTGAACCAATTCCAAGGCCGCGAGTGCGCTTGCAAGCACGCCGGGCGGAAGGGCCGTGGTATAAACAAAGGGGCGTGCCTTGTTGATCAGCAGTTGAATCAAATCCTCCGTCCCGGCCACAAAACCGCCAAATCCCCCCAAGGCTTTGCTGAAAGTCCCCATTTGAATGAGTCTGGGGTTTGAAAGGCCAAAGTGTTCGGCCGTGCCTCCCCCGTTTTGACCCAGCACGCCGGTCGCATGCGCATCATCAAGGTAAATACGCGCATCATAGTTTTCGGCCAAACGCACTATCTCCGGAAGCGGTGCGATATCGCCATCCATACTGAAGACGCCGTCGCTGACAATCAGCACATTTTGCCCGCTTTTTCTTTTTTGAAGCAGCTTTTCAAGATGAACGGTGTCTCGATGTCGATAAATGCGGAAGCTTGCCCCGGAGAGACGACAGCCGTCAACGAGGCTGGCATGATTGAGTCGATCCGCTAAAATGAGGTCGCCCTTTTGCACGATAGCAGGGATGGTGCCCAGATTGGCCATATAGCCCGTACTGAAAATAAGGGCTGCGGCCGTATGTTTGTATTGCGCCAGTTTGCTTTCAAGGGTTTTGTAAAGATAGTGGTTTCCGGAAACAAGCCGGGCCGCGCCCGCACCCGCGCCCCAGGTTTCTGCGGCTTCAGCGGCGGCTTTTTTCAGTACGGGATGATTGGCAAGCCCAAGATAGTTGTTGGCGCAAAAAAGCAGTGCTTTTTGTCCATCTTGCTTTACCGATGTACTGGTTGCGGAATCCGTTTGAAGCAGTGAGCGGTAAAGCCCTTGTGCCCGAAGTTGACGCAATGTTTCTTTGAATTGCCGCATTCTTTTGCTCGATTGAATCCCAATAAATAATATATTCTCACTTTGACTGTCAATTCGTCTTCCCTAAAATTATCTTGACATCCCATTAGCCCGTGGATACAATTAAAACAAATCTGACAGGTCTATTTTTTTAAAAAAGTCTTTTAAAAACATAGAGATCTGGTGAACCGGGAGGAGCGAAATGTTTGAAAAATTCACAGATCGCGGCAGAAAAATCATCATTCTCGCTCGTGAAGAAGCCGAGCGTCACCAGAACGATTATTTGGGAACGGAGCACCTTGCCTTGGCGATTCTCAGAGAACGCGACGGGGTCGCCATTGCCGTCATCAAAAAGATGGGGCTTTCTGTCGAGCAGATCCGTTTGGAAGTTGAACGGAATTTACCGAGCGGCAGCAATACCATGACTTTTGGTGAAATTCCCTTTACTCCCCGCGTCAAAAAGGTCATTGAATATGCCGTCGAAGAAGCAAAGCTGCTGGGACACAATTACATCGGCAGTGAACATCTGTTGCTCGGCTTGCTGCGTGAAGAAGAAGGCATTGGTGGAAAAATCGTGCGGAGCTTGGGCGGAAACCTGCTGACGGCCCGGCAATTGACCATTAACTTGCTCAGAAAATCCACACCCCGGGAAAAAGAGAAAAAGAGCAGCACGCCGGCTTTGGATGAATTCGGTCGCGATTTAACCAAGTTGGCCGGTGACGGTTCGCTTGATCCCGTTATCGGTCGTCAGGATGAAATTGAACGTGTGCTTCAAATTTTGAGTCGGCGCACAAAAAACAACCCGGTTTTGATTGGGGAATCGGGTGTGGGCAAAACCGCGATTGTTGAAGGGCTTGCGCAACGGGTTGTGGCAATGGATGTCCCGGAAAACCTTTTTAATCATCGTGTCATTGCACTTGATCTCGGCTCCCTCGTAGCGGGCACAAAATACAGAGGCCAATTTGAAGAACGCCTTAAAGTCGTCATGAAAGAAATCGCAACGGCGGGGAATGTTGTCATTTTTATCGACGAATTGCACACCCTGGTCGGTGCGGGTGCGGCGGAAGGCAGCATTGATGCCGCGAACATGCTCAAACCGGCCTTGGCCCGGGGCGAGATGCAGTGCATCGGCGCAACGACTTTGGACGAGTATCGCAAACACATTGAAAAAGATTCTGCGCTAAAACGCCGGTTTCAGGCTATTTATGTGCAGCCCCCGACCTCGGAGCAGACTGTTCAGATCATCAAGGGTTTGAAGGATCGTTATGAATCGCATCATCGTGTGAATATTTCCGATGCCGCCGTGGAAGAGGCGGTCCGGCTTTCGGATCGCTATATTTCCGACCGTTTTCTGCCGGATAAAGCCATCGACGTTATCGACGAAGCCGGATCCCGCGCGCGACTGATTGCTTATTCCCGTCCGGATGAGCTCCGTACACTTGAGCAAGAGTTGAAAGAAATCGTGCATGAAAAAGAGCTTGCGATTCGCTTGCAGGATTTTGAAGAGGCGGTGCGTTTCCGCGAAGAAGAAGAGCGTATTCGGAAACTGCTCGAAGAAACCAAGCAGGAGTGGAAAAAAAATCAGGAAAAAAACCGTCCGACCATCAATCAGGAGGAGATTGCCTGTGTCGTTTCAAAAATGACCGGTATTCCGCTTTTCCGCATTGAAGAGGAAGAGACGCAAAAACTCATCCACATGGAAGACGAATTGCACAAAAGTATCATTGGTCAGGAAGAGGGCATTACGGCGATTTCAAAGGCCATCCGCCGTTCCCGCGCCGGGTTAAAGGGAGACCGCCGTCCGATCGGATCTTTTATCTTCCTCGGCCCCACGGGTGTGGGAAAAACCGAGTTGGCCCGTGCCTTGGCGAAATTTCTCTTCGACACGGACGAGGCATTGATCCGCATCGATATGTCGGAATACATGGAAAAATTTGCAAGTTCGCGTTTGGTCGGAGCGCCTCCGGGATATGTGGGCTACGAAGAAGGGGGTCAATTGACCGAAAAGGTCCGGCGGCGGCCTTATTCCGTGGTGCTTTTCGACGAGATCGAAAAAGCACACCCGGATATGTTCAATCTCTTGTTACAGGTTTTAGACGATGGCTATCTCACCGATAGCCTCGGAAGAAAAGTCGATTTTAGAAATACCGTGCTCATCATGACCTCTAACCTCGGTACGAGAGAGTTGGGCAAAGGCGGCGGCCTCGGTTTTCAGCGGCCTTCCGAATATAATGAATTGATGCGTATGAAAGATGCGGTTCAGGTGGAGTTGAAGAAGTCCTTCAATCCGGAATTTTTAAACCGGATTGATGACATTGTCGTTTTCCATCCGCTTGAGAAGGAGCATCTTGAAAAGATAATCCATATTCTAATCAAAGAATTGAACGACAGGCTGGTCGAAAAAGGTTTCCAACTCGAAGTGAGTGATGAGTTGGTGGATTGGCTGGTTCAGGAAGGTTATGATCCGGTTTACGGCGCACGTCCGATGCGGCGTTGTGTCCAAAAGAAAATCGAAGATCTGCTCTCGGAAGACATTTTAAAAGGCCGTTTTAAAGACTGTAAACGGATAAACGCGATCTTAAAGGACGGCGCGCCCGCGTTTATCGAAATGGAGGAAATGGCCGAAGTTTAAGTTACGATTTTCCTTGAGATTTTTTCAAGCCAAAGCCCCCTGTTGCCGCTTGTTGCGGCAACAGGGGGCTTTTTGATTGTTTGAGGTGAGGGGGCCCTGGCGATTTGCCTGATGACAGGACGCTTTTTTAATCGAAGGTGTAGGTGGCGCCGATGTTGATTAAATAATCGGGAGACTTCGAGTTGATACCGTATCCGACCGTGGTATCCAAGGCAAGGGCTTGGTTTGCTTGCAGCGCAAACCCTCCTGCGACCACCACAATATCATCTGCGTCTGATGCACTGCCTGTATCGGCACGGCCGTAGAGTTCTCCAATCAGTTTTATCGGAGAGGCATCGAGTGTAAGATCCAAAGCAAGAGCGTAACGAAGTTGATCCGAACGATCTTCCCCTGGAGGGTTGCCGATGAAAAAATACCCGAAATTGATGTGCGCGGTGACCGGAGTGAATGCTTTGCTGGCAATGGCCAAAAAGCCGACATCGACTACGCCGGAAGTTTCCAGGATTTTGCTTTCGCCCGCAGTTGGAAACTTGATGATCATTTGCCCCGCAATGGAAAGCGGGTTGGCCGCCCGGCCCTTGATGAAGCGGATTTTGGTATTAAGCAATACATCCCCTTGTTTGTTCTTTTTTTTCCCATTTGCATTAGCAAAAAGATAAGGCATTTCAAGGTCGAATTCCAGGTTCTGTATGAGGCCGTAACGCAGATTCAGACCCACTTGTGTCAATTTGCGTTCGGCAGAAGTGCGATTTAGAAGGAATCCGCTTTCCACGCGATAGGCGCCTCGTTCGGTTGGAATCGCAGTTTCAGTGACCTGAAAGGGGCGTTCCGCCCAAACAGGGCTTGGCAGAACCAATAGGAGCAAAAAGAGTAGGAAGGCTGTATGTGAATTTTTCATAAGGGACATACTACGGATGGCTTAGGGGTCTGTCAACCCTCATGAATGCCTGTGTAAGAAGCAAATAGGCTTGTCCGGTTCAAGCCCCAAACGGCCTTGGGTATTTTGCGGCACCTTCAAAGATAAAAACGTAAAAAAGACGTTTTATGAATTAATCAACCGCTTGAAGTGGTCTAATCATAATGGGCACTTATCTAAGCGTGATAATATGACGAGGGAGGTGTTCGATGAGCGGAGAGATAAGTGAGAACCGGATTAAGAAATTGAAGATCGGCTTCGGCATGGAACGTCTGCCCTGCGGTGGCGGCTGTATCAGGTTGCGGGTAAAGTGGTGACCCACGCCAGAGCGCTGACCCTCCCGTCTAGGTATTTGGAATGCTCAGATGATGAACACTTGCCCCATCTCCAATTCCTATCGCCGATCTTGGGAATTCGGCCGGGGTAGACTTATCTTGCCTTGATGCTTTACAATAAAGAAGGTTAATAAGAAGCGTCCCATCAAGAGTATGCGGGACATAAGGGCAGGAGGATGCTTGTCTCGCGGCGTTAAATGGGATATAGTAGTTGCATTCCCCCGGATACTTATATAGAATCGAAGCGTTTAATTTTTAGGAATTTGAACTGCGCCATTCGCGGCAATATTTCTGTCACAGAGGATTTTTTATGGAACAAGCAGTAAATCAAGTTGCGGCACCAAAGTCAACGCCTGTTTTGGTAAAGCAAATCGTTGATTACCCCACACTCATTGTGTTCACCCTGGTTTCCTTAGCCGGTATGGTCGCCGTCCCGCTTTTTGGCTTCCTTGTCGGATACACCGCATTCGACTGGGCGCTTTTTGGTGTTTTGTATATCATCACCGGTTTAGGAATTACAGTAGGCTATCATCGCCTTTTTTCTCATCGCAGCTTTACATGCAAAACATGGGTGAAACTTTATTTTCTCATTACCGGCGGTTGGGCGATGGAGAACTCCGCGCTCAAGTGGTGCTCCGATCACATCCGTCACCATGCCAAAACGGACACGGACGAAGACCCTTATAATGCAAAACGGGGGTTTTGGTATAGCCATGTGTTATGGATTTTTCGCAAGGACCCCTCGGCTAATCTGCCTGCGCGTGAAAAATATAAGACCGGCCTTCGAAAAGATAAGTGGGTCATGTGGCAGCACCGCAACTACATCTTAATCGTGTTGAGCGGCCTTGCTTTGCCTGCAATCCTTGGATTTATGCATCGTGGATGGATTGGTGCGGCTTCGGCCTTTTTACTCGCAGGGATGTTGCGGCTTTTCCTGGTTTTGAATTCCACTTTTTTTATCAATTCAATCTGCCACATTTGGGGCGCTCAACCCTATGGCGATGCCAATACCAGCCGTGACAATTGGTGGATTTCACTCATTACCTTCGGCGAAGGCTACCACAACTACCATCACAACTTCCCCCGCGACTACCGCAATGGGCCGAAGTGGTACAATTTTGATCCTTCCAAGTGGTTGATTTTCAGCCTCTTTCTCATCGGGGCAGCAAAAAAAGCCTAGGGTGGCGCTAAAATCAGCCATGACTTGTTTTTTCAGCGCCACCCGTGTCACCCCGTACAATGACATAAGTCTCTTTATTTCAATCGCTCAAAGCCTTAATCGCCATCCTTACCTACTCCCGATTCAGGCCTTTGATTTCCGGTCCGCTTCGATTTTTTTGTTTTTCGGATCGGGCAAATCGCTTTAAGACCCGAAGTCGGCTTGGCATATGAAACCGATTTACCTTGACTATATCGCCGCTTCCCCGCTTTTGCCGGAGGCGCGCGCCGCGATGCAGCCTTACTTTTCCGATAATTTCGGCAATCCCCAAAGCCGTCATGCCTTTGGCGTCGCACCCCGGCAGGCCATTGAACAGGCACGGGCGCAGGTGGCCTCCCTTATCGGCTGCCTGCCGCGAGAAATTATTTTTACCGCCTCCGGAAGCGAGGCCAATAATCTGGCTATTCAAGGGCTTTTGGCTGCTTATGCAAAACGAGGCCGCCATATTGTTACGACTGTGATTGAACATTATTCGGTTGCCCATCCGATCAAATATTTGGAACAAGTCGGCTATGAAGTGACGTGGCTGCCCGTGGATGCGGAAGGCCGGGTCTCTGTAAAAGCGGTGTCGGATGCCATCCGGAAAGATACGGTCTTGGTTTCAATCGCACATGCGAATAATGAAGTCGGGACCCTTCAGCCCTTACAGGAAATTGCTGCGGTGACGGAACAGGCGGGCGTCTTTTTACACACCGACGCCGTTGCAACGGTAGGCGTGATTCCATTTGATTGCAGCACGCTTTCCGTGGATCTTGCGGCTTTTTCGGCACAGTCCTTTCATGGACCAAAAGGGGTTGGAGCACTTTATTTAAGACGCGGGACACGCATCCACCCCCTCATTGCAGGCGGCATTCAGGAAGAGGGGCGGCGCGCCGGCACGGAAAACGTCCCCGGGATCATCGGCATGGGTGTTGCGGCAGACGCGGCGAAGGCGGGCATGGAAAGAGAAGTGCCCCGTCTCACGGCCTTGCGGGATCAACTGATTGGCGGCTTATTGGCTCAAGTTCCCTTCATGCGTCTGACGGGGGCCTCAACCCCACGCCTTCCCCATATCGCGAGTTTTGCGGTCGAATATCTTGACGGTGCCGCCTTGATTAAATCCTTGGAACAACACGGTATCTTGGCGGCCAGCGGCTCTTCGTGCAGCACGGACGCCCTCAAAATTTCTCCTGTTTTAACAGCAATGGGGCTGCCCGGTAATATCGCGCAGGGCGGCATTGTTTTTAGTCTGGGTCTCGGGACCACGGCATCAGAGATTGAAACCGTGCTTTCGGTTTTTCCCGCTTGTGTGGCCAAAATCCGTCAGGTTTCACCACTCTTTGCCGAACGGCTTGCAGAAACCTTAACAGCATGAGCACAGCCGACTTCTCCCTCAATACCTTGGGCATGTTTTGCCCTATTCCCGTTATTCTCACCTCAAAAAAAATGAAAACGATGGCCTTGGGCGAAACACTTGAAGTTCTTTCCGACGACAAAGGCATCAAAAAAGACATGCCGATTTGGTGCAAAAACAGCGGAAATGAACTGCTTTCAATGCAAGAAGAAGACGGGGTCATCACGCTCTGTGTGCGGAAAAAAACCTAATCACTTATTTTTTCAGCAAAATGGAAAGCGAGGCTTCGTCGTTATTCGCAACCGCTACATCCATGCCGCCATCCTGATTGAAGTCTTCCCCAATAAGATAAAAGGGGGCTTTCCCGGTATAAAAATTCAGCGGAGGATGATTGAACCCGCCCCCCTTTTTCCCTGTGAGGTAGGAGATGTTATTGCTCCGCGTATTGGAGACCACCAAATCCAGTAAGCCGTCATTGTTCATATCATGGGCAATCGCGGAAGTCGGGCCGCCGTCCGCACCAAAATCCCGATCCTTTTTAAAGCCTTTCCCGTCTTGATTCGAAACAAAAAGGGTTAACGAATCGCCCAAACCGTTGATCGCCAGCAAGTCCAAATGACTGTCTTGATTAAAATCGGCCGTGATGACGCCGAGCGGATTCATGCCGGTGCGGAAATGTTCTCCCTCTATGAAGCTGCCGTCCCCCTTCCCCCAGAAAATGGAAAGGTCGCTGCTCGGAGAACCGTTGTTTGCCATGACGAGATCAATCAAGCCGTTTTCGTTGAAATCACCGGAAATAATCGCGGTGGGAATCGCACCGATGTCAGCCTCCATGCCCCTTTTAAAACCGCCTTTTCCGTCACCCAGCAGGATGAGCAAACGGTCAAAACGTGACACAATTGCGATGTCCAGATGGTTGTCGCCGTTAAAATCATTGACCGTGGCGGATTGCGGCGAGCGGTCGGTCCTTATTTTTTTTGCGATTAAGAAATTTCCACCGCCCTGATTGAGCAAAATAACGATGTTATCCCCGCCGTTGTTCACGACGCCCAGATCCGGTTTTTGATCTTCATTAAAATCACCGGAGACAAGCCACCGAGGCTGTCTTCCCGTTTTCAGTGTCCGCGTGTTGGGAAAACTGCCGTCATTTTTTCCGAAAAGAATGGAGATGCCGTTATCCTGTGAATTGGCAACAATAAGATCAAGCGCCTTATCATCATTAACATCCACAGGAATAATATGAGAAGGGCTTTCTCCAACAGGATAGGTAACGGGTTGACGAAAGGGATTCGGCGGCGGCTCGGCATTAATGCAGCCGCCGATAAAGGGGAGCAAAACAAAAATCCAATAAAAAACGCAGCGCATCGGTTTATTTTACGGAGTTTTTATGCCATGTCAATTTTTATGTTCGATTACTGGAAATACGGTTTTCCGGCCGCCCGGGTTGATTGAAAAAACGCAAAAAGATCGGTATGCTTTTGCAACACATGAACCGACCGACAGTATTGAGGGAACCGGAATATGGCGCTTCAAGGACTACGACATCTTGCATTACGCGTCAGTGACCTTTCAAATGCCCGCCGTTTTTATGAAGATCTGCTCGACATGAAAGCCGTTTGGCAGCCGGATGATTTTAGTTTATATCTTTCTTCAGGCTGTGACAACCTTGCCTTGCACCAAATCGCGCCGGACGAATCCCTCAACCCGAAAGGGCAAACACTCGATCATTTGGGATTTATCGCTGAAAACGAAACCGAAGTCGATACGATTTTCGAAAAAATGAAGGCTGCGCAGGTGCCCATCGTAAAACCCCTTAAACGCCATCGCGACCAAAGTTACTCCTTTTACATGGCCGACCCGGACGGCAATGTCATCCAGATTCTTTACGAACCCCACATCAGTCCGATGAAATTCAGCTGAAAGTGATCCGGAGAGATTCATGCCTTTAAGCGAAAAGCACGGCGCAACGGAGTCCCCTTCCCTGGAATCGGAAGTGCTCGCACTCATTTCCGCCGCCGCCGAAGGCATGTTTGCAAACGACGAAAACGGTCGCATCCTCATCTGGAATCAGGCTGCGGAAGCCATACTGGGATACAGCGCAGCGGAAGTCCTCGGCAAGGCCTGTTTCGACATTGTATCCGGCCGGGAGTTTTCGGGCCTTCCCTTTTGTTTTAAAGGCTGTTCCGTGCTTGCGATGGCCAAAGCCCACCACGCACCACAAGCCTTCACGGTCAAGGCCACAACAAAATCCGGTGAGAAGGTCTGGATTCAAACCAAGATCGTCGTGCTTTCGACCGAAAAATGGCAAGGACCGATCACCGTGCATCTTTTTAAAAAAGTACCCGAACCGGAGACAGACCCGCGCTTACAATCCAAACCCGAACCGAACCCTTATGTCACACCGGAACTTTCTCCGCGGGAAAAAGACGTGCTGGCCCTCATGGCCCGCTGCATGGTGGCCAAAGAAATCGGCACCCATCTCGGCATCAGCACCGAAACCGCCCGAACCCATATCCAGCGCATTCTCAAAAAACTCCACACCCACAGCAAGCTCGAAGCCGTTATCATTGCGATGCAATCCGGTCTCCTGAATAACGGTGATCTTCAGGTCATTCAGGGCTAAAACAATGCAGGAAAAGCCACTTACCTTTCAGATGACGCCGCCGGATGAAACGCCGGAAGAAGTGAAGGAAATGATGACGGCCTTGCAGCAAGACCCTTATCTAAAAATCAGGGACGCGGATTTACGCCGGCGCGGCATCGCTCCCGGCCGGATCCGGCGCTGGTTTAAAAACCACCACGGGATGACCTTCCACGCCTATCAACGCATGTTGCGCATCAATACCGCCTTTACCCATATTCAAAACGGCGCGGCCGTTACGACCTCCGCCTCTGACCGCGGTTTTGAATCCTTGAGCACCTTTAGCGACAATGTGCGATCTCTTTTTGGCACGTCGCCTTCAACGGACCGTGAAAAAACCGTTTTGACTCTTGTGCGCTTCACAACTCCCATCGGCCCCATGTTCGCTTGTGCGAGTGAAAAAGGGCTGTGCCTGCTTGAATTCACCGATCGCCGCATGTTGGAAACCGAATTTAAAGACCTGCGCCATCGTTTGAATGCTGTCATCCTTCCCGGAGAAAACCCGCATTTAAACCAAGTGCAACGCGAGATTCAAGACTATTTTTCGGGCAGGCGCAAGACCTTTACCGTGCCCTTGCATGCGCCGGGCACAGCCTTTCAGCAGTCGGTTTGGACGGCCTTGCAAGACATTCCCTACGGCCAAACCCGTTCATACAAAGAACAGGCCGTTGTATTGGGGAAACCCAAAGCCGTTCGTGCCCTCGCTTCCGCAAACGGGCACAATCGCATCGGCATCATCATCCCCTGCCACCGCGTCATCGGCTCGGACGGACATTTAACCGGATACGGCGGCGGCCTGCATCGCAAAAAATGGCTGCTCGATTTTGAAAAAGCACAGCTGAAAAAACCGCGGATCAAGTCATAAACCGTTTTTTCAAGAGATAAAATTCAACCCGGATTTGATCAGAGCGTCAAATTACAAACCAGGAGTCCAAAATGAAAAAAATTGCAATAAGCGTGTTCTTTTTGACGGTCTTTTCTTTGAACGCACAGGCCGCACTGCAAAGCAAAGAAATCAAGTACACCGTTGGCGAAAATGAATTTACCGGCTACTTGGCCTTTGACGACGCCGTCAGCGGCAAACGTCCCGGCGTACTCGTCGTGCACGAATGGTGGGGACATAATGACTACGCCCGCGAACGGGCAGAAATGTTGGCCAAGCTGGGTTACACCGCCTTTGCCCTGGACATGTACGGTACGGGCAAGTTGGCCAAACATCCCGAAGACGCTCAAAAATTCATGCAAGCGGCCGTGGGGCAGTTGCCCGTGGCCGAAAAACGCTTCAAAGCCGCCTATGATATTTTGGCGAAACAAAAAACGGTCGACGTCAAAAATATTGCAGCCATCGGCTATTGCATGGGCGGCGGTATCGTCATGCACATGGCACGCACGGGTGTGGTTGAAATGAAGGGTGTCGTAAGTTTCCACGGCAGCTTCGCCGTCGCCACGCAAACGCCCTCTCAGCCCGGTCAGGGCAAAGGCAAGGTACTCGCTTTCACCGGGGCCGCCGATCCCTTCGTGCCGATAGAATCCGTCCAGGCCTTTGTAAAATCCATGACCGAAGCGGGTGTGGACTACGAGCTTAAAAGTTATCCCGGTGTTCAACATAGTTTCACCGTTCCCACCGCTACGGAAAAAGGGAAAAAATTTAAACTGCCCTTGGTTTATGACAAAGCGGCGGACCAAAATTCTTGGCGGCGCACCCAATCTTTTTTCAAAACCATTTTTAAATAAGGACGCCCGGGTCTCATTTTTTTACCCCGCACTTAATCAGAGCCGCCTTAAAACCACTCACTTGCAATGGAACCGTTTAAAAATTTCTTCAATGAAGCCATCATCGCCGGCATGGGAGATCATTTTTTGAAAGCCTGGCCGGGTTTTGATCGGACAGGCTTTGTGCAAACGGCGATACATCATTTGGACACACTCGAACTCAAACAACGTTCTGATCAAATCACCCGGGCCATGCAAAATTATTTACCCGACGATTTTGTCCACGCAGGCGACATTATGCTGAGCAGCCTTACCCCCGAAGACGGCAGTGATTTGTCCAATGTGCCCGTCAATGAAAAAGGCATCTCCGGTTGGGCCGTGATGCCGATGACACACTACGTCGGTTTGTATGGTATGGCAGACTTTGATCTTTCCATGAACTTGTTGAAAGCAATGACAGTCCGATTTTCGTCTGAATTCGGCATCCGCTTTTTTCTGATTGAAAAACAGGAAGAAACACTCGCGGTATTGATGGATTGGACACAGCATCAAGACGAACATGTGCGCCGGCTCGTCTCCGAAGGCACGCGTCCCCGTCTGCCTTGGGCCATGCAGTTGCCCGCCTTGATAAAAGATCCCGTTCCCATTCTGCCGCTTTTGGAAGCGTTGAAAGACGACCCTTCCGAATACGTGCGTCGCTCCGTTGCGAATAACTTGAATGACATTGCCAAAGATCACCCCGACCTTGTTGCGAACATTGCCGGAGAGTGGATGAAAAATGCCTCCAAAAACCGTCAAAAACTCGTGCGATACGCGTGTCGCACCCTGATCAAACAAGGTCACCCCGACACATTGAACACCTTGGGTTACGGCCCGGCCCAAGTCACATTGAAACACTTCGCGGTCAAGACACCCACAGTCATTTTTGGCGATGCGCTGGTTTTTGAAATGGACGTACATTCGGAAGCCAAAAAAGATCAAGCCCTCATCATCGACTACATCATCCACCACCAAAAAGCGAACGGCCATACGACCCCCAAGGTTTTTAAATGGAAGACGCTGACGCTGCCTGCCGGGAAGAGTCACGCCGCAAGCAGAAAACACCCCTTCAAACCAATCACCGTACGGGCTTATTATCCCGGCCGACATCGACTTGAAATTTTAGTGAACGGTGAAATCCTGGGTAGGGCAGATTTTGAGTTGATGATGGATTAAGGAAACGCTGACGAAGTCCGGGCTGTTGGATGATCGGCCGATTCGGAGAGTGCATCAACTGACGATCCGGAGCAACTTTATTCCCTTTCGGCAATCTGAGAACAGGATCTGGACAAATGGAAGGATGGCATAGAATAATAACCGGCCATCATTTTTTTCGAAGCAGCCTTCAGACTTTATCATTTTAAATGTCTATAATGAAAAGACGCACACCCCGTTAGGAGCATCATTCGTGTCCTTTGCTTTTCAGCCGGTCTTTCTTTGGACGGATCGCTTAATCTACTTGTTGCTGTTGTTGGTCATCGCCCTTCTTTTTTATGTTTCGCGCAAGGAGCACTTGCTTGCGCCCTGGCGGCAAATCCGACGGCGGCAGCTGGCGATGGCGGCCTTGGTCGTGCTTTTGTTTTATATTGTCATCGGCGTACTCGACTCGGTGCATTTTAGAAAACCTCTGCCTGCCACGGAAACGGGGCAGGAAATCCAATATGATCCTGAGGTGCTTTCGCTCCTGGATGTTTTGCTCAATCGCTTAAAAGAAAATGAAGAACGCAGCTATTCGGCGCCCTTGGCCGCACGGGCCTTTAACAAGGAGATGATTGAAGCTGCCGACGGCTCGCAGCACAGAGGGTATCCGCGTTTAAAATTCGGTGGGGCGCACCTTTCAAATCCGGAGGCGGAACGCACGGCCGACGTGCTCACGCGAGTCGGCAAACGCCTCGTTTCAGGTCTTTTCATCTGGGGCCTGATTACGCTGTTTTTTGTCATGCTTCTGGCGCGTCGGCATCACAAATCAACGGGAGAAATGCTACGCGCCGTGTGGCGCGGCGAGACGCAAACGGCGTGGCGGTCGATTTTGTTCACAGCAGGTCTGCTTTTTCTCATCGTAGGCATTCTTGCGCCTTTGAGCGTGAAATATCACCTCTTTGGCACGGATAAAGTAGGACAGGATGTGCTCTATCTTTCTCTTAAGGGTATCCGTACCGGCTTGGTGATCGGTACACTTACGACCTTGGTGATGTTACCCTTTGCAATTTTTCTGGGTATTTCTGCAGGCTATTTCCGGGGCAAGATTGACGATGCGATTCAATATCTCTATACGACGCTCAGTTCCGTTCCGGGGGTTTTGCTGATTGCCTCGGCTGTTTTAATCCTGCAAGTCTACATGGATAAAAATTCAGAAAACTTTGCGAGCATTACGGAGCGGGCGGATATCCGGCTGATGTTTCTGTGTCTGATCTTGGGCATGACGGGTTGGATCGGGCTTTGCCGACTGTTGCGCGGGGAGACCTTAAAACTGCGGGAGATGGAATATGTGCAGGCGGCAAAGGCACTTGGCGTTGGCCCGCGCCGGATTATCACCCATCATATTTTGCCGAATGTGATGCACATCGTGCTTATCGCCGTGGTCTTGGATTTCAGCGGCCTGGTTTTGGCTGAGGCCGTACTTTCTTATGTGGGCGTGGGGGTCGATCCCGCCATGATTTCCTGGGGCAATATGATTAACAGCGCCCGGCTGGAATTGGCGCGCGAGCCTGTGGTGTGGTGGTCTTTGGCTTCGGCCTTTATCTTTATGTTTGCGTTGGTGCTTTCGGCGAATATTTTCTCGGATGCGGTTCGGGATGCCTTTGATCCCCGGCTTCGGGGACGATAGGGAGAATGAAAATGACGTGGGTGCCGCTTTCTCTTTTAGCCGGTTTGTCTCTTGCGGTACATGCTTTGGCGATGACAAAATTGACCAAGGGCGGCTTTGATCTGGGCCGGATTAATTTAAATGTCTTTTTTCTGGTTTTTGTTTTTATTGCGCTGCAGCAAATTGTTTCGGGCAACGGCTACAAGCTCCCCGCCTCACAACTCCGCTACATTTTTATCGCGGCGGTGGGTGCTTATTCCATTATCTATTTTTCGCTCCTGGCCATTGCATCGGCCCCCAACCCCGGTTATGTGAGCGGTTTGACCAGCCTGAGTGCGGTGGTGGTCGCCATCGCCTCGGTGTTTTTATTTGATGCGCATTTGAGTGTTTCAAAGTTTGTGGGCATTGTTTTAAGTTTGATCGGGGTTTATTTGATCGGAAGGTGAAGCGCGCATTTCAAGGGCATTTCACGATGGGGCTTGATCGCCGGGCCATACCCCGCGCCCGCAAGTTTAGGAAGCTGATGCAGCCTGTCTCGTAAAACGCTGCGCCGTGCGGGCGCAGCCGAAACTTGAAAACCTCTTCTCGGGTCTTCGGCCTGAGCAGTGGGGAGGTTGATGTCTTGGCCTCATTGCGGCGTTCGGGATCGCCCTGGCCGATCGCGATAAAAGTGGACGACTCTCGTTAAAAACCCCGGATAAGATTTCCACCTTATCCGGGGTTTAAATCAGTGACGCAATCAGGATGTTCATTCGTCGCCAAAGGCTTTTTTAATGAGGGGCAGGACTTCGCCTTTGCGTTCCATTTCGTCCAGAATATCGGTATCGCCGTAAAACTGGCCGTCAATGAAGACTTTCGGCAGGGTCGGCCAATTGGTCATCTGAGAGAGCGTTTCCCGTTTTTCCATGTTTCTTAAGACGTCAATGACTTCAAAATCATAACCGTATTTGTTAAAAAAAACGATGGTCTCTTGTGTAAATCCGCACATCGGCATGGATTTGGTGCCTTTGCCGTAAATGAGGATTTTGTTGTCCGCGATTTCTTTTTTGATTTCATCTTCTACTGCGTTTGCCATTGTTTCTCCTTGACATTGATTAGGTCGATGCCGCTTCAGACGGCGTCTGTGACTTGATTTCCAGTGCGTGAATTCGCCCGTCCTTCATCGGCTCATTGAGGGCCTGATAAACAAAACGTTGCCGATCCAGCAGGTTTTTTCCTTCGAAAGCCTCGGAAATAATGTGAACCTGGTAATGATCCATAGTGCCTGTGCGGTCTTTGAGCGTGACCCGGGCATCCGGCATTGCTTTTTCGATGTATCCAATCAAGGTATCCTGGCTAATCATCGCGCTCCTTTTCGGTTCAATAAAACATTTTCGGAAATTATACCCCAGCTAATTTCAAATCGTAAAGTGAAAAGATCGCACCGACACCGGGTAAAAATCTTTGTTATGATAAAACCATGAATCAAAGGTTGAATACGGCAGCAACGGCGTCTCCCCTCTATACGCGTAATTTCATGTTGCTTTTCACGGCACATCTCTTTTTCGGCTTTTCCTTCTGGCCCTATGTGCTGTTGCCGGTGTTTATTCAGGATTTGGGCAGCAACCTTGCCGAAGTCGGCATCATCATGGGAGCGGCCTCTGTTTCCGGCATGCTGATTCGCCCTTGGTCCGGGGACGCCCTTGATCGCATTGGACGCCGCAGTTGTTTGCTTGCGGGCGGCGCAATTTTTTTGCTGACGCATGTTTTTTATCTCATGATTGACCAGATCGGACCCTTCGTCTATTTTGTGCGCCTTCTTCACGGTTTGAGCATGGGCATTCTTTTTGCCGCGTTTTTTACTTTTGCGGCCGATATTACACCCCTTCACCGGCGGACCGAAGGTATTGCGATCTTCGGCATCGGGGGGCACCTTTCGGGTGCTGTCGGGGTGCCGCTGGGTGAATTCCTGATTCGCACCGGGGGGTACCCCGGTTTGTTCAAGGCCGGCGCGGCGTTTACCGTGTTGTTTATAATCCTCAGTTTTTTTCTAAAAGAACCCAAAAAAACGGGTCATCAGCCGAAATTTCGGCTTCGTGATTTTTTCAGCGCAGGCTTTCAGCCCGCAAATCGCATCCCCCTGATTGCAAACGGGCTTTTTGCCTTGGGGCTTATTTCCTACATGGTTTTTTTGAAACCTTTTGCGCACGAACAGGGTTTTACCGTGACCTTCTTTTTTATGGCTTACAGCCTGAGTGCGGTTTTAATTCGTCTCGTCGGCGGAAAATGGCCCGATCAATTCGGGCTTAAGACGGTGCTCTATCCCGCTTTTATTTCACTCGCCCTCGGTATTTTATTGCTCGCATTGTGGCCTTCTCCCGCGGGGCTCTTGGTGAGCGGAATACTCTGCGGCATCGGCCACGGTTTTGTTTTTCCCATCCTTTCCGTGCTGATTATCAATCGAGGGACAGACAACGGCCGCGGCCGCAGCATGGCCCTCTTCACACTTTTGTTTGATGTCGGCTTTTTTATCGGTGCGCCGCTTTGGGGCTATATTGCCGAGCACTTCGGCTATCCCCCCATGTTTTACCTTTCCGCCGCAAGCGTACTTGTTGCGATCGGCATTTTTGTATTTTTCGACCAACAAGATCCCCTGCGTTTACCTGCCAAAACCATTCGTCCTTCTTCAGGATGAGCCTTGCTTTTACACAAGCAGCCTGATATAAATCCAGGCGGTACAACATAACTTGTTCAGGTCAGCGCGGCCTTGCGCCGCGCTTAAAAAGGGAATCCCGTGAAAATCGGGAGCGGTCCCGCCGCTGTATCGGGGGACGAAACCCACATCAAGCCACTGTCATGTGTGACGGGAAGGCGTGGGGAGTAGGACGAACCCGGAGCCAGAAGACCTGCCTGAAACAAGCGATCGCCACCTGTCTTCGATGGAAAAGACCAGGGATCACGCAGGATATCCCCACCTTCTTTTGTCATTAGAAGCTGGGGATTTTTTTGTTTTATGGTTGGAAGATTACTTAAAAAGGACAGAGATATTTTATGGATACACGGTTTAGATTTAAGTTCGGGTTATTACTTTTTTCGTTTGGTGCCACTCTTATCAATTCAGGTGTCTCTAAAGCGGAGACTCCCGCAGATTTAGAACCACTCATGCTTCCCCCTGTCATTGTGACCGCAACAAAAATAGAAATCCCACGCCATGAAAATGCGGCTTCCGCAACAGTCATTGATGCAAAAACCATTGAGGAAAAACAGTTAAGAACCGTTGTGGATGCTCTGAGAAGCGTTCCGGGTCTCGATATTGTGCAGACGGGCGGTCCAGGAGGGACGGCCTCCGCTCAGATTCGAGGCGGGAATTCAGCGCACACTTTGGTTTTGATTGATGGTGTGCAAGTAAACAGTCCGACACTTGGCCAATACAATTTTGCCAATTTAACGACGGACAATATTGAACGCATCGAAGTCATCCGAGGCCCCCAAAGCACGCTTTATGGCGCGGACGCAGTGGGCGGGGTCATCCAAATTTTTACAAAAACGGGAAAAGGGCCGCTCTCAGGAAGCTTCTTAGTGGAAGGGGGTTCTTTTGATAGTTACCGAAAAAGCCTAAATTTAATGGGTGCGAGCGAGCAAATTGACTACAGCTTTTCCGCTTCCCGTTTTGATACCGACGGTTTTTCAAAAGCCGAAGCGGGCTCGGAACGAGATGGATATGAAAATACTTCGCTTTCTTCAAGAATCGGTCTTCATTTGACGGAAACGGCTTTGCTGGATTGGAGCATGCGTTTTAGTGACGCAAAAGCCGATTTGGACGAGTCTTTTCCAATCGGGGACAATGTTGCAGTCCAGGAAAACGTGGCCTTTTCGAGTGCGTTGAGTTTTTCGTCTCAACTACTGGATACATGGAAACAAAAGCTCCAATTTTCCTACCAACAAGAGGATAGCTCAGGAAAAGATGTGGCCGATCTGACAAATTTCAACAATTTCAAAATCGAGACACAAGGCCAACAATTTGACTGGCAACACGACCTTAGCTTCGGACAATACAACCAATTGAGTGTGGGTTATGAATACGAAGAGCTCGAAGGGAAGAATAAGAGTACGCCCGGTTTTGACAAAACCTTGCGGAACAACGCGGGTTATGTCTTGAATCAGTTGCGTTTGGCTCCGGTGATCTTCAATGCCGGCCTTCGTTATGACGATAGTAGCCAATTTGGGGACAAAACAACCTACAAAGCCGAACTGGCTTATTTGCATGACGCAACAAACAGCAAAATAAGGTCCGCCTATGGGACTGGATTCCGTGCGCCCACTTTAAACGACCTCTACTTCCCCAATTTTGGGAATCCGAACCTTAAACCAGAAGAGAGTCAGAGTTTTGAGTTTGGCCTTGAGCAAAAACTCATGGGCGATGCAGTTCACTTCACTGCGACCTATTTTCACACACATGTCGATGAGCTTATTATTTTTGTGATCACTGATTTTGTTAATTTTACTGGTCAGCCAGAAAACGTGCAAAAGGCAAAAATAGAGGGATGGGAATTAGGCACAACCTGGACAATTTCAAAGAAGGTTTCTCTCGCACTCGATTACACGCGCACAGACACCCAAAACAAGAGTACCGGAGCGAAGCTTTCAAGGCGTCCAAAACACAAAGCCAGCGGAACGCTCACCTTGAAACCCATTGAGGCACTCTCAGTCAGCCTTGATTTTCGTTATGTTGGAAAACGATTTAATGATACCGCCAACAATATTCGTATGAATGATTACACCGTGGTCAATTTAGCCAGCGCATATGATATCACAAAAACCGTACAGGTTTTTGGGCGGATCGAAAACCTGCTGAATCGCGATTATCAAGAGGTCAATGGTTTTGCCACGGCAGGTTTTTCAGCTTACGGAGGATTCCAGGTTTCATTCTAAACCATGAACCCCACTCTGCTCACCAGCGCGTTTGCACTTGATTTGTTGATGGGGGATCCCTTGTGGCTCCCCCATCCGGTACGGCTGATGGGTCGTGGTATTGCGGCGCTTGAAATTACGCTGCGGCGTTGCATTGCTCCCCGCACAGGAGAAAAGTTCGCGGGATGTGTGTTGATGTTTACGGTCGTCGCGGTCGCTTTTGCCTGCACAGCCTCGGTCATTGCCATCGGGAGATGGGTCCATCCGAGTTTGGGAGGGATATTGACTATTTATTTTTCTTATACAGCGCTTGCGACAAAGTCACTTGCTTCAGCGGCGAAAGGCATCCGGGAAGCCTTAAAAAATGCGGCACTCCCGCTGGCCCGAAAGCGCCTGTCTCAGATTGTTTCGCGGGAAACGGACACACTTTCTGACAAAGCCGTCATACGCGTAACGGTTGAAACCGTCGCTGAAAATACTTCGGACGGCATTGTCGCCCCGTTTTTCTATCTGGCCCTCGGCGGCCCGGCGCTTGCGATGGCTTACAAGGCGATCAACACCCTGGATTCAATGGTGGGTTATCAAAGCAAACGGTATCACCATTTCGGCTGGGCCTCCGCAAAGTGTGATGATTTTGCGAATTATCTGCCTGCCCGGATTACGGGTTTTTTGATGTGCTTCGCGGCGGTTTTTCTAAAGCGTCGCGGGGCGATAGCCTTCAAAATCATGCGCCGCGACGGGCAAAAGCACGACAGCCCCAACGCAGGGATTCCCGAAGCCGCCACCGCCGGGGCGCTCGGCATTCAACTCGGTGGCCCCAGTCTTTACGGGGGGATTTTGAAAGAAAAACCCTGGTTGGGCGAGGCCGAAGAAAAACCCGTCATTACCCATATTCAAGACAGCATTTGTTTGATGCGCGGCACTGCGATCCTCATGTGGTTTTCTGCGGTTTTAGTGTTGATTCTTGTGGGGCAACTCGGATGAATGCTTTTATCATCGCAGGCACGCACAGCGGTGTGGGGAAAACAACGGTTTCAATCGGCCTTATGGCCGAATTAAGACGACAGGGCCTCGTCGTGCAGGCCTTCAAAGTCGGGCCGGATTACATTGACCCCGGATATCACCGTCTGGCCACTGATCGTCCCTCTCGAAATCTGGATACCTGGTTGTGCAGCAAAACTGCCGTTAAAAAGAGTTTTGCCCGTGCGGCCGCAGAGATGAACGTCGTCGAGGGCGTCATGGGTTTGTTTGATGGTGCCAAAGGCGGAAAGGGCAGCACGGCCGAAATTGCAGCACTGCTGGCTTTGCCTGTGATTCTTGTGGTGGATGCTAAGGGCATGGCGCAATCGGCGGGGGCATTGGTGCAGGGTTATGCAGATTATCAGAAGAAAACACACATCGCCGGGGTCATCTTCAATCGTGTGGCCTCAGTGGGGCATTACGACTATTTAAAAAAAGCCGTCAAAAGACCAAGCCTGGGTTGGATTGCAAAAAACAAAACCCTGAGTTTGCCCGAACGCCATTTGGGCTTAGTCCCTGCAAATGAACGGCGTCCCGATATCGAAAAAATCCGCCAAACGGTTGTCGCACAACTGGATTTGAAAAAACTGCTGTCTCTTTCAAAGATCCCAAGACCCAAGGCCCCTGTGCTGCGTCTGAAAAAAAAACAGGCCCGCATCGCGTATGCCTTAGATACCGCCTTTCATTTTTATTATCAGGACAACCTCGATTTATTGGCCGCGGCGGGCGCGACCCTGCTGCCTTTTAGTCCACTTTCGGATCAATCATTGCCGGAGGCAGACCTGCTTTATTTTGGAGGCGGTTTTCCCGAATGTTTCGAAAAACAATTACTTGAAAATAAACGCTTTTGTGAAGCCCTGCGCGCCTGGGACTTCCCCATTTATGCCGAATGTGGCGGCCTGTATTACCTGAGCCTCATTGGGAAAATCCCCGGCAAGATGCAGATGCGGGATCGTCTGCAACACTTTGGTTATACCGAAGCCATCGCCCAGGCCGATACCTGTCTGGTGCGCAAAGGGGAAAAGATCAAAGGCCACCTCTTTCATTATTCCCGCTGGGAGGGCTTGCCTAAATTATATGCCTTTGAAAAAAGGGGAAAATCCGTCGTAGAAGGTTATGCGGATACAAAAATCCATGCTTCTTTTTTGCACGTGCATTTTGCGTCGAAACCAAAACTGGCCCGCCGGTTGGTGCAAGCCGCCCGAGATGCCGGATAAGGAGGCCGTATGAAAAAAGCCGTTTTGCTCGTCGGTCATGGTAGTAAAGATCCCGAAGGCAATGCAGAATTTGAAGCCTTTGCGCAAGCAGCGGGCATGCGCTATTGCATGTTGGACTACGTGGAACCCTCGCTGCCGACGGCCCTAGCAAGCTTAGCCGCAGAAGGCATTACCGACCTTGCGGTTATTCCCTACTTTCTTTTTGCGGGCGGCCATGTCAAAAAAGACATTCCCGAAATTATCAACACCGCCCGAAAACAATATCCCAAAATGGCGATTTATTTGGGCCGACACCTGGGTCTTGAAAACGCGCTGCTGGAAGTGTGTGCCGAGCGTTGCGGGGAGATAAAGGGCCGAAACGTGCTCTTGGTCGGGCGCGGCAGTTTACACGCCGAAGCCGTTGCGGATATGGCGGCTCAAACGGCTTGCCTGCGGACTTTTACCGGGAACCCCGCCATTTATCATTGTTTTATCGCGCTTGCGCCCCCCGATTTACCGACGGGCATCAAAGCGCATCGTCTTGACGACAATACCCCGCCCATTGTCGTGCCCTATTTTTTATTCACCGGTATTTTAGTCAAGCGCATCCTGCGTATCGCGCAGGATGCGGGCTGTGAAGTGCGTCCGCATTTGGGCAGGGACGCGCGATTGATTCACTTACTTCATCAACGCGAAACAGAAATCTGGCAGAAAACACAACTAATGGGAGGGAGCCGATCATGCAAGCCATTTTAAATCCGCAAGCCATTGAAACAGAGTCATTCCGAATGATCGAAGACGAGCTCGGCCCGCATTCATTTTCACCCGAACACTTTGCCATCGTCCGTCGGGCCATCCACGCCACGGCCGATTTTGATTTTGCAAAAACCATTCGCATTTATCCGGGGGCGATTGCTGCGGGTGTTGCGGCGATTCGCCGTGGCGCACCCATCATCGCCGACGTGCAAATGATTCAGGCGGGCATCAATAAAAAAGGACTTCTGCCCTTTGGAAACGAAGTGTTTTGTTTTATCGGAGAGGAAGCCGTCGCAAAAAAGGCGCTTTCTCTTGGGGTGACACGGGCCATTGTCTCGATGCGGAAGGCATCGACCTATTACCCCGGTGCCATTTATGTCATCGGAAACGCCCCCACGGCGCTGCTGGAATTGATCCGTCTTTCGGAGACCGCCCGGCCCGCACTCGTTGTGGGGGTGCCTGTGGGTTTTGTCTCCGCCGTCGAATCGAAGGATCAACTGGCGGCAACAAAGTTGCCCTACATCACCGCCCTGGGCCGAAAAGGGGGCACACCCGTTGCGGTTTCAATGATGAATGCCCTGATTAAACTCGCGGCAGAGGCCTAAGGCAATGAAACCCTATAAATGGCACATGTTAATTTGCACGGGTTCCCGCTGCACCGAAGACGGGGAGGCCGAAACGCTTTTTAAAAGCCTTGGAGAAAAGCTCAAAGCACGCGGTTTGGCGGACGGCGCGCAACGTGTGAAACGCACACGCTGTCGCTGTTTTGCGATTTGCACAGAAGGTCCGATTGTGACCATTCACCCCGATGGCACCTGGTACAACCGCGTGACGCCAGAGGTGCTGGATGAAATATTGGATCAGCATCTCAAAGGCGGTGAGGTGCTCAAAGCACATGTTTATCATCAGGCAGAGCGGCTTGATTGAGGAAATTTCGTTACAACAGAAAAAGGAGGTACAACACAAAAGAACGCACACGATCTATTTAGAGTCCATCCATGCAGCGATTCCGGGAAGGCGGTTAAAAACCGCCACTGCCCCGCAACTGTAATCGGGGACGACCTCTGCACGATGCCACTGTCCGAAGGGGATGGGAAGGCGCAGAAAAGTCGCATGATCCGAAAGTCAGGAGACCGGGCGCTTGCACAACTCACTCACATTTCCCGAGGGGGAAAGAAGGAGCACAGCTTCGATGAAAAGGCTATGTCGTGTTTTATTATTGCTATTGTTTATTTCCGTCCCGTCTTTTGCCGCTGAAAGCAGATCACAATCTCAAGCCAAAGAGGAAAACAAAATAGAAACATTGAAAAAAAAGAAAGCCTTATCCGGGGTCATGGTCTTG
Source organism: Nitrospira sp. (assembly GCA_027020665.1). Classification (GTDB taxonomy): domain Bacteria; phylum Nitrospirota; class Nitrospiria; order SBBL01; family JAADHI01; genus JAADHI01. The sequence continues at coordinate 25,636 of JALUVJ010000046.1, forward strand.
CCGAAAATGGCGGTTACCGCAACCCGCAGCAAGGAGGATGTCAAAAAAATCCCGGCCAAGATTGAGGTGATCGACCGTCAGGACGTGGCCTTAACCGTCGGGGAAACACTCACCGAGCAGCTGAAAAAAAATAGCGCAATCAATGTCATTGAATATCCGGGCGCTTTGGCCGGTATCGGCATTCGCGGTTTTCGGCCGGAATTTTCCGGCATCACAAAACATTCCCTCATTCTCATCAATGGCCGCCCGGCGGGGGCCACGAATTTGGCCACGATTCTTTCGGACAATATGGAACGCATCGAAGTCCTGAAGGGGCCGGCTTCGTCACTCTACGGTGGAGAGGCGATGGGCGGTGTGGTGAATATCATTACCCGGAAAAATACGGGCGCGCTCACCGGGATGGCGGAGGTCGGTTACGGCTCCTTTGCGACATATTTTCTTAAGACGGCCTTAGGCGGTGAGATGGGCAAAGGTTTTGACTTTGACCTCTCTGCCCGCCGTTTCGAGCAGGGCGATGATTTTAAGATGGGGAATGGCCGGAAACGGGCCAATACCGCTTATAAAACACGAAACGGCAGTCTCCGTATTGGCCGTGATTTGGGGGAAAGCTGGCGACTTGATATGAGCGGCGACCTTTACCAGGGACGTGAGATTGAAACCCCCGGCGATCTCTTTGATGGAGATACCAAATCGGGGCGCAAGGATATTGACCGTTACGGCTTGGATTTCAACATCGCGGGTGCGCTGAGCGCGGACAACACACTGTCACTGACGGTCTACAAAACCAAGGAAAGCTCCGAGTCCTACCGAAATTTTACCGGTTTTACAAACCCCGTGCAGGTTGCCCCCTATCAGAGTTTTGATTCGGAGATTGATTGGCTGGGTTTTCAAGTCAAAGATGAACACAGCTGGGCCGGACATCGTTTCATTGTTGGGATTGATTATCAGGATATTAACAAAAAGAGCCGGAGTTATAACCAGGATGGGAGCCGAAAAGCGCCCTTTTCACCCGATGAGGGCCGCGAGAATTGGGCGGGTTACCTGGAGACCATCGGGACTTTTTTAAATAATCGACTGACAAGCACCTTAGGCGCGCGTTACGACACCTTCAAGGTGGAAACAAAAGCAACCCCCTTTAAAACGGACTTTCGAGCCAATGCCGAACGCTTTTCCACCTTCAGCCCTCGGGCTGGACTCAGTTTCAATGTGGGTCAAGGCATCCGCCTTCATAGCACAGTGGGCAAGGCTTTTGTCCCACCCGGCGCCGCCCAGCTTGCAGGCTACGCCGAGCGGGTGGTCTCAGGCGTCACGATGATTACCCGGGGCAACGCAGATCTCGACCCGGAGTTCTCCTTGAGTTTTGACCTGGGGATTGCTTACGATCGGCCTCAATTGGGGCTTTCGATGGATTTAAGCTATTTCCACACGGATGTGGATGATCGCATCAGCAGGGTGACAAACGGCAATACCACGACCTTTGAAAACAGCCTTGGCGCGGTCATGGAAGGTTTGGAAAGCGACCTTTCTTTTGATGTGGGTGCGCCCCTGGAATGGGAGCGTTCTGTGTCACTCTTTGTCAATGCAACCTACATGTTAAAAGCGGAAGAGGAGGTGGCCGGCGGTGCAAAAAGGGATATTCAAAACGTTGCCGAATACATCCTGAACTACGGCCTTCAGTACGATGATGGCCGGTTTGACGGTAAGCTGCACTTTCGCAGCCGGGGCAGAATGAAGGACACCGAATGGAATACGGCGGGTTTTCCCGAGACGGAATACCCGGCCTTTACGGTCGTGGATCTGGTGCTCCGCACGGCTTTTTTTGAAAAAAACCGGCTCACGCTGAAAATCGACAACCTCTTTGACAAGGACTATTTCGAAAAGAAGGGCTTTCCCAAACCGGGCCGTGCGGTGTATGCCGGTTATGATTATCAGTTCTAAACAAAGGAGAACAATGATGGGGGCAGAAATCATCAAGGAGAGAGACGGCGCAAGGCCCGAAGGCTTTTCGGTTCATCCGGACACGTCCGTTTCAAGGCTGATGTTTCGGCGGAATCTTTTCGGGTCTTTGCTGGCCTTGGCCTTTCTCCTTTCCGCGCACGGCGCTCAGGGTGAAGAGGTGCAAACAAGCGAAGGCTGTGTTTCAAACTACGATCAAAACAAGGATTATTTCCCGGACAAGCTCAAGGTGGATCATGCCGAAGGTTTCGAGGTGAGCTATCACAAACACTATAAGCGGGTAAAAGTTGCCGCACCCTGGAAGGAAGGCGGGGAAAGTTTTGAGTACGTCCTGGTGCAATGCGGCACACCGGCGCCGAAAGGTTTTGAGCAGGCCCAGATTGTCACTGTTCCCGCAAAGACCCTGATTGTTTTATCCACCACCTATTTTTATTTTGTCGAAGGACTCGGCCTCCTGGACCGCTTGATCGGCATCGCCAATTTTAAACGGGTCAATTCCCCTGCGATTTTAAAACTGATCGCCCGGAAAAAAATCGCGGAAGTGGGGCGCAATGTCGATCTCAATCTGGAATACACCGCCCGTTTAAATCCGGACATCGTCATGACCTACGGTACGGGAAATCCCTATCGCGACAGCTACGGGCCCCTGATGCAATTCGGGATACGCGTGGGTGTTTTTGCCGAATACATGGAACCCACGCCCTTGGGCCGCGCGGAGTGGATCAAATTCATGGCGCTTTTTTTCAACCGGGAAAAAAAGGCGGCTTTGCTCTTTGACAACATTGCAAGGCAGTACGAAGCCGTGAAACAAGGGACAAAAAAGGTCGCAACGCGCCCCACGGTGTTTACCGGAAAAAGCATCGACGGCACCTGGTACATGTCCGGCGGCAACAGTTATATGGCGGCTTTTTTGAAAGACGCCGGGGCGCATTTTCTTTGGTCGGACAACACGTCCCGAAGAAGCCTGCATCTGGATTTCGAGTCTGTTTTAAAAAAAGCGGCCGATGCGGACTATTGGCTCAATACCGGTTTGTGGAAGAGCTTGGCGGAGGGCCGCGCCGAGGATGCGCGCTATGCCTTTTTTGCCGCCTTTAAAGCGGGAAGGATTTATAACAACAATGCCCTTTTAAATTCCGAAGGGGGAAACGATTATTGGGAAAGGGGCATCGTCAACCCCCATTTGGTCCTGGCCGACATGATCAAAATCTTTCACCCGGAATTGTTGCCCGATCACAAGCTGGAGTGGTACCGGCCCTTGGAATGAAGGGGAGGGCGAGACGCAGCATTATGGCAAAACCGTTCAATATCGCGCACTGTTTTATCTCCGGCCGGAACCGGCCCTCCCGGGCCGTGTTATGGGGAATGCTCTCGTTCATGCTGATTTTCCTGTTTCTTTTGGCGCTGAGTGTGGGCTCGGTTTCCATCCCGCTGGAAACCACCCTCGACATTTTGATGCACAAGGGCGAAGACCTTGTTTTGCACCGCATCATCTGGGACTTGCGTTTTCCAAAAATTTTTACCGCGCTGCTGGCGGGCGCGGCATTGTCCGTCAGCGGGCTTCAGATGCAAACCTTGTTTCGCAATGCCCTGGCAGGGCCCTTTGTGCTGGGCATCAATGCCGGGGCCGGTCTGGGCGTCGCCCTGGTAGTGCTGGGTACCGGCGCAGGCATCACGCTGATGGGGAATGCGGGCCTGATCGCGCAGCTGAGCTTGTTTCTGGCATCCATCCTCGGCGCCGCATCGGTTTTAATCGTCGTGCTCTCCCTCTCTCAACGGGTGCAAAACAATGTAACCTTGCTGATTGTCGGCCTCATCTTCGGCATGATGGTCAATAGCCTGGTCAGCGTGCTCATCTATTTCAGCGAGCCGGAAGAAATCCAGTCTTATTTGATCTGGACCTTCGGCAGCTTCAGGGGCGTCACCTGGGATAAGCTTGCGGTTTTAGCCCCGGCGATTTTGAGCGGTTTAATGATCGCGCTGACGACCGTCAAACCGCTGAATGCGCTGTTGCTGGGGGAAACCTATGCCCGAAGCATGGGGCTTTCTCTAAAAAGCGCACGCCGCCTCATCATCATGAGCACCGCCATTTTGGCGGGCAGCGTCACGGCGTTTTGCGGCCCGATCGGCTTTCTGGGCATTGCCGTGCCCCATCTCTGCCGGGGACTGTTCAGGACATCGGATCATCGCGTGCTCTTTCCCGCCGTGCTCCTGATCGGCGCGGCCCTGGCCCTGATTTCCGAAATCGCGGCGCAGCTTCCTGGCACACAACAGACCCTGCCCTTAAATGCCATTACCGCGCTTTTGGGCGGGCCGGTCATTCTCTGGGTTATTTTGAAACGTCGCATCGCGGTAAACGCATGAGAAAGAGCAAGTTAAGCGCGTCGTCCTTGAGCATCGGTTATCTTCAACCGCCTTCCGTGCTGGCGCAAGACCTCAATCTGGACTTGTACGGCGGGGAACTGGTCTGTTTGCTGGGACCGAACGGTGCGGGCAAATCGACCTTGATGCGCACCCTTTGCGGTTTGCAAGGCCTGCTGCAAGGATCCATTGAAATCATGGGCCGTTGCTTGTCCGGCCTTTCCCCGAAAGAACGGGCAAGCTGTTTTGCGGTTGTCCTGACGGAGCGGCTTCAGTTAGGCCCTTTTTCGGTGCGGGACTTGGTGTGTTTGGGGCGTCATCCCCATACGACCGGCTTCGGCCGCTTGCGCCCCCGTGATGAAGCCGTCATCGAATGGGCGATGCAATGCACCGACATCGCCGCGATTCAAGCGCGTCACGTGAATGAATTGAGCGACGGCCAACGCCAAAGGGTGATGATCGCCAGGGCCCTGGCGCAAGAAACGCCATTATTGTTTCTGGATGAACCGACCGCGTTTCTGGACTTATCCGGGCGCATTGAGGTGGCCAAACTATTGAAACATCTGGCACGAAATACCCGGAAGGCCGTTTTGATGTCAACACATGACCTGGATTTGGCCCTGAGTGTCGCAGACCGGATTTGGCTTATGGGCGGGCAGGGTGCTTTTCAAACAGGCGCGCCGGAGGATATGGTGCTGACAAAAGCCTTTGAGGCCGTTTTTTGCGGAAAGGACATTCTTTTTGATCGCATGCGGGGAAGCTTTAAGGCGCGTCAGGCCTTTTCCGGCGTGATCGCCCTGAAAGGGGACGGATTAAGGCGGTTTTGGACCGCACACGCCCTGGAACGGGAAGGGTTTAAAATTATTCCACAGGAGGGCCGGCAGGAACCGTGCGTTGAAGTTTTGGAAGACGGCGCAGGCTGGACTTCAAGGTTTCGCGGCAGGCATCAAAAACATGCCTCCATTTACGACTTGGTCACGGCGATTCGCGCCCTGAAAGAAGACCGGGATCTGTCTAGGGAAAACGGGGGGGATATATAAAAGATTCTCCTGCAAACCAAAAAAAACTGCGCAATGGCTGGACGACGGGCATCTGCGCGGCCGCCGCCGCAAAAGCCGCGGCGATTGCCTTGAGAACGCAAGAGATGCAAACGGAAGTTGAAGTGACCTTGCCGATCCGTCAAAAGCAGGTTTTTCCGGTGGCAAAAACCGCCTTCACGGAAAAAGAAGCCACGAGCGTGGTGGTTAAGGACGCCGGAGACGATCCTGATTGCACAAACGGCGCACAGTTAACTGCGACGGTTTCATGGATTCCGGATGTGGGAAAAATCGAATTATGCGGCGGGCAAGGCGTCGCGAGGGTCACCAAAGCCGGGCTGGGTTTAGTCGTGGGGCGTCCGGCGATTAACCCCGTTCCCTTTAAAAACATTACAGAAATGGTGCGAGAAGGGGCCGGAGATGCGCTCAAAACCGCAGGATTGAAGGTGGTCATTTCTGTGCCGGATGGCGAAATCATGTCGAAAAAGACGCAAAATGCGCGACTGGGACTTATGGGGGGGATTTCGATTTTAGGCACGAGTGGCATTGTGCGGCCTTACTCTTCGGCGGCGTATAAAGTGTCTATCGCGCAGGGCATGGATGTGGCGATGGGCGAAGGACTTTCAACACTGGTATTGACCACGGGCGGAAAGAGTGAACGCTATCTCATGCGGCACACGGGCCTCCCCGCTTCATCCTATGTGCAAATGGGTGATTTTGCGGGTTTTTCCCTCAAACGCGCGGCGAAACAGGGTTTTAAAAAAGTCATTATCGGGGGCATGCCCGGCAAGCTCAGCAAAATTGCGCGCGGCAAAATGCAGACCCACGTTGCGGGTTCTCAGGTCAACATGGCTTTTTTAGCGGAGATTGGCGCGGAAGCGGGCGCTTCCGATGAAATCGTGCAAAAAATTGCGCGCGCCAATACCGCGCGGCATGTGCAGGAAATCGTGGCACGGCATCACATCCAGGGTTTTTGGGACATCGTCGCGCACAAAGTCTGCGCCGTTTGTCGAAAAGAAGTGCAGGATGCCTTGACGGTCGTTTGCATCCTTGCGGACTTCGGAGGTGAAGTGATTGGCAGAGCACAGATCGGAGAGGAGGAAGATTGAATCAAAACATTTACATCGTCGGCATGGGTGATAACGGGATAGAAAGCCTGGGGCATGAGGCGCTTCAAATCCTTGCGGCGGCGGAAGTTCTGGTCGGGGGAGATCGGCACTTGGCCTGTTTTCCCGCGTCGCCCGCTGAAAAAATGACCGTTCAAAACAATCTGAAGGCCGTGACGGAAAAAATCCGCTCCGAAAAACGCCGGGTTGTGATTCTGGCTTCGGGGGACCCCTTGTTCTACGGCATTGCGGCCTATCTTTTGAAACAGATCGGCGCGGCGCGTTTAAAGATTATTCCCAATATCTCGTCGATGCAGCTCGCTTTTGCGCGCGTCAAAACCGCATGGCACGACGCCTTATTGATCTCTTGCCATGCAAAGCCGCTTGGCCCGCATATCCAAAAAGTCCGCGCGGCCCGGAAAGTCGGCATGTTTACCGATCAAAGCAATACGCCTGCCGAGATTGCAAAACAACTCTTAGCGGCGGGCATTTCTGATTTTCGCGCCTTTGTCTGCGAAAACCTGGGCGGAAAAACGGAAAAAATCATCGAAGCGGATTTGAAGGATCTGCCGGGCCGCACCTTTGCGCCCTTGAATGTGCTCATTCTCATCAAAGAAGCGCGGCCTGTCGAACTGTTAAAAGGCCCTTGGTCTTTTGGCATGCCCGATCACATTTTTCATCAGCGCCGGCCGCTCAAAGGCCTGATCACAAAATCTGAAGTCCGGGTTATCAGCCTGAGCAAAATGCAAATTCGGCCGGGGGATATCGTTTGGGACATCGGTGCGGGTTCGGGCTCCGTCTCGATTGAAGCGGCCTTGCTGGGGGCAAAAGTTTGGGCGATTGAAAAAAATGCGGCGGAGATCGGCATCATTCAAAAAAATATCAGGCAATTCGGCGTAAAGAAGATCACGGTGATTCACGGGTTCGCCCCCGATGTCTTGCTGGATCTGCCCGACCCCGATGCCGTGTTTATCGGCGGTTCTGCGGGAAAGATGCAAGAAATCATTCAATCGTGCCGCTTGCGTTTGAAAGCAAAAGGAAGGCTGGTCATCAATGTCGCCACGCTTGAAAACCTGGCAACAATCAACACACAAAGCGAAACGGTTTTTGAGACGACTCTGGTGCAAATCAGCCGCAGCCGCCCGATTTTAAACCTGAACCGTCTCGAAGCCTTGAATCCGGTGTTCGTCCTTTCATGGGAGAAAAAATGAAAACAGCCGCCATTGCCATCACCAAACACGGTGCGGCCATCGCGCAACAATTGAGCGGTGATCGTTTCATTAAACACAAGTTCAAACCAGAAGGAGAAAGCCAAGACGATATTATTTATTTCGACAGCCCGATCAAGGGCCTCACGGCTGAAATCTGGCCGCAGTACGATGCCCTGATTTACATCGTTTCGCTGGGTGCGGTGGTGCGCACCATTGCGCCGTTTTTACAAGACAAATACGAAGACCCGGCCATCATCGTCGTGGATGATAAAGCCCAATTTGTCATCAGCGTGCTTTCGGGCCATGTCGGCGGGGCGAATCAACTCACACAAAAAATCGCCGATCGGCTCGGTGCGACCGCCATCATCACCACGGCAAGCGACGTGGGAAAGACCATTCCGGTCGATATTCTCGGTCGGGCACTGGGTTGGACGACGGAGGGTGAACAATTTATTACGCCCGTAAGTGCCGCCGTCGTGAATGAAGAAAATATCGCTTTTGTCCAGGAATGCGGTGAACTGAATTGGTGGCAACGAAAAACACCCCTGCCGAAAAATATCGCTTTCACCACATTGGAAAAAATCGAAGCAGCGCCGGATCGTTTTAAGGCCCTGCTTTGTGTGACGGATCGCATCATTTCAAATCCGCCCATTCGGCAAACGGTTTTTTATCGCCCCAAGTCCTTGGTCTTGGGTATCGGCTGTGATCGCGGCACGTCCTGCGAACGCATTGAGGCTTTTGTTGTCGAAACGCTTGAAAAACAGGGACTTTCATTTCAAAGTGTGCGCAATGTGGCCACGGCGGAGGCCAAGCGGGATGAGCCGGGTTTAAACCGGTTTTGTGAAAAATACGGCCTTGAATTGGTCTGTTATGCGAGCGAAACCCTAAAAGGCGTAAAGGCCCCGAACCCTTCGGCGATGGTTTTGAAACATGTCGGTACGCCGGGGGTTTCCGAACCTGCGGCCATGCTTTCATCGGGCGGGACTTTGATCGTGCCGAAACAAAAGACAAAAAACATGACGCTTGCCGTTGCGCGCATTGATTTTGAGAAGGGAGAAAGGTGAAAAAAGGAAAACTCTTTTTAGTCGGTTTTGGCCCCGGAAGCCAAGACCATCTCACGCAACGCGCCAAAGAAGCCATTGCACAATCGGAAACCGTTATCGGATATAGCACTTATATTCGACTTGTGAAACCGCTTTGTGAAGGCAAAGAAGTGATCTACACCGGCATGACGGAAGAGTTGGCGCGGGCCAGAAAAGCAGTGGACATGGCCTACGCCGGGAAAAAAGTGGCGCTGGTTTCTTCGGGGGATGTGGGTATTTACGGCATGGCAGGCCCCGCTTTTGAGTGTCTCAAAGAAAAGGGCTGGAAACGCGGGGGCGATATTGATGTGGAGGTCGTGCCGGGCGTCACGGCGGGCAGCGCTTGCGCGAGCCGGATGGGTGCGCCGATCAGTCATGATTTTTGCAACATTAGCTTAAGCGATCTGCTCACACCCTGGGAGATCATCAAACAACGACTGGAAGCTGCGGCCAAAGCCGATTTTGTGACGGTGCTCTACAATCCCAAAAGCGGCCGTCGCACGAAACAAATTGTGGAAGCCCAAAAGATTTTCTTGCAATATCGCAAAGGCACAACCCCCGTGGCCCTGGTGAAATCCGCCTATCGAGACCTCGAACAGATCGTATTGACAGACTTGGACGACATGCTCGAACACGAAATCGGCATGCTTACCACCGTCATGATCGGTAACAAAATGACCTTCACGCTGGACGGTTTGATGGTAACGCCGCGCGGTTATCAGAGCAAGTATGCCCTGGATAGTTTGGATGAAAAGTCCGTTCAACTCCTGCGAGAAAAGGTCATCGAAGCCAAACCGGCACAATCATTGAAAACCTACGGGACTTTTTACGGCATCGGCGTCGGGCCGGGTGATACGAAGTACCTGACTTTACAGGCGCGGGATGTGATTGAAAAAGTCCGCTATCTGTTTTATCCGAGGGGGAATGCCACAGACGAAAGCTTGGCTTTAAATACCATCGAACCCTTCATGCGCTCGGATACAAACGTGGAAGAATTAATGTTTCCCATGACGACAGATCGCAATCAGCTCGAATATTATTGGCATCTCAATGCAAAAAAAGTGGCCGACATTCTGAAGACCGGGGCTGATGTCGCCTTTGTAACCTTGGGGGATGCGACACTTTATTCGACCTATATTTACGTGGTGAAAACCCTGCGGGAATTGTTGCCCGCTGTGCCCATCGAAACGATTCCGGGCATTTCTGCCTATTCTGCCGCCGCAGCCATGATCAATCAAAGCATTGGAGAAGGCAAAGGACGTGTGGCGATCCTGCCCGTGAACCGCGATGTTTCCAATGTCCGAGATGCCTTGGAACAATTTGATACCATCGTGTTGATGAAAGTGGGTTCCAAACTCAATCGGGTTGTGAGGCTGCTCGAAGAGACAAAGTTGATCGACAACGCCGTGCTTTTAAGTTATATCGGCACGGAAGACGAGCGCGTCGAGCGGGACTTGAAAAAATTCAGAAATCAGACCTTGGGTTATATGACCCTGGTGCTGGTCAAAAAGAATGAACAGTTTTTATTGGATGAGGACTAAAGATGACAAAAGAAGCCGTTGTCTATTTTGTGGGTGCGGGGCCGGGCGACCCCGAATTGATTACACTCAAGGGCAAGCGCTTGCTGGAAACCGCAGACCTCGTGGTTTATGCGGGCAGCCTGATTCCGAAAGAAGTTTTGTCTCATGCGAAGAAGGCAGAAATTCACAATAGTGCGGGATTGACTTTAGAAGAGATTGTCGCACTGTTGGTGCCTGCCGCAAAAGCGGGGAAAATGGTGGTGAGGCTGGCAACGGGAGACCCTTCCATTTATGGCACCATCGGAGAACACACCGAAAAACTCCGAGAAGCGGGTGTTGTCTGTGAAATCGTGCCCGGTGTGAGTTCATTTACCGCTGCTGCGGCCGCGCTCGGAAAAGAACTCACCGTGCCCGATGTCGCGCAAACCGTCATTTTAAGCCGCTGCGAGGGACGCACCCCCGTGCCTGATCTCGAAAAATTGCCTTTATTGGCAGCGCATCAAACCACCCTCGTGCTTTTTTTATCCATCACCCTCGTAAAAAAAATGCAGCAAGAGCTACTCACCGCCTACGCGCCCGAAACCCCCTGTGCTGTGGTTTACCGCGCAACCTGGCCTGATGAGTTGATTATCTTTTGTGCGCTCTCGGACTTGGCTGCTAAGGTAAAAAAAGCCGGAATCACCAAAACCGCCTTGGTGATCGTCGGTCAGGCCCTTGCTGCCGAAGGCAAACGGTCCAAGCTCTACGATCCCGCATTTAGTCATTCCTTTCGCTCCGGGAAGCGTTTAGAATAAGGTATCCAATGAGTGCGACCATGAAAATCATCAGTACAACAGAACGGGCTGCGTTTTATAAAACCCTTTACAGCCGACGGGATACACGCGGCGAATTTAAAAATGATGCCGTTCCCGATGAAATCCTAATGCGCATTTTGGATGCCGCCCACCACGCACCGAGTGTGGGTTTTATGCAGCCCTGGGACTTCATCGTCGTGAAAAGCCCCGAAATCAAAAAGCGGATCAAGGCCGGTTTTGAAGCAGCCCACAAAGAAGCGGCGGCCTTGTTTCCAAAAGACAAACAAGCGCAATACCAGTCTTTTAAACTGGAAGGCATCGTTGAAGCCCCTGTCGGCATTTGCATCACCTGTGACCGAAGCCGCACGGGAAACGTCGTCATCGGACGCACGGCAAACCCTGAAACGGATCTCTACAGCGCCGTCTGCGCCGTTCAAAATTTGTGGCTGGCCGCGCGCTCGGAAAACTTAGGTGTAGGTTGGATGAGCATTATTCATCACGATTGTTTGAAAGCAATTTTAGGCATCCCCGAAAAAATCGTTCCTATTGCCTATTTGAATATCGGTTTCGTGAGCTATTTTTACGAACAGCCCGAACTCGAAAAAAAGGGCTGGCTGCCGCGCCTGCCGCTTTCATCCCTTTTGCATTGGGACGGGTGGCGGAAAAAATCAAAATGTTTACAAGATACGGAGCACATTTAAAGATGTATGAAATCAATCCTTTCGATCTGAATGATACCGGCAAGGCCGTACACGGCGGCAAGGTCTTTGCTTTTGCCCGCGCGCAAGGCTGCCGTCCCTCCGAAGTCCTGGATTTCAGCGCGAACATTAATCCGCTCGGTCTCCCGCCGAATGTCAAGGCCGCCATCCTGGAAAACCTGCCGGATGCCGTGCACTACCCGGACCGTTTCTGCGCCGTGCTGCGAGAAATGCTGGCCAGGCAATATCGCCTCAAACCGGGACAATTGCTGATTGGAAACGGCGCGACCGAGCTGATTCACCTCATTCCCAGGGCGATGGCCTTAAAAAAGGTCCTCATCCCCGCACCCGGCTTTTCGGAATACGAGCGGGCCGCCCGTTTAACCGGGGCTGCGGTCGAATTCATGGCCTTACGCGAGGAAAACGGGTTTCGGCTTGATGTGCGGGAGATGGTCGATACGATCAACGACAATGCCGGAAACGGCATTGATGCCGTCTTTCTCTGCAACCCCAACAACCCGACGGGCCACCTGCTTTCAAAAAAGGAAGTCATCTCCATTTTAAAAGCGGCTTTTCATTTAGGGGTGCTCGTCATCTTAGACGAGGCCTTCATTGACTTTACGGATGCGCCGTCTTTTACGGGAGAAATTCCCTGGTATATCAACCTCATCGTCGTGAGAAGCTTCACGAAATTTTACGCCATGCCGGGCCTGCGCGCGGGTTATTTGGCCGCGAACGCAGCAACCGTTTCGCGGATTGAAGCCGTTCAGCCGCCCTGGTCCGTCAACCACATCGCCGCCGTCGCCGCCGCGGCGGGCCTCTGCGACACCGCTTATATCAAAGAGAGCCGTCAAATCATTGAAACAGAGCGCGCCTATTTGCGCAAAGCCCTTTCAAGCTTGCCGGGACTTGAGGTCTTTCCCTCCGACGCCAATTATTTGATGCTGAAACTCGGCGCCGCCTTGCCCGATGCGGACGAGCTTTCAAAACGCCTCGGCCCTTTTAAAATTTTAATCAGAAGCTGCGAAACCTTTCGCGGACTGAGTGATCGCTATGTGCGCATTGCGGTGAGAACACACAAGGAGAATGAGATCCTGATTGCCCGGCTTCGGGAAATTTTGGGAGGCCGTTGACCTTATGCCTGCGCGCACCCTCATTTTAGGCGGCGCACGTTCCGGGAAAAGCCACTTTGCGCTGGATTTGGCCGGACGACAAGCGGGTAAAAAAATCTATCTCGCCACCGCTGAGGCAGGCGACGCGGAAATGGCGGCCCGCATTGCGCGGCACCGAAGGGAACGCGATGCCGCTTGGCAAACGCTCGAAGAACCCCTTCGTCTCGTGGAAGCCCTGCGGTCTTTGCAAGGCCGGGTCGATGCCGTGCTGCTGGATTGCCTCACGTTCTGGCTCAGCAATGTGATGATGCGGACAGAAAGCGCACAAAAAATCAGCAATGAAATCGACGCGCTCATTGATGCCGTGGCGACCGCAGATTTCGGGCTCATCGCCGTTTCAAATGAAGTGGGCCAAGGCATTGTGCCCGCCGACACGCTTTCACGACAGTTTCGGGACTTTTCCGGTGTGCTGCATCAGCAGTGCGCCGCCGTTTGCGAAACGGTTTATTTTATGACGGCGGGGATTCCGCAGAAAATAAAAGGGCCGTAAGCGTGAGAACACTTGAACACACCCTCAATCAAATCAAGCCCCTCGATCTGGAGTGGGGGGGCCGCGCCCGGGCGCAGCTCGACCGCCTCACCAAACCGCCGGGCAGTTTGGGGCGATTGGAAGAAATCGCGACATGGTTTGTTCAGGTGACCGGCAAATTCCCGCCTTGTCTCCCCAAGAAGGCGCTCTTTGTTTTTGCCGCCGATCACGGCGTGTGCGACGAAGGCGTGAGCGCCTACCCCAAGGCCGTGACGGCACAGATGGTTTACAATTTTTTAAACGGGGGCGCGGCGATCAATGTGCTGGCGCGCCATGCGGACGCGGCCGTCCGTATTGTGGATATGGGGGTCGATGCGGATTTTAAATCCGTGCCGGGTTTGATTGACCGCAAGATCGCGCGCGGGACAAAAAACATGGCGCAGGGTCCCGCGATGTCCCGCGCGGAAGCACGCACATCCATCGAATGCGGCATTGCCCTGGCCGAAGACGCCGTGAAAGAGGGGGCGACTCTGCTCGGCACCGGAGAAATGGGCATCGGCAATACCACCGCGGCCAGCGCCCTCACGGCGGTTTTATGCGCTGCCGCTATCGCGGAGGTGACCGGACGCGGCACGGGCATCAACGACGCGGCCTTAAAACACAAACAAAGCGCCATCCGCCGCGCACTGGATTTGAACCGCCCCGAAAGCACGGATCCCTTGGATATTTTAAGCAAGGTCGGCGGCTTCGAACTCGGCGGCATGACGGGTCTCATTTTGGGCGCAGCCGCCCGAAAGATCCCCCTTGTTCTTGACGGGTTTATCTCGACGGCTGCGGCATTGATTGCCGGCGCACTGAAGCCTGCGGTGAACGCCTATCTGCTGGCCGCCCACCGCTCGGTTGAGCCGGGGCACCGCATTGCCCTTCGGCAACTGGGGCTTTCGCCGCTCTTGGATTTTGACATGCGCTTGGGCGAGGGCACAGGCGCGGCTTTGGGCATGGGGATGGTTGATGCCGCGATTAAAATCATCAATGAGATGGCAACTTTTGATGAAGCAGGTGTCTCAAATAAAGGAGCTTAAGTGAAGGTCTTTTTCGCCGCTTTCGGCACGCTGACGGTTTTGCCCCTTCCGCGCCGTTTTCAGTGTGATGAAAAAAGCCTGGCCGCGTCCGTTATCTATTTCCCGCTCGTCGCTTTGCTTTTGGGCGGCGTACCGGCGGTCCTGTTTTATCTCTTAAAATCCTTGCTGGCCCCGCTGCCTTTGGCGGCGCTCTTGCTTTTTGTGCTCGTGATGCTCACCGGGGGACTGCACCTTGACGGGCTGGCCGATCTTGCGGATGCATTCGGGGCGGGCGGTTCGCCGGAGCGGATGCTTGGCGTGATGAAAGAAAGCCAGGTCGGGGCTTTTGGCGTGATCGCGCTTGTGCTGGTGCTGCTGTTTAAGTTTTCGCTTTTTTTCGAGATCATCAACAAAGGGCGCTGGCCGGATTTTTTATTGATGGCCCTGCTCAGTCGATGGGCGATGATCCTGGCGGCTTTTTTAGGGCGATATCCAAGGGCGTCGGGCACGGCACGGGCCTTTATCGGGAAAATCCGTCCGGCTCCAATGGGGATTGCAACGGTCTTCACGCTCCTGCTTTCGGGATGGTTTCTGGGGGGGGGCGGCTTATTGGCAATGGCCTTAGCCGCAGTGATAACGATTTCGTTTGTGTCTTATGTCACAACAAAACTCGGCGGGATTACGGGAGATGCCCTGGGCGCTTTGAATGAAAAGGTGGAGGTTTTAGTCCTGCTTTTTCTGCTGCTTGTTCCACCTGTGGGTCGTTGGGGACTATTATAAAGGGGGCTATTATAATGTTTCTTTAGTTGCCGGACGCGAAATGCTTTATCCCTGGGACTTGAAATACGGCTTGTCGGGGTGACGCACGCATGCGGTTTTCCCGTTGCAGTGTGAAGGTTTCAGGGAGAGCTTTTTCTGTCTCGGTTATTTCTGAAAACCCTCAATATTTCCGTTCCGCCGGCGGAATGGTTGTAATGGTCACGGGTTTGTATTCCAGGCGCGGGCCTTCTTCTGTTTTGTAGGCCAGGGTGTGTTTCATCCAGTTTTCATCATCTCGCTTGGGAAAGTCGGGACGTGCGTGCGCACCGCGCGACTCTTCACGGACGGTGGCACCGGCTGCCAGCACTTCGGCCAAATCCATAATGGATTGTAGTTGCAGGGCCTCGATCAATTCCAAATTGAAGATTTTCCCCTTGTCTCGCAAGCCGATGTCGGGGATACGGGCGCGGAGGGCGGCCAATTTTGCTTGGCCTTGCTCCATACGTTCTTTTGTGCGGGAGATGCCGAAGTGTTCGGCCATGAGGGTCCCGATTGCCTCGCGAATCACTCCGATCCGCTCCCCGTCTTTTTTGCCCATGAGCTTCTTGATTCTGTCGGCTTGAGCGTTGAGGTGTTGATCTGAAATGCCTTTGATTTCATTTTTTTCTGCATATTGTGCCGCATATTCTCCGGCACGGCGACCGTAGACGATGGTTTCCATCAGGGCGTTTCCGCCGAGGCGGTTTGCGCCGTGGACTGAGGCCGAGGCACATTCGCCTGCCGCAAAAAGTCCGGGCATGGGGGTTTCGCATTGTGTGTTGGTGGGAATGCCGCCCATGGAATAGTGCACACCGGGGGTGATGGGAATGGGCGCTTCAATCGGATCGACGCCCGCATAGGTGAGTGACAACTCCCAGATCTGCGGCAGTTTTTCCATGATTTTCCGTTTCCCCAAATGTCGCAAATCCAGCATGACGCAGCCGTCCACACCGCGTCCGGCCATGATTTCTTCGTATTCGGCGCGGGAGACCACGTCGCGGCTGGCGAGTTCCATCGCGTTGGGTGCGTATTTTTCCATGAAACGTTCTCCGCGCGAATTAAAAAGGTAGCCGCCTTCGCCGCGCGCGCCTTCGGTAATGAGGATGCCGGTGCTTTTCAGGGTCGTCGGGTGAAATTGCACAAATTCCAAATCCTGCAAAGGCACGCCGGCTTCGTAGGCCATTGCCATGCCGTCGCCGGTGTTAATCAAGCCGTTCGTGGAAATGAGGTAGACGCGGCCGTAACCGCCTGTGGCTAAAATGACCGATTTTGCACGCAGTGTTTCAAGCTCGCCTGTAAAGAGATTGAGCGCGATCACCCCGCAACAGATGCCTTCTTCAACAATGAGTGAGCAGACATACCATTCTTCATAAACCTTGGCCGCGCTTTTGATGAGTTGTTCGTAGAGCAGGTGTACAAGCGCGTGTCCGGTGCGGTCGGCCACATAACAGGTGCGGGGATAGCCGAGGCCGCCGAAATTGCGCTGGGCGATTTGACCGTCCGCCGTGCGGGAAAAGAGGGCGCCCATTTTTTCCAAGGTCATGATGTCTTCGGGTGCGGATTTGCAGAGTACTTCAATCGCATCCTGATCGCCCAACCAGTCGCTGCCCTTCACCGTATCGTACATGTGATTTTCCCAGGAATCATCCGCCCGGATGGCCGCATTGATGCCGCCTTCGGCGGCAACCGAATGGCTGCGCACGGGATGCACTTTCGAGATGATGCCGACATTAAGATGAGACGGTACGGCAACTGCGGCGCGCATGCCTGCGAGTCCGGCTCCGACGATCAGTACATCATGGATGATCATAAGCGTTCTCCTCCGGGTCTGAAATCAGCTTGGGCTATAGCGGACATTAAGTTGCCTTGCGGCCCGCACTTCATTGATGCGCCCGTGTTTCCGGCTTTGCGGTGCGTTTTTGAGTTGTTCGGGATCTTCATCAATTTCTTTACGAATTTGAAGCAGGGCATCTGCAAATTCGTCCAGGGTTTCCCGGGATTCGCTTTCCGGGGCTTCGATCATGAGGGCTTCGGGGATGATCAAAGGGAAGTTCACTGTAGGCGGATAAAAACCGTAGTCGATGAGGCGTTTGGCGATGTCCCAGGCCCCGATGCCTTGGGGTTTTAAATTTTTTGCGGACAAAATAAATTCGTGCATACAGGGTCGATGCATCGGGATGTCGTAAGCCGCTTCGAGTCGCTTTTTCAAATAGTTGGCGTTGATGATGGTATTGCGGCTGATGTCGCAAAGTCCCTCGGCGCCCAGTCGCCGGATATAGGTATAGGCCCGAACGAGAATGCCGAAATTGCCGTAAAAACTATGCACGCGACCAATGGATTCGGGATAATCCCGATTCAAAAAATAATGCGCTTTATTTTTTTCGATACGGGGGACGGGTAAAAAAGGGGTCAGGCTTTCGCCAACGCCCACCGGGCCTGCGCCGGGTCCGCCGCCGCCGTGGGGGGTGGAGAAAGTTTTGTGCAGGTTGAAATGCATGATGTCGCAGCCCATATCTCCGGGGCGTGTGAGGCCTAAAAGTGCGTTTAAATTCGCACCGTCGAAGTAGACCAGGGCTCCGGCTTCGTGCATGATTTGAGCAACTTCGCCCATGCCGCGCTCAAAAAGACCCAGGGTGTTGGGGTTGGTGAGCATGAGGGCTGCGGTGTCTTTATCCACGACCTTTCGTAAATCGTCCGCATCAATGATGCCTTCGGCATTGGAGTGAACCGTTTTAATGGTGTAACCCGCCAAGTGGGCGCTGGCCGGGTTGGTGCCGTGTGCCGAATCGGGAATAATGACATATTTGCGTTGCCGCCCCTGTTTTGCATGATAGGCGCGGGTGATCAACATGCCCGTCATTTCTCCCTGCGCACCCGCGACAGGTTGCAGGGTGACCTGGGCCATGCCCGCAATTTCAGCCAGCATGCGTTCAAGATCGTAAAGCAAGGCCAAGGCCCCTTGCGCGCTTTTTTCGGGCTGGAGCGGATGGAGGTCTGAAAAACCGGGAAGGCGCACAACATCTTCGTGAATCTTGGGGTTGTATTTCATCGTGCAGGAGCCGAGCGGGTAAAAGCCGTTGTCCACGCCGTAACTTTCTTGCGAAAGACGCGTGTAGTGCCGCATGAGTTCGTTTTCGCTGATTTCGGGCAGCGGCAGTTCGCTTTGACGTTGATGGTCTTTGGGCAGGACTTGGTTGATATTAAAATCCAGGCTGTTTGCAGGAAAGGTCTGTCCGCATCGTCCGGAGTGTGATTTTTCAAAAATAAGTGCTTCGGGCATTGCTGTCCTTTCCCTGAATATTTCCTTTAGATTATATTGTGTCGCCGTGCCTCGGCGTAGGCCAACTGCAGGCCCACAATGCTTTTGGCATCCCGAATGGTTTGGTCCGTGATTTTCGACATCGCCGTGTCGAATGGCATTTCCACAATCTCAATGATTTCATCTTCGTCCAAGGCTTGTGCGGTTCGGGTCAATTCGGTGCCGAGATAAATATGAATCACTTCATCGCAAAAACCCGGCACGGTAAAAACGGCCGTGAGTTTTTGAAGGTTCCCGACTTGATACCCGACTTCTTCTTCCGCTTCGCGAGCGGCACAAACTTCCGGGGCCTCTCCCGGAGACAGTTTCCCTGCGGGAATTTCATAAAGATAGCCGTCGGCGGCGTGACGGTATTGATGCACGAGCACGACATGGCCGTCGGCTTTGAGCGGCACGACGGCAGAGGCGCCGGGGTGACGGATGAGATCCAGCTCCGTCGTTTTCCCGTTGGGCAGTTTGACTTCACCGGAAAAAAGATGAATGGCTTTGCCGCGATAGATTTCTTTTAACATCGCGCATCCCTCTGTTCGGTCAAGGCGATAAGGGCGCCGGAGAGTGCGCGTGCGATCTTTGTCATGAAGACGACATCCAGGGTTTCAATGCGGTCGCTGCTTTGATGATAGTGCGGATTCCTAAAATTTGCCGTATCGGTCAGCATGACGGCAGGGATGTTTTTATCCCAAAACGGCACGTGGTCGGAGCGTCGCACATCAGGAAGGGCCTCGGCGGTTTTAGGTAAGAGCAGGCTTACCTTCGGTAAATCGGGCGTGTGCCGTTTGATCGCCGATTCAAGGCTTTCGAGGATGGGCCCGGCGCTTTCGTTGCCTAAAATGCCGATGAAGTTTCCCTGATCGGGCAGTGAAATCGGCAGCCCCGGCGGGCTATGCTGAGAACCGGGATTGTCATCCGTGTATCCGATGCATTCCAAATTGATCAGGCCCCAAATCTTCCGTCCGCTTTTTGCCGCGTTTTTAACATAGCCGCGGCTGCCCCAAAAGCCGGATTCTTCCAAAGTAAAGGCTGCAAATTCGAGGTGAAGCGGGCTTGTTTTTGTTTCAAAAAAACAGGTGGAGACGCGTGCCGCTTCAAGCAAAACAGCCAGGCTGCTGGCATTGTCATCCGCGCCGGGGGAACCTGCAACCGTGTCGTAATGCGCTCCGATGACGAGTATGGGTTTTTTGTCGTCCGCATCCGGCAGTGCGCCGATGATGTTGAAACACGGCGCATCACTTGCGTCATGCACGGAAATG
Source organism: Nitrospira sp. (assembly GCA_027020665.1). Classification (GTDB taxonomy): domain Bacteria; phylum Nitrospirota; class Nitrospiria; order SBBL01; family JAADHI01; genus JAADHI01. Next base: position 45,467 of record JALUVJ010000046.1, read on the forward strand.
GCGGCCCTGCGGGCTTGAAGACCTGCCGATTCCAGTTCGGCGGTGATATAGTCTGCCGCATTTTTAAGGGCTTCGGGGGAATGATCGGGATGCTTTTCGCCCTGGAGTTTTTCAATATGGCCGACAATACGGGATGCGCTGATCTCGGAAAGGGGCGAAAGGTTTTCAGCCTTTGTCTTTTGTGTCACGAAGCGCAAGTCCCTGGGGCAAAATGAAACGGCAACCCGGACATGTTATTTCGGGCGGAAAATGATGTCAAGCAAAAGCTGAGGCTTTAAATTTTTACGGGCCGCAACGATGTTTACATTCAAATCAAGACCGCTGTATATTGAGGCCGCCATGTTGAAACAATTGGATCGTTATATTTTAAAAGAGCTGATGGGGCCATTCTTCCTGGGGATTTTTATCCTCTTGTTTATCCTCGTCATGCAGCAGATTTTGAAACTCATGGAGCTGGTCATCGACAAGGGCGTTGATCCGGCCAGTGTGGGCGGGCTTTTTTTGCAATTGCTGCCGTCTTTTTTTTTGGTGACTTTTCCGATGGCGATCATGATGGCGACGGTGACCACCTTTAACCGCCTTTCCGCCGACAATGAAATTATTGCGCTGCACGCCGCAGGCATCAACGCGATGCGTTTGATTCGGCCCGTTTTTCTTTTTGCCCTGCTTGTCGGGCTGTTGACGCTTTGGATGGGCACGATGGCGGGTTCTTCAAAAGAGGCCTTTAAGTCGATGGCGGTGAAACTGCTTTTGAAACGCGCCAGCGCGGGCCTTGAGGCCGGACGCTTTAACGGCATCTTTTCAAACATGATGGTGTATGTGGATTCGGTCTCGTCTCAGTCCGAACTGACCGGTATTTTTATTTTTGATCAACGCAAGGCTGAGGCGCCGACGGTCATTGTCGCCAAAACCGGGTTTTTATTGAGCGACGAAGAAACAGAGACGATCTCGCTGTATCTCGAAGACGGGTCCTTGCATCAAAATGTGCGTGAGAATGATCGGTATCAAAAAATGGATTTTACGCGTTATGATTTAAAAATCGATTTTTCGGAGATGGTGCATCGCGAAAAAGGGGTCCATGCGCCGGGCTACGCCGAAATCAAAGCGCGCATCGCAAAAGCCGAAGTGCCGGACATCGAAGCCTTGCGGCTTTTGTCGGATTATTACCGGAGGTTTTTATTTTCACTCGCGGCCTTTCTCTTTTGCATCATGGGCGTGCCGCTCGGCATTATCTCCGGACGCATTACGCGGGTCGGGGGTTTTGTCGCCGGAATTCTTGTGATTTTAATCTATTACATGCTCATGACCTTAGGCGATTATTTAGTGGGCAGCCGACTTGCGCCGCCGATGTTGGCCGCCGCCCTGCCGCTTCTTGTTTTGTTTCCCCTGTGCCTTTATCTATTGAAGAAGGTGGCAAATAATGTTTCTCCGACGCTTTTCGGCATCGCGAGCAAAAGGCCCTAATCGATGTCGATGACGACACGCTATATGCTGACGGAGTTTCTGCGGATTTTTGCCGCGACGGCGGCTGCGCTTGCGCTGCTTGTATTTTCCGTCGATTTTCTCGAAAAAATAAAAGGCTTGTATCGGTATGATGCCGAACTGCAATGGCTGATTCAATATTTTTTGTTTCGCTTTCCCAGAATTTTCATGGAAATGCTGCCCTTGTCTCTGCTGATGGCGACCTTGCTCACCTTTGGCGGACTCGCAAAAAATAACGAAATCACGGCATTTAAAAGTGCGGGGGTTTCTGTTTTTAAACTCACGACTCCCTTGCTGATCTTGGCGGCCTTTGTGAGTCTGACCTCTTATTTTCTGGCGGGCGGCGTGGTGCCGACCCTCTATAAAGAATCAAAACGCATCAAAGCCGTGCAAATTCAGGGCAGAGAACCCAGCGGTCGTTTTGTGCAAAACAAAACCTGGATGCATATCGACAGCCGGAGGCTGATGTATGCGCAGGTTGTCTCGGCGGACAAAGCCCTCATGCAAGGCGTGGTGCTGTACACCCTTGGAGAAAACTATCTGATTGCCGAAGAAACGGAAGCCGCGGACTTATTGTATGAAGACGGGACCTGGGTTTTGCGCGACGGTGTGCGCCGGATTTTTTTGCCCGGCGGCGAGGTGAAATTCGAGACGATTGAACGAGAGACGATCGAAATCAATCGCAAACCCGAAGATTTTCAGCAAGTCACGATCAAGGCCAGTGAAATGACCTATGCGGATCTTGACGCATACATCGCCCAACTCAAATCCGTCGGTTTTGATACAACCCGCTACGCCGTGGATTTGCACGCCAAGCAGGCCCTGCCTTTTGTAAACTTCATCATGGTCTTGCTGGGTGTACCTTTTGCCCTTAAAGACAGTCGCAGCTCCGGTATCGCCTGGGGCATCGCTTTTAGTTTGAGCGTGGCCCTTTTTTATTGGCTGGTCTATTCCATGACGCTTTCACTCGGACGTTTGCATATTTTGCCGCCCTGGCTTGCCGCTTGGAGTGCGAATATCCTGCTGTTGATGATTGCTTCATATCTCTTTTTGAGAGTGCGGCAGTAGTAACATTTCTACTTTTGTCCGGTAGCTAAAGATGGGGGCTTTACAAATGAACAATGCCTTATTTTTTTAGAGACCGGAATAAATAAAGCAGTGGGTTTGTTGGTTTTCGCTGATGCGGGTGGCCTCCGGATATTCTTCGCGGCAGACCGGCATGGCCTGCGGGCAGCGCGGATGAAAAAAACAGCCTTGCGGCGGATTGATCGGAGAGGGTAAATCCCCCTCGATACGGATAATCAGCCGTTTTTTTTCAGGATCAATTTGGGGAACGGCGGAAAGCAGGGCGCGGGTGTAGGGATGTTTGGGATCGCTCAAAACCGCTGAAACCGTGCCGTATTCGACGATGCGCCCCAGGTACATCACGGCGACCTCATGGGCAAAATAATCCACCACTGAAAGATCATGTGTAATAAAAAGATAGGCCAGGCCGTAATCGGATTGCAATTGTTTGAGCAGGTTCAAGACCTGTGCCTGAACAGAGACATCCAGCGCGCTCGTCGGCTCGTCACAGACGATGAGTTTTGGGCGCACGGCAAGCACACGGGCAATGCAAATCCGTTGGCGCTGCCCGCCTGAAAACTCGTGCGGATAACGGTATTTGGCGTCTGCCGGCAAACCCACCTGGGCCAAAAGCGCATCCAGCCAGTCTTCCCCTTTATTTTGAGCAACTTCGACTTTTAAAGCATTCACACCCTCTTTGATAATGTCGCCGACCAGCATCCGGGGGTTGAGTGAGGAATACGGGTCTTGAAAAATGATTTGGAAATCGCGCCGTTTTTTTCGAAGCACTTCGCCGGAAAGGCGCGACAAGTCTTCATTTTCAAATAAAATCGCACCATCCGTTTGTGGAATTAACTGCAGGATGGCCTTGCCTACTGTCGTTTTTCCGCAGCCGGACTCTCCCACCAAGGCGACCGTGCGACCGGAATCCACTTTAAGAGAAAGCCCGTCCACGGCCTTCACATGGCCCACCACCCGTTTAAAAAAGCCTTTTCGGATGGGGAAATGCACTTTGAGATCCGAGATGTGCAGAAGGCTTCGGTCTTCGTCTTCTACGGAAAGCGTGTCGGCATGGGCCGAAGCGGCTCCCGCTTTTTGCACAAGGTCCGAACGCTTTTCAGGGTGCTCGGCCAAATGACAACGTACGCCGCCCTGTTCTGTCGGGGTCCAAGACGGGACGGTTTCTTCACAAAGCGCCCAGGCACTATCGCAACGGTTTGAAAAACGACAGTTCCGGAAAGGGTGATTCAAGGGCGGTACGGTCCCGCGGATGACTTCGAGGGCTTCCCCGCGTTTCTTTTTTCCCGGCAAAGAGCTGAGCAGTTTTTGTGAATACGGGTGTTGTGGGGAAGCAAAGAAAGCCGCGCGTTCTCCCCGCTCTACGATTTCCCCTGCGTACATGACGGCAACTTCATCGGCCATTTCCGCTACAATGCCGAGATCGTGTGTGATCAGCAAAATGGCCATGCCCCGCTCTTTTTGAAGTTTTCGCAGCAGGTCGAGAATCTGCGCCTGAATGGTGACATCCAGCGCAGTTGTGGGCTCATCCGCGATCAGCAAATCCGGTTCCCCGGAGAGGGCTATTGCGATCATGACCCGTTGTTTCATGCCGCCTGAAATCTGGTGGGGATATTCACTGTAACGCAGGCTCGGATCGGGAATCCCCACCAAGTCAAGTAAAGCAGTGGCCCGGCGTTTGGCCTCTTTTGCATTCAACTTCAGGTGATATTCAAGTGTTTCACGGATTTGATCGCCGATGGTCATGACCGGATTCAAGCTGGTCATGGGTTCCTGAAAGATCATCGAGATGCGATTCCCGCGCAGGATACGCATTGCCACTTCAGGCAGTTGGCCCAGATCCTCTCCGTCGAGCAGGATTTCGCCGGATACAATTTCTCCTGCGGGTTTCGGAACGAGTTTCATGATGGAAAGTGCCGTCATCGACTTTCCGCAGCCGGATTCCCCCACCAAGGCAAAGGTCCGTCCGCGTGGAATCTCGAAAGAGACCCCGTCCACCGCGTTGACAATGCCGTCTTCCGTGGAAAAGCGGGTTTTAAGATCTTTAATTTGAAGCAGGTTTTGAGGCATCACGCTCTATTGCGGTTGAAGGCTATTCCCCTGCAATCATACTGAAATAGTTCCATGAGGAGAATAATCTCATAATTTTTCACGCATGTAATCTTTTTTATTCATCGGAATTTTCTTAAATCCCCGGATATCTTGGTGACCGGAATGATCCTCGTGCCGGAATAAGACGGATTTTCCCGAACAAAACAAACGATTGGGGCACCGATGAATCAAATTTTTAGGGTGTGCCAACATTCAACATGCCCTAAATTCAAGAGTTCGAATTTTATTTTGCCGTGAACCCTTGACAATTTGTTGCTTCGGCATTAAGTTGTATGTACAACACCAAGAAAAAGGGATATCTTGGGTCAAGATGAGGACATGAAAACAGAGGAATGTGTGTGCATTGCTGGAAAGCTGCGTCTGCTCAATCGTGTGGTCACGAGTATTTACGACGACGCACTTCGTCCGACGGGCATGACAATTTGCCAAATGACCCTGTTGACGGTGATCGGAGAATCGGGATTGACGACCCCGACGGAGGTCAGTGCCTGTTTGCAGGTCGAAAAATCCACTTTGAGTCGGAATTTAAACCGATTGCGAAAACAGGGTTGGCTGGAGATGCTTTCAGATGCGCATGGCAGCGGGCAGCGGCTTAAATTGACTGAAGAAGGGCAAGCCATGTTGGAAAAAGGCAAGCCGCATTGGATTGTCGCACAGGGAAAGGCCCTAAGACTCTTAGGGGATCGTGGGGTGAAAGATTTGGTCGCTTTGGCTGAGCTTGTCTGTTCGCAGCAAAAGAATGGCCTGTAGTTTTTTTTGAATGAATGAGTTGTATATACAATGAAATGGGAGGTGGATATGTCGTGTTTACGTTGCGGGGGTTTAATGGTGAGCGACCGTTTTTATGATTATCGGGATGATACCGGGCAGAACGAATTTGAGGGTTATCGCTGTTTGGTATGCGGAGAAGTCTTGGATCAGGTGATTCTTTTGCATCGCGCGCAGGCAGAATCAAGCTTGGTGCATTGAAGGAAGCACACCGAAAAGCCAAATTGCAAGCATTAAAACGTGTCGGTTTATGGGCATGTCGGTACAGACATCATACAAAAAATAAATTTCATACATCGGTAAAAATAAGGAGCGTTAAACCGGCGTTTTTCCCCAGGATTCTTTTGCAGGCCCTGGGGATTTTTTCTGTATTGCTTCGTTGCTTTCTTTTCGGTACAATAAAAATTTGTTTAATTTATGAACGTTTTTTGAGCAATTCATAAGGAAAGCCATAGCATGTTGAAGCGAAAAAAAGTGACGGTGATCGGTGCGGGACATGTGGGGGCCACGGCCGCCCAGCGTCTGGCGGAGAAGGAAGTTGCCGATGTGGTATTGGTGGATATTGAGGAAGATATGCCGAAAGGAAAGGCGCTTGATCTTGCCGAGGCGGCGCCGATTTATGCTTATGACAGCCGTTTGAGCGGTGGTGCGGCTTATGAAGAAACAGCGGGTTCCGACATTGTCGTCATTACCTCCGGACTGCCCAGAAAACCCGGCATGAGCCGGGATGATTTGTTGCGTGTGAATGCAAAAATCGTGAAGGAAGTCACAGAGAAAGCCGCCGCAAAATCGCCGGATGCGATTTTGATCGTGGTTTCAAATCCCCTTGACGCGATGACCTATGTTGCACATCGCGTGAGCGGCTTTAAGAAAGAGCGGGTGCTCGGCATGGCGGGGGTGCTGGATGCGGCCCGCTTCAAGGCATTTCTCTCAATGGAGCTCAATGTTTCGGTTGAAAACATTCAGACCTTGGTTTTGGGCGGACATGGTGACAGCATGGTACCACTGCTCCGTTATACGACCGTTTCGGGCATTCCGGTGACGGCCTTGATTTCAAAAGACCGCCTGGACGAAATCGTGCAGCGGACGCGCGCGGGCGGCGCTGAAATCGTGAAACTCCTGAAAACGGGTTCGGCCTATTATGCCCCTTCCGCTGCGATTATTGAGATGGTTGAATCCATTTTAAAAGACAAAAACAAAATCCTCCCTTGCTCCGCCCTCTGCACGGGAGAGTACAAACTAAATGATGTTTTTATCGGTGTGCCGGTTCGATTGGGTCATGCCGGCATCGCCCAAATTTACGAAATCAATCTGACCGCAGAGGAAGCCGCTGCGCTAAATGTTTCCGCAAGCACCGTTCAAGACCTCTGTAAGATCGCCAGCGAAGTGCTCTAAGTTTTTTCAATCGGGGCTGACCCGGATAGTTAAGGAAGAAGACTATTGACGAAATTGGCCATTATCGGCGCCGGAAAAGGGGGAACGGCCCTCATCGAAATTTTGCATAAGGACCCTTTGGTCAAGATCGTGGGCATTGCGGACCCCTATGCAAAGGCACCGGGACTGGATTTGGCGCGTCGGCACAAAATCCGGGCGGTGACGGATTACCGTGAACTGCTTCAAGAGGATGTGGATCTTGTCATCGACGTGACGGGAAACAATGCGGTGCGCGAGGCCCTTGAAAAGGACAGTGACGGCATTGAGGTCATCGGCGGTTTGGCGGCCAAGTTTATGTGGCAATTAATCGAAGAACGCATCAAAAGCAAGATGATGCGCGAGACGATTCGGGCCCGTTACTCTTTTGAAAACATGATCGGCAAGAATGAAAAGATGGAAGCCATCTACGAGCTGATCCCCAAAATTGCCACAACAAAGGCTACGGTTTTGATTGAGGGGGAAAGCGGCACGGGCAAGGAATTGGTTGCGCATTCCATCCATCAATACAGCACGCGCGAGGACAAAGCCTTTATCCGGGTCAATTGTGCGGCGCTTGCGGAAAGCTTGCTGGAAAGCGAGCTTTTCGGGCATGTGCGCGGTGCGTTTACAGGCGCCGTGGCGCACAAACTGGGACGCTTTGAATTGGCCGACGGCGGCACCCTTTTTCTGGATGAAATTGGTGAAATCAGTTTGTCGACACAAGCGAAACTCTTACGGGCCGTGCAGGATGGCGAAATCGAAAAAGTGGGGGATACCCGCCGCATTAAGGTGGATGTGCGTGTAATCGCAGCGACAAATAAAGATCTGAAGCAGGCAGTGGAAAATGGGGAATTCCGGCATGACCTGTATTATCGCCTCAAAGTGGTGCCGATTTCGCTTCCGCCCTTGCGAGAGCGCAAGGATGATATTCCGCTATTGGTCGATCATTTTATTCAGCGTTTTAATACGGAGATGGTGCGGAAGGTGACAAAGGTTGCCCCTGAAGTCATGCAGATCTTAAACGCCTATGATTTTCCGGGGAACATTCGGGAACTGGAAAACATCATCGAACATGCGATGGTCTTTTGCACCGGCGATACCCTGGAAGCAGATTACCTTCAAAAAGAGATTCAACCGGCGCGAAAAAGTGTGATTCATAACGTGGTCGAAGATGAAGATCCCTTGCACGCAATGGAAGAAGCGTTGATCTTGAATGTCTTAAATCAGACAAAGTGGAATTACAAAAAAACGGCTGAAAAATTGAAGATGAGTCGGACGACACTCTGGAGAAAAATTAAAATATACGGTCTGACGAAACCCGATCCTGTTTCACAATGAAACCGTAAGATGATGTTCGTTTCTTTATGAAACGCCAATTTGAAACGTTGAAAATGTGAACATGTTGATTTAATAAGGTATTTTCTTGATTTTTAGTATGGCATGAACATTGCTGTATTATTGAGGCAAATATCATTTCATTCAACAGGGAGGGTTAAAATGAGTTGTCCAAGATGCAGCGGTTTTATGGTTGCTCAGAGTTTTGAAGACTTAAGAAGTGATACGGGGGAGTTGTCTTTTCGGGGTTTTCGATGCATGATTTGCGGGGAAATTGTTGATCCTCAAATCAGTTCGAACCGAGAGCATCGGCCGCATCATCAGGCAAGAAATCGGAAATTGATGTCGTATTAAAGGTCTTTTTGATAAAGGGGAGCGTAGGGGAAGCTCTCATTAAGTCATGAGTTTTTTTCGAGGCAAAATGTTCAGCTTCTGCCTTGAAAATTTTGTAAATAGCAGGGGCTATTCTTTGAAATTTGCGCCTTGAATCCGAACATTGTATCTCTCGAAAAATTCAACCCGGACTCAATCAGAGCGTCCTAAAGGAAATCATTTGTGGAAGCAACGCGTATTTTAACGGAAAAAGATGTTTCCTTAACAGGGCTTTGTGCAGTCTCCCCCTTGTCTTATGAGAATTATGTTTTAAAAGGAGGTTATGTCGGACTCACGAAGGCAATTGATTCATTGGGGCCTTCCGGCGTGAGAGACGCCGTGAAGGCCTCGGGTTTGCGCGGACGCGGAGGCGCCGGTTTTCCGACCTGGAAAAAGTGGGATATGGTGATGCGGCAGGCCGAGAAGAAACGGTATCTCTGTTGCAATGCCGCCGAGGACGAACCCGGCACCTTTAAAGACCGTTACTTGCTGCGCTCAAATCCCCATCAATTAATTGAAGGGGTACTGATTGCGGCCTTTACCGTGGGCGCAAATGAAGCCTATCTTTTTATTAACTGCCGTTACGAAGAAGAACGGGCTTTTATGGCGGAGGCCCTGCGGATTTCAAAGGCGGCAGGTCACTGGGGTGAAGGGAGTGCTTCGGGGATAACGCTTACGATTTGTGAAAGTCCGGGAAGTTATGTGGCCGGAGAAGAAACGGCCTTGCTTGAAGTCGTGGAGGGACGAGAGGCCAAACCGCGGCAGAAGCCGCCTTATTACCCCACGATGCACGGTCTTTACGGCAAACCCACCGTCGTCAATAACGCGGAAAGCCTGTCGAATGTGCCTTTTATCGTTCGGGAAGGTGCCGAGGCTTTTCAAGCCGTCGGCCTGCCGAGCTCACCGGGAACGATGGTTTTTACCCTCACGGGCGATGTAAATGTGCCGGGGCTTTACGAGCGCCCCTTGGGGACTTCATTGCGGACGGTGATTGATGATTGTGGTGAGGGCATCAAAAACGGGGCTTCACTGAAGGCCGTTTTTCCGGGAGGTCCTTCCGTGCCGGTCATTCCGGCATCACAGGTGGATCTTCGTCTGGATTTTGATGGATTAAAAGCTGCGGGAACAGGTCTGGGCACAGGCGCAGTCATTGTAATGTCGGAAGCGTCGTGCATGGTTCAGACGGCCATTCAATATGCCCGTTTTTTTGCGAATGAAAGTTGCGGCCAATGCCCGCCCTGTAAATTAGGTACTGTGCATATTTCCGAAATACTTGAGAAGATTGAGGCGGGTCAGGGCACAAGCGGTGACATCAAATTGGTGCGGCAATCCTGTGAGATGGTGAAAGGACGCGGCCAATGTTTTCTTTTGACGGGTGCGGCCATTGCGGTGGAAAGCATTCTCGGCCATTTCAGGCACGAATTTGAAGAACATGTCGGCGCAGGGCGATGCCCGCTCAGCTCGCAGCCTGTGGCTTAGCAGCAGCGCGCAAGGACAATGTTTTGATATAATACGAATGAGAAAGTGATACAAGCACGGCAGGAGGGAAAAATGGTTATTATTACAGAACGCGGCAGCGAAAAAGTGAAAGAAATCATGGCGGCCGAAGAGAAAGAGGGTTATGGTTTGCGGGTTTATGTCGAAGGCGGCGGCTGTTCCGGTTTTCAGTATGGCATGGCCTTTGAGGAAAAAGAAAACGAAGAGGATGATGTGGTCGAAATGCATGGCCTGAAGCTGTTTGTTGATCCCTACAGCGCCCCGATGTTGAAGGGGACGGAAGTGGATTATATTGACGATCTGCAAAACGCGGGTTTCTCGATCAAAAATCCAAATGCAAAAACCACCTGCGGCTGCGGTCAATCTTTTAGTTAATTTTTGAAAGATCCACAATGTGTTTCACCCTCTCTCAGATCTTTTTTGTAAAATTGAGAAAAAGTGCTGCCGGCAAAAGATTGAAGGCAGCATTTTTTGTTTTAAAATGGCACACTGAGCAAGTTGATTGAATGGAAATTGTTATCAACGGCATCAAACAGCAGATACCGCAGGCTTCAAACCTTCTACAACTTTTGCAACGCTTTGAACTTGCGCCGGAGCGTATTGCCGTCGAGATTAATTTGACTGTCATCGACCGGGAAGCTTATGATGCGACCGTACTGCATGACGGCGACCAGATTGAAATCATTCGTTTTATAGGAGGAGGGGCAGATGCCTGTTGAGACACCCTTGGTGATTGGAGGCATCCCGTTTCGTTCACGTTTGATTGTGGGGACGGGCAAATACGCCTCATTTGAAGAGACCCAAAAAGCGATCGAAGCCTCCGGGGCGGACTGTGTGACCGTCGCCGTCCGGCGCGTCAATATTTTGGACAAGGCCGAGGAAAACCTCCTGGATTATCTCGATCCGAAAATTTATAAAATCCTCCCGAATACCGCGGGGTGTTACACGGCGGAAGAAGCCGTTCGCACCGCGCGCCTTGCCCGCGCAGCCGGGGTGTCCGACATGGTCAAGCTGGAGGTGATCGGTGATCAACGCACTTTATTTCCGGATAACGAAGCCTTATTAGAAGCAACGGAAGTTCTCGCAAAAGAAGGGTTTATCGTCTTGCCTTATACAAATGACGATCCCGTCATAGCCCGAAAATTGGTCGATGCGGGCGCTGCGGTCGTGATGCCCTTGGCCGCACCCATCGGCTCAGGGCTTGGCATCCGAAATCCTTACAACATCCGAATTATCATGGAAACCGTTTCCGTCCCGATTATTGTTGATGCGGGCGTGGGCACGGCCTCGGATGCCGCGGTTGCCATGGAACTGGGCTGTGACGGCATTTTAATGAATACGGCCATTGCGGAGGCAGACAATCCCATTCAAATGGCCGAAGCCATGAATTATGGCGTGAAAGCCGGTCGTTTGGCCTATCTGGCCGGACGCATTCCAAAAAAACTTTACGCACAAGCCAGCAGCCCGATTGAAGGTATGATTGAATAAATACGCCCGTCGCTTTGCCGTTCTTTTTTTCTAAAATCACGCCGTATGGTCTCGCTCGATTTCAAGCTTTATATGATTACGGATCGTCATCAGACGGCGGGGCGTCCCTTGCTTCAGGTCGTTGAGACTGCGGCATCGGCAGGCATTTCCGCCATTCAATTCCGGGAAAAAGACCTTTCACTGCGCGAACAGTTTGATTTGGCAGTGAAGGTAAAAAAAATCACCGACCGCTACGGCGTATCTTTGATGATTAATGACCGTGCGGATTTGTGTCTGGCCTTGGATGCGGCGGGCGTGCATCTGCCTTCGACAGGTTTTTCTGTGGATGTCGCCCGCTCACTTTTGGGCTCTGACAAACTGATCGGGGTCTCCTGTCATGCGCTTTCCGAGCTTAAAACGGCCGAATCGCTGGGCGCAGACTTTGCGGTTTTTGGGCCGGTTTACGATACGCCTTCAAAGCGGCCTTACGGTGCGCCGCTTACGCTTGCGTCTTTCAAACACGCAAAATCAATAACAAGCCTTCCGCTTTTTGCCATCGGGGGCATCAATCAAAGCCGACTGTCCGCTGTTTTTTCAGCCGGGGCCGACGGTGTCGCCATGATCTCAGCGATTTCGACTGCAAAGGATATTGAAGCCCGCTGCGCCGAACTTTTGCAAGCCGTGACATCATTTTAAGCCTTTTCTCCCCCCTGACATTTATCCAACAATCCATCGCTGATTTTGGGATTTGTATCCTGAAAGCCAAATCGGGTACATTAGCGCGATTCAGAATAAGTCGCAGGCCTCTCTTGAACCGATGAAGGGGGAACACCGTTTCATGACACTCGAAATCACATTCGTTTTTTTGCTCGTGCTGACGACCGTATTGCTCTTTGTGACGGAAAAATTACCGGTCGATCTTGTTGCGCTCATAGTCATGGCCACTTTATTGGTTAGCGGCATTATCTCACTTGAAGAAGGGATTTCAGGGTTTAGCAATACGGCAACCGTCACGGTTGCCGCCATGTTTGTAATTAGTGCGGGTTTATTCAAGACCGGTGCGCTTAAAGTGATTTCATCCAACCTGGAGCGCATCGGACGGCACAGTTTTTGGGTGGCTTTGATCGCGATGATGCTGGTTGTGGGCGTGATCTCGGCCTTTGTCAACAATACGGCGACGGTGGCGATTTTTATGCCCATTGTGCTTAGGGTTGCGCGTGAGGCCAATGTCAGCCCCTCAAAACTCCTCATGCCGCTCTCCTTTGCGTCGATCTTTGGTGGAGCCTGCACGCTGATCGGGACATCCACAAACATTCTTGTGAATTCGATCGCGGAGCGCGACGGGATCGGCTCTTTTGGAATGTTTGAATTTACGCCGATCGGTTTGATGATTTTTGTCGTGGGCATGATTTACATGGTTTTAATCGGGGTGCCCATGATTCCGAGCAAGGGGACCGGGGAAGACCTGACAGATAAGTTTGGCATGGGCGATTATTTAACGGAAATCATCCTGCTTCAAAAGGCAAAATCGGTGGGCAAGACCCTGAAGGACTCTCCTTTGGTGCGGGATATGGATATTGACATTCTGGAAGTCTTTCGGGGGGGACGGCGTTTGCCCATGCCCTCCCATGAAGTGATTTTGCAGGAATACGATGTTTTGCGTGTGCGCGCGAACGTACGCAAGATCCGGGAAATTCAGGAGCGGGAAGGCATTGTTATCAAGTCGGGACTTAAGTGGCGGGACAAAGATTTGGAATCGGAGCACGCAATCTTGGTTGAAGCCGTGATTGCGCCGCATTCCATGTTGGACGGCAAGTCGCTTGAGGACATCGGTTTTCGGGATCGTTTTGGCGCATCGCCGCTTGCCATTCGTCACAGCGGCGCGGTGCGGCATGAAAAACTGGAAACGACCGTTTTGCGGGGCGGAGATGCCTTGTTGATCGAGGTGAAACGCGATCACCTGATTCAACTCAAAAAACACCCGGCCTTTGTTTTCATCTCGGAAGTGGAGCAAGCGATCTTTCGAAAACGGAAGGTTTTGCCTGCACTGGCGGTGGTTTCCGGTGTTGTCATTACAAGTGCCTTGGGCATTTTCCCTATTGTCGTCAGTGCGATTGTGGGTGCGATTATTTTAATTTTAAGCGGCTGTCTAACCTTGGAAGAGGCCTATGAATCGATCGATTGGAAAGTGATTTTTCTGCTCGCCGGGCTTTTGACCTTGGGTATTGCCTTGGAAAAAAGCGGTGCGGCGGCTTTGGTCGCCAAAACGATGATTGACTACATCGGCCCCTGGGGGCCGCTTGCCCTGCTTTCGGCTTTTTTCTTCATCACCAGTATTTTGACGGAGGCCATGTCGAATAATGCCAGTGCCGCCCTGCTTGCACCCATCGCGATTGTGGCTGCGGAATCCCAGGGCTTGAGCGCCCGTCCTTTTCTGATGGCCGTGATGTTCGGCGCGTCTTTAAGCTTCATGACACCGGTGGGTTATCAAACCAACACCCTGATTTACGGGCCTGGGCAATACCGGTTTTCAGATTTTTTACGTGTGGGCACGCCCTTGAATATTATTTTTTGGCTGCTCTGTACCTGGTTCATTCCCAAACTCTGGCCCTTTTAGCCCGCTTCAGGATTTTCTCAAAAATCCAATCGCGGCTCTTTCTTCCTTTTCAAAAAGCGACTATGTTACGATACCGGGCTTTCGGAGTGCGAATGCCGCTTGCGGTTCAAGCATCTTCCGGCCGGGATGAGGAGATCGATGGGCAAAATCATCGCTGTGGCCAATCAAAAAGGGGGCGTGGCAAAAACAACGACGGCGATCAATCTCTCGGCCTCTTTGGCGGTGGCGGAAAAACGTGTCTTGCTCATCGACCTTGATCCGCAGGGCAACGCAACCAGTGGGGTCGGAATAGACTGTGATACACTAAAAGAAAGCGTTTACGG
>JALUVJ010000047.1 GCA_027020665.1 Nitrospira sp.
ACGCCATGATTGCCGGTCCAGTCCCGTCAGATGCTCATCAATATAATGAAAAATCGGCAGTTCGATAGGGTCGCGGTTCTCAATACGGGAAGCGAGAGCGGCAAAGAGAAATAATTCCCTTTCGTTATAACCGTCAAGCACCACCGGATCGGCGACAGTCATCTTGTTTTTTGTGAGCGTGCCTGTTTTGTCTGAGCAGAAAACATCTACGCCCGCCAGTTCTTCAATAGCAGTGAGACGGCTTACAATAGCCCGCCGTCTGGCAAGATTGAGAGCTCCCACTGCCATCGTTACCGAGAGGACCGCAGGCAGGGCCACAGGGATGGAGGCAATGGTGAGAACCAGGGCAAACCGGGCGATCTCCATAAAGTCATCACCCCTGAAAAGGGCCGCCATAATTATAACCAAAACGAGACCTATGGTGATAAGAATCAGAAAATGACCGATCTGGATGACCATTCTCTGAAAATGGCTGACCTCTTCCAGCTCTGCCTTTGCCACAAGTGCGACGACGGTATGGAAATTGGTATTCATCCCTGTGTTCACAACAACAGCCGACATCTCCCCCTGCTTGACGATGGTGTTTGCGTATGCTACATCGCTTCTTTTTTTACTGACCGGCAGGGATTCTCCCGTCAGCGCCGCCTGATCAACGAGCAGATAGTCCCCTTCGAGCAACTGCACATCGGCCGGAACGATATCGCCGATCCTAAGTTTGATAATATCGCCTGGGACAAGCTCCCGCACGGACAGGTTTCTGAAAATACCTTCCCGAAAAACGGTAACTTCTCTGGTCATATGCTGTTTTAACGCCTTCAATGCATTCAGTGCCCTGTGTTCCTGCATAAAGTCAAGAAAACCGTTTACAAAAAGTAAAATTGTTATAATAACAAAATCTTCCCATTTCTTTACAAGGGCCGAAAGAAAAGCGGCCGCCTCGATCATCCATGGGATGGGACCCCAGAAACGACGAAAGATACGATGCCAGAGCGGTTCTTCCTTTTCCCTGATTTCGTTGTATCCGTATTTCTCAAGCCGCTCTTTGACCTCTTTTTCAGTCAAACCCTGTTCCCGGTCTACCTGAAATATTTTAAGTGTGTCTTGAACCTGCTGCTTTGCGAAATCATCGGTGCGCTTTATCATAATTATTCTCCCTCACTTTGTGTCGCAGATCAATGTATCCCATAAATATGCAAAGGCGCATTTTACGTATAAAAAATCAAACTATTCTTGGCCTGACTTCTCTTTTCATTATTTTTTGGAGCATGAATTCCGTGGTTGCGGCAACAATAACAAACCCGACCAGGATATATATAACTTGGTTCGATTCCCTGCCTGTATAAATAAGCGCCAGCGTCATAGCCAGCAAGCTGGATATTGCCGCAAGCAAGACCAGGATTTTCGACGCGCCGGTTTTTGATGCAATTTTTAAATGGCCTACATGTGTAACTGAGTGGACAAACAAAATAGATATTGAGCCGATTGCCGCAATCTCAGATAAATCAAACAAGATTGACAAGATGATAATCAAAATACCGCTGATAACGAGAACTTTCGGATGGAATATATAACGTCTATTTTAGCCCCATGCTTATTATCAAGTGAATGTTTGATTATTTGCACGCCAATTTATAAGATTCAATTCAGCCGGAATAAAGACGTCAGGGTAAAAAGGCACAACTCGCGGTGTAAAATCAGCGCTAGATCTTTCCGTTTTTATGCGGCATGAATAGATGTAACCGTTTTTGCCGCCACACATGGCTGTTTTTCGTTTCATAACATGTTTGACCGCCTCTTTTGAGCCAACGGGGTCGGCATACAACTGCACCCGGATGAAATCAGGTGAAATATCACCCAGATAAAGCTGTACATCAAAAGAGAGGCCATCCGGCTCTTTCTTGACATTAATGTTTCCCCAATGCAGCTCATGCCACAGATCTTTAAGTTCAATTTCAATCCGTTCCAGTTTTTCAGCCATTTCTCTCCCGCCGGCTATTCGCTTTTTTAGAGCCTTGAAGGCGGGAAGATACATTTTTTCAACATACTCCTGAATCATTCGATTGGCGCTGAACCGGGGGACAAGCTTTGACATGGAGGCTCGAATTCGGGATACCCATGCGCGGGGGATACCGGCTTCATCACGGTTATAGAAGGCCGGAATAATTTCCTCTTCAAGCAGATGATAAAGCTGTCGCGCTTCAACACCGTCATCTTGCCCTTCTTCGCCGTTGCCCAACGCCCAGCCCACATCTTCCGAGTAGGCCTCCGCCCACCACCCGTCCAGCTCGGAAATGTTCAGACCGCCGTTAACCAATACTTTCATACCGCTCGTGCCGCATGCTTCCCACGGTCTGCGTGGCGTGTTGATCCACACATCTATGCCCTGCACCATTTCCTGGGCAAGGGCCATATCGTAATCCTCCAGAAACAGCGTATGAGCGCGCACTTCCGGCCGCTTCACAAAGTCTCTCCACTCCTGCACAAAACGCTTGCCGACCTCGTCCTGCGGATGGGCTTTGCCGGCAACCAAAAGCTGAACCGGACGTTCAGGGTTTGTCAGCAGCCTGACGAGGCGAGGAATGTCGGACAACAACAGATTTGGCCGCTTGTATTCGGCAAAACGCCGCGCAAAACCGAGAGTCAAAAGATTGGGATCCAGCGCTTTTTTTGCCTTCGCGATGGAACCGGCGCTCTCTCCGCTTTGCCCTGACTGACGGGCGAGCCGTTTTCGCGCATATTTCACAAGGTCAGTCCGTTCCTCTCCGCGAAATTTCCAGAGTTCTTCATCACTCATCTTTTCCAGGATGGTTTCCGTCAGACTTTGCGGGTCAATCCGCCACCGTTCCTTGCCGCAGGCCTTTGTCCAGGCTTCATCGGCCCAGGGGAAATCCCACGTCGGCACATGTATGCCGTTGGTAATATGGGTGACAGGCACTTCAAGCCCCGGCCAATCGGGATAAAGGGGCTGAAAAATCCGCCTGCTCACTTCTCCGTGAAGCCGGCTTACGCCATTGATCAGAGCGCATGTCCGCATGGCAAGATAAGCCATATTAAAAGGCTCATTTTGATTATCCCGGTCTTTTCGCCCCAATGCGAGCAGTTCATGCGAAGAATAGCCGAGCTTTTTCGCATACTCCCTGCCATATTTCAGAAACAGTTCCTGTGGAAAAGTATCAAACCCGGCTGCAACCGGCGTATGAGTCGTAAAAATATTCCCCGCTCGCGTGGCCCGGAGCGCTTTTCCGAAATCAAGGTTGTTTTTCTCCATGAAAAAACGGGCTCTCTCCAGTGTCACAAAGGCGGCATGTCCTTCATTGATATGACACAAATCC
>JALUVJ010000048.1 GCA_027020665.1 Nitrospira sp.
CATTACTGTGGATAATCCTTTGAGCACTGTTGTGCTAGGCACGGGCAAGGCGCTGGATCAGCTCAGCCTGCTTCGAAAAATCGCCATTGCTTCACAAGCGGCCGGGAGATAAGGGCTGTGATTTTTCTATATGCTGTTCAAAAAAAGGGGACAAGCGCCTGTTGCTTCTCATGCCTGCCGCAGTCTCGTGTGTTTGTCCCTGACTGCTGATTCGCAGTAAGGTTTTTTAAGGATGTTTTATCTTGCCAGTTTTGCTAAAAAATGTGCGCTGCTTCTTCTTGTTCTGACGATCGTTCTTTTCATTTTTTTCCCTGAGATACAAAAACAGCCGGTTAAATTACTCAGCCTTCCGATCGGTACGACGGTCTATTACCTTCAGATCGCTTCAAACGGTTTTTTTGAGGGCCTTTCCGAAATCTGGGAGGGATACATTAATTTGACGGATGTCCGGGAAGAAAATTTACAGTTGCGGAAAACGATTGCGAAATTGGAGGCAGAAAACAGCCGACTCCGGGAAAAGGAGATTTTGACGGAACGACTCAAAAAAGTCCTGGCATACAAAGAGCATACCGAAGTAGAGATGGTCGCCGCCGAAGTGATTGGCCGCAATCCTTCTCAATGGTTCGATACGATCATCATCAACAAGGGCAGCAGCGACGGGATTGATGTGGACATGGGCGTTGTCACACCGCGCGGGGTGGTTGGGAAAATCATCCATACCGGGCGGCGCTATGCGCAAGTTTTGCTTGTTTCGGATAACAATAGCGCGATCGGGGCGACGGTACAGCGGACACGGGACGAAGGCATTGTACGAGGAGTCAACACGGATTCACTGCAATTAAAATATTTGTCCCCGGATTCCGAGGTATCTTACGGTGATCTCTTGGTGACCTCCGGCATGGAAGGCAGTTTTGTAAAAGGACTCAAGATCGGGCGCGTTGAAGATATCGTGCGGCAAGAGGGAGAGATGTTTTTGAAAATCAAGACGACCGTGGCCGTGGATTTAAAAAGGGTGGAAGAAGTCTTGGTCATCCGATCCATTCAAGATGAGTCTTAATCAGGGCTTCCTTCGGTTTTGTTTTCTTGAAAAGCGTCTAAGACGGCAGCCGGAGAAATGGAAGGAAATAAACGGATTGAGTGGGTACAGCAGAGTGCTTATTTTTTTGCTCCTGATTCCCGTGCAAACCATCGTATTGGAAAAGGTAAAAATTGCAGGAGTCAAACCCGATATCGCCTTGGTTTTTGTTTTTGTACAAGGCTGGATTTTTGGCAGAAAACAGGGGGGCTTATGGGGGGCCGCCTTGGGCGGATTGATTGACCTTTTTTCGACCGGCATCTTGGGGATGACCCTGATCCTGAAGGGGCTGGTCGGCCTGATTGCAGGCGAACTGGGAAAATCGTTTCTTCATCTTTCCCTTCAGGGCTATGTCCTTTTTTTTATCGGCATCTCGCTCCTTCATGATGTTGCAGGCCTCGTTTTTTTGCACGGCTTCGACTTTGAAGAACTCAGATTCGTGCTCACGGGGGAGATTCTCATGCGCGCCGTTTATAATACGGTTCTGGCCGTCATCGCCATTGTGATTGTCTGGGAAAAGTTCAACCAAAAAGGAAATTTTGAATATGGCGGGGCGATACTTTCCCCAGGAAGAAAACCGGGAACTCGAAAATAAAATCTATTGGTTTTTTGTCATCCTTGCGGCCGGCTTTGTCTTGCTTCTGCTGCGGGCATGGCAGCTTCAGGTTTCCGAGGGAGAATACTACCTTGCGCTTTCGGAAAACAATCGGCTTCGCGTGGTGGAAACCCCTGCGCCGCGTGGACGGATTTTTGACCGACACGGCGCGCTCCTGGTCAACAATGTGCCGAGTTTTAATCTCTATCTGGTGCTTGCGGATGTTCGCGAGCGCGAGCGGGTGATCCTGCGTCTTTCTAAAATTATCGGAATGACGCCGGACGAAATTTCCGAAAACGTGGAGACAAGAAAAAAGAGCGACCCTTATTATCCCGTTAAGATCAAGGACGATCTGAATATGCGGGAAGTAGCGCGCATAGAAGGGCACGGATTAAAACTGCCCGGCGTGAAAATCGAGGCGGAATTTAAAAGAGATGCGGTCTATGGTTCCCTCGCGGCACACTTGCTCGGATACGTGGGTGAAATTACACAGGATCAGCTCAAAAAAGAAGAATATGCCGGTGTAAAAAGCGGAACGATTATTGGGCAATATGGCGTGGAGCAGTCTTACGATGCCCTGCTTTTGGGTACGCCGGGAGAAAAAAAGATCGAGGTCGATGCCCTTGGACATGAGCAACAGGTGGTTCATGAAGTCCTTCCGCTGCGTGGAAACGACATCTTTTTAAGCCTGGATTTGAAAATTCAGAAAGAAGCCGAAGCGGTGCTGGATAACCGTCCCGGCGCCATTGTTGCGCTTGATCCCTCAAACGGTGATGTCCTGGCGATGGTGAGCCATCCTGCTTTTAACCCCAACCTCATGTCGGGCGGGGTTTCTTCAGAAGCATGGCAGGCCCTGCTCAAAGATAAAGACCGTCCACTTACAAACCGGACGATTCACGGGAAATATCCACCGGGTTCCATCTTCAAAATTGTTGTCGGCGCGGGGATTTTGGAAGAAGGCGTTGCCAAGGCCTCCGATAAAATCCGGTGCCGGGGCTTTGTCCGCTTTGGCAAGCGGGATTTTAGAGACTGGAAGAAGTGGGGGCATGGCGAGGTGGATCTGCATCAGTCGTTGGTGGAGTCCTGTGACGTTTATTATTATGAATTCGGCCGTGAACTGGGCGTGGATAACATTGCAAAATTCTCCCGTTTGTTTCATCTGGGCAAACCCACCGGGATTGATCTTGCTTACGAAAAGGGCGGGCTGATTCCGACAAAGGCCTGGAAGGAAAAGAACTTTAATGAACCTTGGTATCCGGGAGAGACGCTTTCTATCGCAATCGGACAGGGTTTTATCAGCACAACACCGATTCAGTTGGCGGCGATGACGGCCGCCGTGGCCGCAGACGGCGTCTGGCGTCGGCCGCGTCTTTTATTAAAATACCGGGATGCCCTCACGCAAGCGGTAAACCGAACTTCGGTATCCGATGGGGAAAAAATCCCCATTGCGTCGGAAACACTGATTGAGATTCGAAATGCCTTGGCCGGTGTTGTTTCCGAGGAAAAGGGCACCGGGAAAAAAGCGCGCTCCGAGGCAGCTTCAATCGCTGGAAAAACGGGCACGGCCCAGGTGGTCGGACGTGAAACCATTGAATTCGACGAGGTGCCGGAAGAGTTGGCCGACCATGCCTGGTTTGTGGCCTTTGCGCCTCTGGAAGC
>JALUVJ010000049.1 GCA_027020665.1 Nitrospira sp.
TTGATTTTACCAACTTCCAGAGCGATGCGCGCACGCTCACTCAAGAGTTTCAAGATCTCAGCATCAATGCGGTCAATTTCCTGACGATGTGCTTCCAGCGGGTCCATTTGCGTCAAAGACCAATCCCTCCCTAAAGGAAATCTTTGAATCCTAGCTTATTTTAAGTGGATATTCAACTAAAACAAAGGTTTGAACTTATCGGCCCTTGCAAGTTTAAACATGTTTTTTCGCAAACATCGGTATCAGGGTCGGCAGGCTTAGAGTCATGATAAGGTCGGTAGAGATAAGATGCTCTTCAGCCAATAATAAATTGAAGAGGGAAAAGTGGATTATTACGAAAACAGGATCTATTCTTCCGAAGCGTCAAAGAGGATGGTGTCCCCTTTTGAAATGGGTTCGATACTTTGAATGATTTTTGCAGTTGCGGTGTGCGGCTGCGTGGCCAATACAACCATCGTCCCTATTTTACGATAAGGCAAAGTACTGTCTTCCGAGGCCGTTTCCGAAAACGATTTGCGTTGCCCTTCATGAACAACAATAAAACGGTCCCCTCTCGTAATACCGGCTTCTTTGCCACGATCAATGTACACAATATCGTGCTGTGCATTGTTTTTGCGATCATCCCTTACCTCAATGATCGTCGCCTCACTTCCTTTTTCAGGCGGAAGCCCTTGTTCGGAGGTAAGCGGAATAAAAGATTCAATGAAATTAATGGCATTTCCTCTTTCTATGGGGGCGAGGGAACGCACGATCCTAGCCGTTGCGACATCTTCCGCGACATCAATAACCCGCACCATGCCCAAGACATACACCAATTCGCCCATCGGGGCCTTGTCTTTAGGATGCAACACCTCTTTGATACGCTTGAAGACAACCCATTCCTGGTCAGGCACAAAAGGTTCATCCCGGGTCGATAAATAAACAAGATCTCCCTGACCTAACATCTCCTTCTGATCCTCGGAAGCCGTAATGATGCCGCCTTGACCGGGTTTACGAAGAATCATCCCCTGTGAAACCTGTGGCCATAAATCCTCTTTGGGCGGCTCAGGAATTTCGGCAACCGCTTCTTCAGGTTCGGGCGGCAAAAAGAGATCTTCTTCGTCCTCTACCAGCGGGGGCGGAACAGCACCTAAAGGCGGGGCACTCGGCATCGCTTCTTCCACCGGAAGCCCGTCTGCTTCTGCAGAAGGCGCCAAAAAGAGCAAACTCACGAAGACCGGGACAAAAACAGATAGAACACCTTGAAAATTCATCTTTCGATTAAACATCTGCTCACCTTTTTAATGAAACCTTGATCCCTCACCGGTTTATGATGGCCGAAAAAAGCACGCTTTTTTTCACGCACAACACCCAGCTTAAGAATACACAAAAGATACCAAAGCACAGACAATTGTCAAGTGTGGTGGTCAAGTAAAAACGGACACTTTTTTAGGCTGCTTTTGCTAATTTCTCGTATTCAGCCGGAGATTGATAAGCGAGGTAAGAATGGAACCTCCGGCTATTGTAAGACATTTCGATATGGTTTATATCGGGCCATGGCCGCTCTTTAAAACAAGATATCCTACATTTTTGCTTCCTCTGCTTCAAATCGTCCGAGTAGTTTCGCCGTGGCGAAGGCTTGCTGCATTAAATCTTTAAGGCGCGTCGGTCTGCGGCGTTATTCAAATTTGGCACGGGGCTTTGTTTCGGCCCTTGGGCCAAAAGCGCTCCCTCTTCGGGCTCCGGGATGCTGTAGGTATCGTAGAAATATTTTGCCCCGGTGACAAGCCCGACTTTTTCAACCAAGATGGCATCCCGCTCCGCCAATGCTTTCAATCATGCCGATGCGCGTTGCGAAGAAGCAATCGGAACGGGTTTACCTTTCATGCCGGTTCTCTTTCCAATTCATAAAATTTCTCACCCTCAAACCATTCGCAACGGCCAGTAATTCACTGACTTCATGAAAAAAAACAACCGCAGCAACACTCAAAAACCCGCCCAGTGCTGAGGGGATCAAGAGGACCAGCACAATCAGGGAGAAGACAATATTTTGCTTGCTGATTTTACGGGCCAAACGACCCACACGGAGCGCCTCTTCGACTTTTGCAAGATCATCGGCCATCAAGGCCACGTCGGCAGCCTCAATGGCCGCATCACTTCCTGCTGCGCCCATGGACGCACCGCAAGACGCAGCGGCCAGGGCAGGGGCATCATTCACACCGTCACCGACCATCAAGGCCGGGCCGTAACGCGCCTCAAGGTCTTTGACGGCCTGCACCTTTTCTTCCGGTCTTAAACCCGCCCGAACATCGTCAATGCCGAGCGGCACAGCCACCGTATTCGCGGTCAGCGGGTTATCCCCGGTGAGCATGGCGATTTTAATCCCCATCTTATGGAGCCCGACAATCGCATCGGAAGACTCACTTCGCACATGATCTTGTAGTGCAATGATGCCGTGGACTTCTTTTTTAGTGCCGATCAAGACTACGGTTTTTCCTGAAGATTGAAGACTTTTAATTCGCTCGGCAACGATATCCAAAGAAACAGCCATCTTCAAAAAAAGGTCGGGGTTTCCAATATACCAAGTGATTCCGGAAAAAACCCCCTTTGCACCGGCACCGGTGAGCGCCTCGAAGCCTTCAATTTTGGCCGCTTGAATTCCTGATGATTTCGCACTTTCAAAGACGGCTTTTCCCAAGGGATGCTCGGAGTGGCTTTCCAGTCCGGCGGCCACCGCCTGCCAGTTTGTTTCGCTTCCCTTTAAAGAAATCACATCAGAAACTTCGGGAAGCCCCTTTGTCAGGGTGCCTGTTTTATCAAAAGCAACCACACGGATGACTCCCAGGTGCTCCAAATGCACACCGCCTTTTATCAAAATACCCCGTTTTCCTGCGGATCCGATACCTGCGGCCATTGCGACCGGCATTGACATAATGAGGGCACAGGGCGCGGCCGCAACCAGCAGGATGACGGCGCGCGATGTCCATTCGGAAAGATTTAGCCCAAAAAACCACGGAATGATGATCATGAGCAATGCGGAGACCAGGACGATCGGAGTGTAACGGCGACCGAAACGATCAATCCATTGTTGTGCCTTTCCCTTCTGTTCCTGGGCGGATTCCACAAGATGAATCATCTTGCTGAGGGTATTGTCGGAAAAGGTTTTGGTGACTTCGACTTCCAGGGCACCCTGTTTGTTGAGGGAGCCGGCAAAAACCTGCATTCCCACGCTTTTATCCACGGGAACCGCTTCTCCGGTGACCTGGGATTCATCCAGGCTTGAGCTGCCGGCACGAATAATCCCGTCTGTGGGAATCGACTGGCCGGGACGC
>JALUVJ010000050.1 GCA_027020665.1 Nitrospira sp.
CAATTTCGGTTTGGGCAAACCGCGCTTCGAAGCCTCCGGCACGGTCGCGCTTTTCGGGGCCGGCACCTTTTTTTTGGCTTCCCTGACCGCGCGGCTGGCACGGTGTCCGGCCTCCGCGCCTTCCAGTTGGAAGAACTCAACCTGCTGGACCAAGTCTTCCGCCTGATCTTTAATGGACTGACTCGCCGATGTCGCCTCTTCAACCAGGGCGGCATTTTGCTGGGTCGTTTCGTCCATTTGCATGATGGCCTTATTGACTTCCTCGATGCCGGTGGTCTGTTCCACAGATGCGGCACTGATTTCACCAATGACATCGGTCACGCGTTTGACGGATTCAACAATTTCTTCCAGGGTTTTGCCCGATTGCTCGACCAACTCCGTGCTGTCGGTCACTTGCTGCACGGATTCATTAATGAGCGACTTAATCTCTTTGGCCGCCGTGGCCGAACGCTGCGCCAGGTTCCGCACTTCGGCCGCCACCACGGCAAAACCGCGTCCGTGCTCTCCCGCGCGCGCCGCTTCAACCGCCGCGTTTAAGGCCAGTAAGTTGGTCTGAAAGGCAATCTCGTCAATGACCGAAATAATATCCACGATCTTTTTACTGCTCTTATTCACCGCGGACATGGCGTCAGAGGTCTTTTTGGTCACCCGTCCGCCTTTTTCCGCCACTTCGCCAGCCGCAATCGCCAACTGGTTGGCTTGCGCCGCATTGTCGGCATTTTGCTTGACGGTGGAGGTCATCTCTTCCATGGATGACGAGGTTTCTTCCAGGGCGCTTGCCTGTTCCGCCGTGCGCTGTGAGAGGTCTTCATTGCCTTTGCTGATTTCCAGAATGCCGTTGGTCACTAAACCAGAAGCCTCTGTCACAGAGGAAACCGTTTGCTTCAGGTTATCAATGGCGCGATTCAGACTCGATTTCATCTCTTCAAAAGAGCCTTCATATTCCCCGGTCATCTGTGTGCGTAAATCCCCTTCTGAAAGCAGGCCTAAGACTTTTTGTGCTTCGGTCATGGGCGTTTCGACCGCTTCTAGCATGCGATTGATGCCCTCCGCCAGGTTTTTCAAAAATCCACTAAAAACGGAAGCGTCAATGCGTTCTGAAAGCGCACCGGCAGATGCCGCTGAAATAAGTCTTTCTACTTCCGTCTCGGCCTGTTTCTGCGAAGTGACATCCATCCACTCGACAACATTACCGATATATTCGCCATGCTTGGACATAATCGCCGAAACATTCAGGTCCAAAATGGCCGGGCCGACTTGAATGTCCGTGCGATAGGGCAAGTTGCCCGGATTATCCAAAAGCCGCCGCTGATGCGAAGGGTTTTCATGAAAACCGTCAATGCTCGAACCCACAACACGACTTACGCTAAATCCTTGAAAAACCTTTTTAATCTCAGGTTCAAGCTTGCTCAGTGTTGCCTCGGAAGCCTTGTTCATGTAAACGATTTCATAGTTCCGGTCGCAAACCATGACATTTGTATTTGCATTATCCAGTGAAGATTTCAGACGCGCCATCTCGACTTCAATCCGCCGTTTTTCCGTCACATCTTCCCATTCGAGGGTATTGCCGACATATTCCCCGGATTCCGAAATGATGGCCGAAACATTCAGATCCAAAATGGCCGGGCCGACCTGAATATCCGTGCGATAGGGCATATTTTTGGGATTATCCAGAATGTTCCGTTGGACCGAAGGGTCTTGATGAAAGCGGTCGATGTTTGAACCTATTACATTTTCTACCGCAAAATCGTGAAAGACTTTTTTGATTTCCGGCTCAAGCCGCGTGAGCGTTTTTTTAGAGGCTTCATTCATGTAAACAATGTTGTACGCACGGTCACAAACCAGGACATTGCCGTTTGAATTATCCAGTGAAGATTTCAAACGCGCCATCTCGGTTGCAATCCGCCGTTTTTCCGTCACTTCTTCCCACTCAAGGGTATTGCCCATATACTCGCCCGATGCGGAGATATTGGCCGAAACCTTAAGTTCGAGTTTCAAAGGTCCGATTTCAATATCCGCACGGTGCGGCAGTTTTTTGGGATCGGCCAAAATTTTTCGCTGCTTCTCCGGAATTTTATGAAATTTGTCGATATTGGTTCCCACGATGCGATCAACAGAAAATCCGGGAAAGACTTCGGCAATCTCGGATTCCACCGATTTTAAGGTGTTCCGAGACGCATTGTTGATGTAGGTAATGTTTAAATCCCGGTCACAAATAATGACATGCGCCGCAATATTGTCGAGCGCGGCCTGTGCCACATTTAAACCGGCGTTTTTACGCATAACCCCTTTGTTCCTTTTTGAAGACTTTTTCCCCTCTTTTTTTACGACAGCCTTCTTGCGGTCCTTCACTTGTTCGGCGCCTTCCAACATCAACGCTTTAATCGTATCAAGGGCCTCCGTCCATGCTTTTTTACGTTTTGCCGTCCAAAGCGCCCCGGCAAATTCGGAAAGCACGGCCAGCATGTTTTCATTCACGGCATCGTAGTGCGCCGGCTCGACCCCGTAGGCAAGGTGCCGCTCACCCATCGCGTGTAAGGCTTTGACCAAGGTTTTCGGTCGTCTCAAATTTTCGACCACCAATACAAGTGAGGCCAGCAGTTTCTTTTGTTGTTTTTTGGGCGTCGTCCCGCTGAACATGGGCTTGACTTGGGGGTATTTTTCAAAAAGCCGTTCGTAAAATCGTGCGACCAGTGCATCCCCCTGAGGTGCGAGCAGGGCAAAACTTTCTTCTAACACCTTGACCTTAAGTGCCATTGTTATTTCTCCAATTCATTTAATTTCAAATCAAGCAGCATGAGATAAGATCTCTCCAATTAAGATCATTCTCTTTTTACGTTGTTCTTCAGTGTTCGGTTTCCGGGGCTTCGATTTCTTCAGCCCCAGCCACGGAAAGCACGCGGTCGATATCCAGAAAAGCGACCAGTTTTTCGCCGTAACTGCCGATGCCGTTGATAAAACCCACGTCCACCGCCCCGCCGAATTCCGGAGCGGGCTGAATGTCTTTTGCCGCGATATTCATAACATCCGACACGGCATCAACAATAATCCCCATGATGCGCCCTTTGACTTCGACGACAATAATCACGGTTTTTTTATTGTATTCCTGCTGATCCATGCCGAACTTCATGCGCAAGTCAACAATGGGTACAATGGTGCCCCGTAAATTCAATACGCCTTTCACATAGTCCGGCGTATTCGGAATACGGGTTACGCCGGTATATCCCTTAATCTCCTGAACCCGCAGGATTTGCACCCCGTATTGCTCTTCACCGAGCGCGAAGGTGAGATATTGATCCCCATC
>JALUVJ010000051.1 GCA_027020665.1 Nitrospira sp.
ACTTTCCATCAATGGCCACATACACGTGCGTTGTTTTTTGATCCGGCGTGGCGTCTGCATCCGGGTTGACAAAATTGAGCGAACCCAATAGAATCTCTTTTCCGTCCACTCTGGCCTTGAGGCCCTGGCCCGGATATTCGATGAAATCGACGACCGTGCGAACGCTCTGGCCTTTGACTTTGGCTGCAAGCTGCTGGCTGAGCGGATGGTTGGAGTGGCGCACAACAGAGTAAAGCAGGCTTTTTTCTTCGTCGCTTAATTTTCGCGGCGCACCTGTTGCGGGCACAAACTCGATTTTTGAATGCTGCGACCGGGTGATGGTGCCAGTTTTGTCAAAAACAACGGTGTTGACCTTTGCCAGCGCTTCGATAACAGCAGTGTTTTTAAGATAGAATTTTTGTCGGCCAAAAATTCTCAGCGTATTGCCCAGGGTAAAGGGCGTCGACAGGGCCAGTGCACAGGGGCAGGCCACGATGAGCACAGCGGTAAAAGCATTCAGCGCCAGGGCTGCGTCCGTTCGAATCCAGTACAGTGCGGTCAGGGTGGCAAGAGAAATAACTACAAGAGTGAAATATTTGCTGATGGTGTTGGCAAGCGTGGTTATTTTGCTGCGATGGTCTTTGTTGAAAGTATCCTCGTTCCACAACTGCGTCAGGTAGCTCTGATTGACTTCTTTGATGACGTCCAATTCGATGGCCCCGCCGATCTGCTTGCCGCCGGCAAAAATGATGTCGCCGGACGTTTTTTCAACGGGCGCGGATTCGCCGGTGACAAAGCTGTAATCGATAAAAGCTTTGCCGTTTATCAACACGGCATCGGCCGGCACAAGCTCATGGTTGCGAATGATGATGCGATCGCCGACCTGCAGTTTATCCAGCGGAATGGTGGTCTCGCCCTCTTTTTCTTTTTTGGTTACCGAAACAGGGAAATAGGATTTGTAGTCGCGCTCGAAAGAGAGCGTATCATAGGTTTTCTTTTCGAATAATTTTCCGATGAGCAGCAGAAACACCAGGCCGGCAAACGAATCCATGTAGCCGTTGCCGGAGCCGGAAACAATCTCGACCAGACTGCGAATGAAAAGCGCCAGGATACCGAGCGAAATGGGTACATCCATATTGACATGCCTTTGTTTCCAGCCGTTCAGGGCGGAGCGGAAATAAGGAGTGGCGCTGTAAAAAAAGACGGGCAGCGATAGCAGAATAGTGAGATAGTTGAAAAACTTTTGCAGCATCGGCTCCACCTGGCCGCTTCCGGCCAGATAGTGCGGAAAGCTGAGGAGCATAATGTTGGCGAAACAAAAACCGGCTACGCCGATTTTGATATACAATTCTTTGTTATTGTCTTCTTCTGCTTTCTGCTGCAAGCTGTCCAGATTAATTTGTGGCTCGTAGCCAATGGAGGTCAGCAGCTCGACAATTGTGCGAAGTGATTCGGACGACTCTTTGAAGGTAATGGAAAGCTCTTTTTTCAGGAAATTAACTTTGGAGGAAAGCACGAGCGGAGTGAGCCGGTACAGACTTTCCAGCAGCCAGACGCAGGAAGCACAGTGCATGCCCGGAATGTAAAAGGTAACCGTGCTGATCCGACCGTCGGTGAAGTTAATCAGTTTTCGTCGGACATCTTTATCTTCGAGATATTGAAATTTTTTAGCGATGCCGGCTTCGGCGGGCGAATTGCCTGGTGTGCTTTCCAGCGTATAATAGGTGCACAGGTCGTTTGCTTCCAGCAATTCATAAACCAGCTTGCAGCCGTTGCAGCAGAAATATTTGTCTCCGATGTTGATGCGTGAATCGGGGCAGGGATCGCCACAGTGATAACAACTGAGCTTTTCGGATTTTTCCGGTTTTTGTATTTGAGCCGATGAAATCATAAAAATACTTTTTTTGTCTCACTGTTGCATCTGGCTTGAAGGAGAGTGCATTATTATGCCGGGATTTTTGATTTTTTGATAGCCCTTCATCATTGTCATTACGCCCAGCACAATGACCAGGATGGCTGCTATGCGATACAAAGTGGTGCGCAATCGCACTGAAACGAGATGGGTGGTAACGCCCATCAACACCATTGCCGGAAATGTGCCCAGGCCGAAGAAAAGCATTATCAATCCGCCCTGCCAGATACTCTGGGTGGCAGCCGCTTTTGTACCGACGGCATAAACCAGGCCGCACGGCAGAAATCCCAGAATGATACCCAAACCGAACACGTTGTGCGGGTTGACGCGATTGAGAAGAGAGTGCACCAGATTTTTAAATGCGGTGGCGCCCGGAAATGTATCCCGGGGCAATGACGGCAAAATGCCGGACAGATCCAGTCCCATCAAAATCATGACCATGCCGGCGAAAAGCATTAATCCGCCCTGGAAACTCCTGAACGCCAGCACCGAACTCAGTGTCATACCAAGCACACCGAATACTTCACCCAGAAACGTATAAGTCAGCACCCGACCGCTGTTGTAGAGCAGATGCGGATAGAGCTGCTGCCAGAACGTGGGCTTGGCTACCAGCGAATTCTCCGAGAGCTTGAGCGTATAGGTCATCACAAACCCGCCGCACATACCGATACAATGGCTGAATCCGCCGAAAAGACCGATGAGAAAAACAGCTACAAGGTCTATCTGCATTTCGTACCTATCTCAGGGAATGACTAATCTTTGATAATATAATAAATTTCCCGACTATAATATTTCCAAAAAATATTATCGGTTTAAAGACAAGTTGTTACAAGGAGGGCTTTGGGGGGTTACTTTAATTCATAGCGAAATGTGATGATTCCTTCCACTTTTTTCTGCTCCGAAGAAGGCAGCAGGGGATTGAAACGCCATTTGCGCAGCGCTTTCATGGTGATTTCCTCCAGAACCGGATCGCCTTTTTGCACCGGAATCATGGAGCCGATGGTGCCGTCCGGCAAAACGGTGAAGCGAATCTTTACCACAGCTTCGCGCTGCAGCCCCCGGGGATATTGCGGAATAACCTGGGTTATGATGGTTCTTCGGGCAGCGTCGCCTTCGATGGTAAAGGGTTGCGAAACGCCCGGCGTACCAATTTTTCCGGCTGGTGCAGTTTCTTTGGAATCGGCGGGGATGTTGCTGGCGCCGGCGGATATTTTATCCCCAACGGTTTCGGCAGCGCCCCGACGTTCGGTTACGTCCGGTCGATATGTTTCTTCCTCAATTGGCACTTTGCTGGCTTGCAGTTGCGGCGTTAGCTTGCCAGGCTCGGAACGATTCAATTGGGCTTCTTCATCCTCCAACATCCGGCGTTTGGGGATGTTAACGGGTATCG
>JALUVJ010000052.1 GCA_027020665.1 Nitrospira sp.
GCTGTGCATCCAGCCCGGATGCTGGAATTGAAAATGCCTGTGAAATATTCATATCGTTTTCCCTCTTAAGTGGCGGTTTCTAATTCAAATATTTATAATTGTTGGTTTTTTACTGTTTTGATCTTTTAAACCCCGTCCTTGATGACATTTTTCAGGCCGTTGAATTTTCTGGCGATGAACTCTACCGTGGCCTGATACATGAAAGTATTTTCGGCAAGCCGTGTCATTTCTTTTTCGGTGTTGACGGTATTGCCGTCGAGCCGTTTGGTCCCATTGCCGGCGGAGAGCCGCACTTCGGGTCTGAACGGTGAAGCTGCGCTGTCGCCAGGCAAATGATTGGCATTGGTTTTGGTCATTTTGAGACTGCCGTTTCCGCCGTCTGCATCGGCAAGTGCTTTTTTAAAATCAATTTCTTTTGATTTGTAACCCGGCGTATCCTGATTGCTGATGTTGCTCATGATGACGCTGTGCCGTGTATTTCGTACATCCAATGCCTGTTCCAGTCTTGTAATAGCACGACCGAATAATTTATCGAGCATGAGGAGCTTCTCCTTATCTAAAAGCCGGCGATCAACGGTTTTGCACGCCGATGGTTTCGCAATCCGGATCAAGCCGGTGATATTCTCGGAGTTTGTTGCGCAACGTGCGGATGCTGATGCCCAGCATGCGTGCGGCGTGTGTGCGGTTTCCCGAAACCTGCGCGAGTGTTTCGAGGATGAGGTTGCGCTCCGCTTCCCAAACGGTTGTGATGTTTTTTTGTGTCGGTTCCTCTTTTACGATTTCATTCTCAGGAAAAAGCAAGTGGTCTTTTGTGATTTCTTCAGATTCGGCCAAGAGCAGGGCGCGTTCGATGATGTTTTCAAGTTCCCGCACATTGCCGGGCCAAGACATGGCCATTAGAGTGGAAAGGGCTTCTCGAGTGATCGAGCGGACACGCTTGCCGTTTTTTTTTGAAGCGCTTCGGATGAAGTGTTGAACCAGTGCCGGAATGTCTGCAATGCGCTCCCGAAGCGGCGGGATGCGAAGCGGAAAGACATTCAGGCGATAATAAAGGTCTTCTCTAAAACGACCGGCTTTGACTTCCTCCAAGAGCGGACGGTTTGTTGTGGCGATGACACGAATATTCACGGGCAGTGTGCCTTTACTGCCGAGCACGTCGACTTCGCGTTCCTGCAAGACTCTGAGCAGTTTTGCCTGCAATGAAAACTGCATCTCACTGATTTCGTCCAATAAGAGTGTGCCCATTTGCGCGAGTTCAAAGCGTCCTGCTTTTTTTGTGGCGGCACCGGTAAAGGCGCCTTTTTCATAACCGAAAAGCTCGCTTTCGAGGAGCGATTCCGGCACGGCGGCACAGTTGATTGCAACAAAAGGGCGATGGGCGCGCGGGCTGCGGTCATGAATAAATCGCGCAAGCAGTTCTTTCCCTGTGCCGCTTTCGGCCTGAATGAGCACGGTGGCCTGGCTTGCGGCAACGACTTCGGCCATTTTAAGCATTTTTTGCATGCCGGGATCTTCTGTGACCAGTTGTTTGTTTCCTGCAGGTCTTGTTGTTTCGGATGTTTTTTTGTTGAGGGCTTTTTGAAGGGTGTCCAAGACCGTTTTTTCAGAAAAGGGTTTGACCAGGTAGTCAAACGCACCACATTTCATCCCGTCTACGGCACTTTCAATGGTGCCAAAGGCCGACATGAGAATGACGGGCATCTCTACCCATTTCTTTTTCAGGTGTTGAACAAGCTCGATGCCGCTCATCCCGGGCATTTTCATGTCCGTGATGAGGGCGCTGAAGGGATCTTTTTCAGCACGGGCCGTGCAGATTTTCATTGCAGCTTCGCCGCTTGCGGCACTGAGGACGCTGTAACCTTCTTCTTCGAGCGTGGCACAGAGGGCGAGGCGCATCGCGGGTTCGTCATCTACAATGAGGATGGGATTTTTATTGTGTTTGTTGTGCATGTTGCCCCTCCCGGTGTTTAGGCAGATAGATGCTGAAAATAGCCCCGCAGCCGTTGCGGTTTTCAACCTGAATGCGTCCTTGATGGGCCGTAACGGCATTTTGGGCAATGGAGAGTCCGAGGCCTGATCCGGTGTTTTTTGTGGTGAAAAACGGATCAAAAATTTGAGGCAAGGCGGTCTCGGCAATACCGGACCCCGTGTCGGAGAGGCTGATGACGATCTCTTCCGGCGTATCGTGAGCGGTATGAGCCGAGATCTTGAGCGCGCCGCCTCCCGGCATGGCATCGATAGCATTTAAAATCAAATTAAGCAGTACCTGTCTGAGCAGGTCTTCGTCACAGGAAATGTTTTCGAGCCGCCGGTCGATTTTATGAAAAACTTCGATACGATGCTGTTTGAAGAGCTGCGCCGCAAAACCCAGCAAGTCGCTGATTAAAGCCCTTAAATTTGTCTCTTTGAAGACGGGGCGGGGTTTGCGCGTGAAAAGCAGTAGGTTGGTGATGCTGTGGTCCATGCTTTTGACGGCGCTGAGCAGGTGTCCGGCCCAAGCTGTTTTTTCAGGATCATTTGATGTTTTTGAGATTTCTTTTTGCAGGAGCGAAGTAAACAATTCAATACTGCCAAGCGGGTTTCTCAGCTCGTGCGCCGTTCTGGCCGCCATTTCGCCCACGGCGGCCAGGCGATGATTGCGTTCCGCCTGTTCCCGGAGTGCTTCTTTTTCACGTTTGCTTTTGCGCAGCTCCTTTTTAAGTCGCCGGACTTCTGTTTTGAGCAGATGATAGCTTTTTTCCAGTTCGGAAGAAGTGGCGTTAAATTGCTTAAAGGCCTCTTCCAGCATTTTAACCTGTGTTTTCTTCTCACTCATTGAGTTTCCCATATTTTATTGTGCCGGACTTGCTTCGGTTTTCGGGGCAAGCTCCACGGCTTTTTGTTCTGATAAGGCTCTGATGATGCCTTGTGAGTCCGTTTCCAAACGGCTGTAAATCGGGTGTCCTTTGTCTTTCATGCCCAGTTTTTCGTAACTTTGTGCAAGCTGGAAGGTGGCCCAACGGACGTCTTCATCTTCCGGACTCGTTTCAATAATTTTTGTGTAAAATGCAATGCTTCTTTTGTAGTTTTTGAGTTTAAAAAAAGTGTCGGCAATCCTTAAATAAAGCCCCGGCGTGGTTTTTCGTTTCTTTTCGTCGATCTTCAGATAGCTTTCGAGCGCCTGATCCGGGTTTCCGTCTTTTGCATAGGCATCGCCCAAATCCATAAAAACAAGGGCTTGTTCGGGGGATTCGGGATAGCGCCTCAGCCATGTTTTGAATTTTTTGATGGCCT
>JALUVJ010000053.1 GCA_027020665.1 Nitrospira sp.
GTTCACCGGATCACCCCCGATGCCGATGCAGGTCGATTGTCCCAAGCCGCGTTCGGTCAATTGCAACACGGCTTCATAAGTGAGGGTGCCGCTTCGGGAGACCACGCCGACATTGCCTTTTTTGTGGATAAAACCGGGCATAATGCCGATTTTACATTCGTCCGGTGTGATGATGCCGGGACAATTCGGGCCGATCAAACGCACGGGCTTTCCGGCCAAAAAACGTTTCACGCGCATCATGTCCAGCACCGGGATGCCTTCGGTAATGCAGATGATTACGGGCACATGCGCTTCGGCGGATTCCATGATCGCATCGGCTGCAAAGGGCGGCGGCACAAAAATAAGGGCCACATCGGCTGCGGTTTCGCGTACGGCGGCCTCAACCGTATTAAAAACCGGAATGCCTTCAAAATCGCTTCCGCCTTTTCCCGGCGTCACGCCCGCAACCACCTGTGTCCCGTAGGCTTTGCAGGCTGCGGCGTGAAAAGAGCCTTCTTTTCCCGTAATGCCTTGCACCATTATTTTTGAATCTTTGTTGACTAAAATCGACATGGGAACTCCTTTAACTTACTGCCGCAACAATTTTCTGTGCGCCGTCCCAAAGGGTATCGGCGACAATCAATTCAATATCAGAGGCCGCCAGCATGTCCTTCGCCTCTTTTGCATTCGTGCCTTCCAAACGCACGACCATCGGCACATTGAGATCTACCTCTTTTGCGGCCTCAATAATGCCTCCCGCGATGCGGTCGCAACGCACGATGCCGCCGAAAATATTCACAAACACGCCTTTCACGTTTGGATCATCCAACAAAATCCGGAAGGCTTGTTTGACTGTCTCTTTTGAAGCACCGCCCCCCACATCCAGAAAATTGGCCGGTTCGGAGCCCGCAAGTTTGATGACATCCATCGTAGACATCGCAAGCCCCGCACCATTGACCATGCAGCCGATTTTTCCATCCAACTTCACATAGTTGAGGCCATGCTGCGCCGCACGGGTTTCAAGCGGGTCTTCTTCATCCAAATCACGCAATTCGTTAATATCGGGATGTTTAAAAAGCGCACTGTCATCAAAACCCACTTTGGCGTCCAAGGCCATGAGTCGATTGTCACGGGTAATAATCAGCGGGTTGATTTCGATTTGCATGGCATTTTTTTCGACAAAAAGACGGTAAAGATTGCCAAGCAATTTTACGAATGGCCCGATTACTTCCTTCGGCAAGGCTATCTGAAATGCAACAGACCGGCCCTGATAAGCCTGATAACCCCAAACAGGATCGATGGCGCGGCGAATAATTTTTTCAGGCGTTGCTTCGGCCACTTCTTCGATCTCCATACCGCCCTCGGTGCTGGCGATGATGACGATGGAGCCCGTTGCGCGATCATCAACGAGACTGACATACAGTTCGTTTTGGATGTCCGCCCCTTCTTCAATCAGCAGTTTTTTGACCTCTTTGCCTTCGGGGCCGGTTTGCGGCGTTACCAAAACCTTACCGAGAATTTCATTGGCCAAAGGAATCACTTCATCACGAGATTTTGCGAGTTTGACGCCGCCTGCTTTTCCGCGTCCGCCCGCGTGAATTTGCGCTTTCACAACACAAACGGCGCTCTCCAAATCATTTGCCACGGTGGCCGCTTCATCCGCAGAAAAAGCCACATTCCCTTTGGGCACCGGAATCCGGAATTTTGTGAAGAGGGCCTTTGCCTGATATTCATGAATATTCATTTTTTTCCTTTATTTCACGGTAATCGTGATGGATTTCGAAACCACGGGCGGATCATGCGGCACGTGGGCTTTGTCTCCTAAAATCAACTGCAAGGTATGCTTTCCCGGCGCGAGCGAAAGCGTGACTTCCGTTTGCCCGCCGCCAAAATGTTTGACCACTTCTTTATTCATGGGTTTGTCCATCGGCGGCAGTTTTTTGCCGTCGATCATCAAATGATGGTGCCCGGTTTTGGCTTTATCCACACCCGCAGGCGCCACCCCCATGCCTTTGAGGCCAAAGCGCACCGTAAAATTCCTGCCCACCGTATCACCGTCTTTTGGCGAAATAATATAAACTTCCGCGCCTTCCGGCGAAGGCGTCCCGGAAAAGGCGACGGGAACAAAAAAATTGGACAAAAAGAATATGCCGACAACAAGCCACACCTTGAAAAAATTCATCGTTCCCTCCCATAGGTCATTGATACGACGCATGCGTCATTTTCAGGATAATCAAAATCATCCTTTATTCACATAGTCCGGAAATAAAATCGGAGAAACGGTCTCCGAAACCACACCTGCGGCTTTTTTCGCGGCCTGAAACGGATCCAGATGACTTAAAGTTAGCGGTTTGAAATCGACCTCACTCGCCCTTTTTGCCGCCGCTTTACCTGCGCGTCTGCCGTAAACAACGATGTCGAGCAAAGAGTTGCCCATTAAACGGTTTCGACCGTGAATCCCGCCGGAGGCCTCTCCCGCGACAAAAAGATTTTTTAAAGTGGATTCACTATCCACATCAATCTTCACGCCGCCATTCTGATAATGCAGTGTCGGATAAATCAAAACGGGGTCTTTGCTAATATCGATGTCGTAACGCGAAAACTGCTTGACCATGTTCGGAAAATGCTCGGCCAAGGTCCCCGCGCCATGCAGTACATCCACCAAGGGCATATCCAGCCAAACCCCTTTTCGGCCCGCAGGTGTTTCGACCCCGCGCCCCTCCTGACATTCTCGGATCACCGCCGAAGCAACGGCATCGCGTGTTTCCAATTCATAAATAAAACGCTCACCCTTCACATTTAAAAGCTGAGCCCCCACCGAACGAATTGCCTCGGTCACCAAAAGGCCCGCCATCGCCTCAGGAAAAACAGAACCCGTGGGATGATATTGAAAGGTATCCTGAAAGGTCAATGCGGCCCCGGCGCGATACGACATTGCAAGGCCGTCACCCGTTGCGCCGTAGTGGTTGCTGGTCGGAAAACCCTGAATATGAAGGCGGCCAATCCCGCCGGTGGCGGCAATCACGGTTTTGGCCTGTACGACAATCAATTTATCGGTATCGAGGTCTTTCAAAACAGCCCCCGTGCAGGTGCCTTCGCCGTCGGTCAGAAATTCGATGACGGGACTAAACTCCAAGAGCTGAATTTCTTCATTTAAAACCGCATCTTTCAAAACCCGCATTAACTCAAGCCCGGTGTAATCTTTGCAACGCAATAAACGCGGCAGGCTGCTGCCTCCGCCGGATCGGATGCTGAGGTTGCCGTCTTCTTCCCGGTCAAACAATACACCCATGTCGATCAACCACTTGGCCACTTCCGGGCCTTCCGAAACCAGGGCTTTTAAGAGTGTGCGGTCATTTGCCATTTGACCGCCTTTCAAGGAATCGACAAAGTGGCGCACGGGTGAATCTTCCGGAGAAACGGCAACCTGCATGCCGCCTTCGGCCATCACGGTATTTGAATCTCCGAGCCGGAGTTTGGTCGCCATGAGGACTTTTGCACCCGCAGCCTGCGCCATCAAAGCTGCGCTGGAACCCGCACCGCCGCCGCCGATAATAAGCACGTCCACCTGATGGGCCGGGTTGAGATCGGGGGCCTTTGATGTCAGCGGGCTCTCCCCTTCAAGCAGACGCACCACTTCATGCACGGTTTGCTGGCCTTGGTTTGGACCGATACGGATGGTCGCATAGGCTTCCTTTTTTTTGTCGGGATGGTAGCGATGCAGCAAGGCTTCTTTTTCGTCTGCCGAAAGCCGCGGCATTTCGGCAGCTTTGCGTGATTCGCGTCCTTCGGCGACCCGCTGTTTTGAAAGTTCAAATTCGGTCATGCATCGTGTCCTTTACGCATTTTGCGCCGCCTGCATTACATCGTTCCATTCCCGATCGAATTGACCTGAGGAAATCTCTGCGATACGCATATCGAGCTGCGTCGGAGGTTTGGGGTAAAATGCCCCGGCCAAACGACGCGCATACAACCCCATGCGATGCGGGCGAATTCTGGATTCACAAACCGCGGCGCAAAATCCACACATGACACAGGTCGTAAAACGCTCCGCCACCAGGGCAAGATCCCCGATCATGGCTTCGCGCACGCCCACCATCACATCAATACCTTGCGGACAGGCTGAGGTGCAGGCCTGGCACGCGACACAGCGTCTTGTTTCGGGATAATACTGAAAAACGGTTTCACGACTAGGTGTTTCGGCGGGGAGGGGAGCGATTTCTTTTTTTGACGGATCGCCCTGGAGAAAACGGATATTCAATCCTTCAGAAACCATCGTTTGACAGGCCAGGGCTGTTTTGGGCAACATTTGACCGGGCAGGCGGCATATAATCGCACAGGCCCCGCAGGCTCCACCGAGACAACCGACATTTTTTACCATTGCGTCACCGAGATGCCACATGGCCTGAATGACAGTCATACCCTCCGGGACGGTATGTTTTTCGTCACCCACCGTAATCGCGACCGATTGAGAAATGGTCAATCTCCCCTTGCATCAAAAAAATATTTCAAACCCGCGGTTCAGCCAGGATCGCTTCGTCAGGCAGGCTTAAAAGACGTTTCCATTCTGAATCAAACTTTCCCCGGTCGATTTCTTCCAGGCGGGCCGAAAGATGGCCGCATTCCTGATCGAAAAAAATACCCTGAGCCCGCCGCATGTAAAGTCCGACCTGATTGGGCGCAATATCGGCGATGCAAACGGGCACACAAAGACTGCACATGACGCAAGAGAGAAAAAGCGCCGCCCCTTCTTTAAAATCACCGAAGGCCGCCTTCCAAACCCCGGAACGCACATCAATTCCCTTGGGGCAGGCCTGCGTGCAGGCATCACAATTCCGACAAAGCGCCGTCTCCGGATAGAGGCGAAAGATCTCCTGTTTCGGATCTTTTATTTCTGTGAAATCCGCAACGACTTTACGGTTCGGGTAATAGGAGGCAACCAATGAAAAAGACATGCCGTCCTCAACCTGCGTTTGGCAGGCCAGGGCCGTCTTAATTTTCGTCTCTTCCTTCGTGGTATACTTTGAAGGACAGGCGCCACAAATTCCGCCCAGACATCCGGCGCCGCGGGTCAGTTCATGACCTGCGTGCCACATGGCCTGCAACATCGTCAGTCCTTCGGGGACTTGGTGCGTTTTCCCCATGATCTCGACTGTGATGGTGGGCGCCGTTTTTTTTTCTTCCGCAGAAGCTGCCGTCATGAAGGACTCAACTATGCGTTTAAGGCATTTAAAGCCGAACCCGCCTTAAACCAAGCCAACTGCGCTTCGGTGAGGCTGTGGTTCGCTTGAATCGGGATATCCTCTCCCGCTTTGCGAATGACGACTTCAACCGCTTTGCCCGGCGCCAGGTCTGCCAAGCCGCGCACACTCACGCGGTCGTTTTCTCCAATTTTTTCCCAATCATCCGGATCGGCAAAAGTCAGCGGCAGCACGCCCTGTTTTTTCAGGTTGGTCTCATGAATCCGTGCAAAACTCTTTGTAAGCACGACCTTCACCCCCAGAAAACGCGGTGACATGGCGGCATGTTCGCGGGAGCTGCCTTCGCCGTAATTTTCATCTCCAACAACAATGGATCCCAGTCCTTTTAGCTTGTAGCGTCGCGCCACCTGTGCGGGAGTGAGGTCTTTTTCACCGGAGAGCACATCATTCGCTTTTCCGGGCGTATCGGTAAACACATTGCTTGCGCCCAAAAACATGTTGTCGCTGATGCGGTCCAAGTGCCCGCGATAACGCAACCACGGCCCGGCGGGAGAAATATGATCTGTCGTGCATTTTCCCTTCACCTTCAGTAAAAGGATCAGATCCTCAAAATCCCGACCGTCCCATGCCGGAAAAGGGGAAAGCAATTGAAGCCGTTCGCTCTCATCCGAGACAATCACGGAAACTCCTTCCCCGTCTTCAGCCGGCAGGATCAGACCCTCTTCGCCCGTCGCAAACCCGTTTGCGGGCAACTCGTCTCCCTGGGGCGGTTCGAAGCGAATCTTGGTTCCATCGGCAGCCGTCAGGCTGTCCGTTAAGGGGTTAAAGGAGAGATCACCCGAAAAGGCCATAACGGTCACGATTTCCGGGCTGCTTAAAAATGAAAGGGTCTCCGGGTTTGCGTCATTTCGGCCTCTGAAGTTCCGATTAAAAGAACTGATAATCGAATTGGGCTCGCCCTTCTTCTTATCCTCGCGTTTCCACTGCCCGATGCAAGGGCCGCAGGCGTTGGCCAGCACTTTACCTCCCATTTCTTCGAATGTGCTCAGAAAACCGTCACGCTTCATTGTGTGATAGATGCGCTCCGAACCCGGCGAAACCAAGAATTCTCCCCTTGCTTTCAGCCCCGCTTTCAAGCCCTGGCGGGCAATATGCGCCGCACGGCTAATGTCTTCGTAAGAAGAATTGGTACAGCTTCCGATAAGCGCAGCCGATACGGTCATTGGGTATCCTTTTTCTTCCGCTTCCGCGCCAAGCTGAGAGATGGAGCGGGCCAGATCAGGTGAATGCGGACCCACGACATGCGGCTCAAGCTCCGAAAGATTAATCTCAACGACCTCGTCATAATACTGTTCAGGATTGGCAAGCACC
The DNA here is from genome assembly GCA_027020665.1 of Nitrospira sp. Taxonomy (GTDB): domain Bacteria; phylum Nitrospirota; class Nitrospiria; order SBBL01; family JAADHI01; genus JAADHI01. Next base: position 6,552 of record JALUVJ010000053.1, read on the forward strand.
TCCGGATCGGCAGTCAAAATCGCTTGGTTTGCATCCGCAAGGGCCGCAATATCTTCCCGGCCGGTGAGCTTCAAATAAGCCGCCATTTTTGGGTCGTAAGGAAATACGGAGGTGGTTGCGCCCAATTCTGCACCCATGTTTGTAATCGTGCCTTTCCCGGTGGCACTGATTGTCGCCGCACCCGGCCCGAAATATTCGATAATTTTGTTTGTGCCGCCTTTGGTGGTCAAAAGGCCGCAAAGATAAAGAATGACATCTTTTGCAGAGGCCCAACCATTCAAAGCGCCGGTTAGCTTCACGCCAAGCAGTTTCGGTTGAAGCACTTCCCAAGGCAAACCGGCCATTACTTCACCGGCATCCGCGCCACCGACTCCGATGGCCAACATGCCGAGGCCGCCGCCGTTCGGCGTGTGGGAATCGGTGCCGATAATCAAGCCGCCCGGATAGGCGTAATTTTCAAGCACCACCTGGTGAATAATCCCCGCACCCGGCTTCCAAAAACCGATGCCGTATTTTTCGGCGGCGGAGGCGAGAAAATCATAAACTTCCTTGTTTTCGACAATCGCACGTTCGATATCTTCCTTCGCGCCGCTTTGCGCACGAATGAGGTGGTCGCAGTGAATGGTGCTGGGGACGGCAGCCCGTTTTTTATTGGCCTGAATAAACTGCAGCATGGCCATCTGTGCCGTGGCATCCTGCATTGCCACACGATCGGGACGTAGGGCAAGTTGTGCTTTACCGCGCTCCAGCCTTTGCCCTTCGGGATCATCCAAATGTGAAAAAAGAATCTTTTCGGAAAGCGTTAAAGCACGGCCGAGTTTCTTACGCATCGCATCGATCCGCGCCGTCATATTCTGGTATTGCGTTTCAATTGTTTTAGCTGACATTGTTATCTCCTTTAAAAAGGGGGCCTGTCTTATCACCGAATTGCCTGCCGGACAGGGGGACTTGATTTTAGCTCAGCGGGCATCTTGAATCAAGGACGCAAGATGCCCGCTGAAACAGATCTTCTCGATTTTAGGAATCGAGCGGCGGCACCTCTCTCTTTTTCGGGGAGGTGTAGTTGGCCAGATATTTGAACAGGCGAATCAGCCGGCTGCCTTCACGTTTTTGATCGATCCAGTGGCCGATCATGCCGATGGTTCTGGACAGGATGAAAAATCCGTTCAAAGTATCAACAGGGAAACCCAAGTCCACGAGGATGGCGGCCATCGTGCCGTCCACATTTAAAATCAAAGTGTCTTTTTTGGCCGTCGTACGTTCTTCAATCGCCAAGGCAAAATCAAGATGCGGCGTGGGAATTCCCGTGGATTTGACATAAGCGATCAAGGATTTCACCCGTTTGTCCGGATTGCGCACCGACTTTACACGATGCCCGATGCCCGGCACCGGCCCGACATTCTTTTTCATATAGGCTAGGAAGTCATCGACGGACATTTTATTTTTGACACCGTAACTGAACCATTTTCCCGCACCCGTGACCGCACCGCCGAAACGCGGACCGATCATGATCATTCCGGCGGCCACGGCCTGCGCCATATTAATGCCGGCACAGGCGGCAATAATCGTCACCAGCGCCCCTGAAACACAGGGTCCGTGATCGGCAGACAAAATAACGATACGTTTGATAATTTCCGCCTCAACCGGCGTTACCAAGCGTTTGTCCCAAAGCAGACCGATGACATGGGGAATCTGATAACCCTTGTCGATCAGCTCGGACGCGGCATAGCCCCCGTAAAGCGGTTCTTCACCCCGGTCGTCACAAATGGAGGACTTGACCAGCGGCTCAACAAAAACATCCCCATCTTGCATGGCCTGCTCGACTGTCCGCGGGAGATTTCTGGGGGTGATTTCCTCGCGTTCCGCCAAGGCCCCGCTGGCAAGAATTTCTTCATAGGCGGCTTTAATGGCCGGACCGAGTCCGCCAAAGGTCGCAGGGACAATCGCGCCGGCCTTCATCAGGGCTTCCGCCTTACTGCGGGCCGAGCCTTCGCCGTGCAAACCTTCCTTTGCACCGGCATGACCGAACTTCATACCCTTCGGCAATTGCTCTTGACAATAACCGGAGACAACGGCGATCAATTTAATCCGGCGTTTTTTTTCGCCGTACCAGGCGGCCGCCTTTTCTTCCAAATCGCCGCCCATTTCACCGACCATCACCACGACTTTGGTTTGGGGGTCTTCTTCAAATTTTTCAAGATAGGTTACAAAATCCGAGCCCGGATAGGTGTCTCCGCCGATACCGATCGCAGTCGTGATGCCATCGGCAAACTGGCTGCAAATCCACATAATTTCATTGGAAAGGCCGCCCGATTTTGTAATCACGCCAAAAGATCCCTGACGGTGGAGTTTGCACAACATGAGGTTGTCATAGGATCCGCCGATGACGCCGAGACGCGATTCTCCTGCCGAAATCACGCCGATTGAAGAAGGACCGTTAAAGACTTTGCCGCGCTTTTCGGCTTCGATGCGCAGTTTTTTGGCGTCTTTTTCGGGCACACCTTCCGTGATCATGGAAACGAGTTTGATATTGGGGGCCTCCAATGCTTCCATCGTGCCTGCAAAAGCGCGATTCGGTGCAATATAAATGAGCGAGGTATTGATCTCAGGAAAAGCTTCCGTCGCCTCGGCAACCGTTTTGAAAATCGGCACGGAAACCAGGGAACTGCCAAAAGCAATCTCATTCGTCTTTCCCGCACCGGGCGGAAAAACAAAGGCGGACACATTAAAGGGAATCTGGCTTAAGTGACAAAATTCCGCCATGCGTTTTGCCGCACTGACGCCCGCAGGGCCGCCCTGAATCACCACGCGGGTTTCTTTATTGGTAATAATACTCATGCCGCACCTCCTTTGATGGCATAGTCCACGATATCGGTCAGAGGCGTGTAACGGTCGTAAACATGAATATCAAACCCTTCGTTTTCGAGTACTTTCATTGCGGCCAACCCCTCTTTTTCAAAAGGACCGCCCCGCCGCACCCAAATTGAAACGCCTTCCAATTTCCCATCTGCTTTAGCTTTTCTAAATCCGTTAATGATGCCGGAAAAGGTCTTTTTGACATTGGTGAAATTTGCAATAGCCCCGCCCACGATGATGCGCTTAATGCCTTTGAGCGAGCACACTTTTTCCGTCAAGGCTTCAACGGCCCAATCGGGTGGATCACCGGAATATTCCGCATAATTGGCCAAGGTGCCGCCCATCGCAAGCACGGCGTCCGAATAATAAACCGAAGCCCCGCCACCTGCCGGAAGCAGGGCGGTATCGCCGCCGGGGATTTCAATAAATTTCACCGAACCCTTTACGCGGGAGTCGATTTCCAAGATTGCCTTTTCGTTGTCCGAATAAGGCCGACCGAATTCCGAGGCGAAGTTGAAATTCCAGTCCGGATGACGGAAACGCGCATCGCCATCCACCATCGTCACCGCATCCAGCGCCGTCAATTCACCGTTGGATGTACGCCGCACCAGCGGATTGATCTCCAGATAGTTGCCGTCTTCCTGGTCATAACATTTATAGAGCTTGTTTGCGAAACTGGCCACCCGCGGCACCAAAGCCTCGTTAAAACCCGCCTCTTTCGCCAAATCGGTTAAATCCCGCATATCCGGTTCGGCGTCCAGGGGCACTGCGAGTTTCTTCACTTTTTCCCAATTGGCTTCCACTTCGATCCCGCCCATGCTGGCCAGAAGAATTTCCGCGCCGTCACGGGTCGATGTCACCGCCACATAATATTCCTCTTCATGTTCCACCATCTCAGAGATAATAACCTGAGAAATCGTTACTTCAGCCACCGCCTTGCCGATCATTTCTTCCGCCGCATCCCGCGCGCCTGCTAAATCGAGCCCGACTTTTACCAAACCCAGCTTCATGCGACCGCCAAGGGCTTCATGTGCTTTTACGACCAACTTGCATTCCCGTAACCAGGGATTGGCCTGAGCAAGTTCATCCAGCTGTGCCGCGTCGGTAATGACCACATAATTCGGCACCGCCATCCCCCATTTTGAAAGAAGCCGCATGCCCGGCCCCTCTAATACCTTCGCCATAATCCTGCCTCCACTTATTTCACTGAATTCGCGTTTAAGTTACAATATTCCGCATTTACAAAAAAACAACTTACTTTGATCGTAATCCTGGTGATAACATTTGAGAGGACTTAAAAAGTCCGCAGAAAAATCTGTAGATTTTAAAAAGGTTCTCTTTCCCTTGTCAACCACAAAAGGAATTCCACAAAAGGAATTCCAAATTCCGCGATCGCGGAATTTGGAACCGCCGATTCACCTGCTTATACTGCGTTATCGGTAATTTTGCTCTTCACCGTACAGGTCGGTACGCCTCAGTCGCTAAAATTGCCGCAGCTTTCAGGCGTCTTGGCGGTTTCCCCCAAGATCAAGCGCTGATTTTGGGGGAATATCAGGAATGCACCGCACAATTCCAACCGGCTTGAAGCCACAGGCATGATATGTTATTGAATGCGGGATCAGGCGAAGGGCTTGAAGCATCGACCTGTTCCTTACTTCAAATTCAACCGGAAATAAACGCTAAAAATGAACCCATCCCAAGGCCGGCCCGAAACCAAACCGGATCTCGAAACCAAGGGAACGCAAGAAACAGCTTCTGCGCTCAACGCACTTTCCGCAGGCGTCGCGCATGAAATCCGCAATCCGCTTGCAGCCATCCAATCTCTTGTCGAATTGCTTGCGCAAAAAACCGAGGACAAAAAACAGAAGGAATTGGCTGAAGCCATCGTCACCGAAGTGGCGCGCCTCAATCGCTTCTTGGAAGAATTCCTCCGGTACGGGAAAACGCCTGCGCTGAAATGTGAAACCATATCGGTCAAGGCACTTGTTGAAAAGGTACTCACCTTCGCCATGCCGCCCAAGCAAGATTCAAAAATTATCGTTCACACCCATATTCCTGAAGGACTGCCCGCCGTCGAAATTGATCCCGAGGCCTACCATCAAGTCTTGCTGAACGCCGTTTTAAATGCCGTTCAGGCCATGCGGGGCGGGGGCACGCTGGACATCCGTGCAAGCGTCTTAGATGGACATTTTATTATGCAAATCAAGGACAGCGGCCCCGGCATTTCCCCCGAAAACCGGGAGAAAATGTTTCTTCCTTTTTTCACGACAAAACGCGGCGGGTCCGGATTGGGGCTTGCGATTGCACATCAAATCATTCGCCAACACGGCGGAAGCATTTATTTCGAAAATAACATCGGAGAAAAGGGGGTGACGCTCTTTATTGATGTGCCTCAGCAACACGCTGAATAAATCCCACCGAACTTCCTCAAGCAACCGGCTTATCTTGCCAATTTAAAGGCGCTATGATAAATTCTCTCAGCCGAAATGGATACGCCTTACTCCCCCAAAGAGATTGAACCGCACTGGCAAAATGCCTGGGAAACCGAAAAAATCTTCCAAGTCGTCACAGCCGATGATCGCCCGAAATATTATGTCCTGGAGATGTTCCCTTACCCCTCCGGCCGTATCCATATGGGACATGTTCGGGTGTATGCCATCGGCGACGTGATCGCGCGCTTCAAACGCATGCGCGGTTACAATGTGCTGCATCCCATGGGCTGGGACGCCTTTGGCCTGCCCGCAGAAAATGCGGCGATCAAAAACAAAGTTTCGCCCGCCGACTGGACGCAACAAAACATCAGCGACATGCAACAGCAAATGAAAGCCCTGGGGCTTTCATTTGACTGGGGACGGGAGCTGACCACCTGCCGCCCGGAATATTACCGTTGGAACCAATGGTTTTTTATTCAGATGTTCAAACGCGGATTGGCCTATCGAAAAGAAGCCACGGTGAATTGGTGTTCTGGCTGTGCCACCGTCCTGGCCAATGAGCAGGTTGTCGAAGGACTGTGCTGGCGCTGTGACAGTGCCGTGATGCAAAAATCCCTCAAGCAGTGGTTTTTCCGCATTACCGACTATGCGGAAGAATTGCTTGCAAGTTGCGAGCGCTTGACCGGCTGGCCCGAACGCGTTTTAACCATGCAAAAAAACTGGATCGGAAAAAGCGAGGGCATTGAAGTGAAGTTCAAGCTCGCAGACGGCGACGAAACCCTCAAGATTTTCACCACGCGACCGGACACGCTTTACGGCGTCACCTTTATGAGCATCGCTGCAGAACATCCGCTGCTCAAAAAGATCATCGCCGGCCGCAAGGAAGCCGCAGCCGTCGAAACCTTTCTGAAAAAACTGCGCACGCAGGATAAGACCGTGCAAACCGGCATCGATCAGGAAAAAGAAGGCGTTTTCACCGGGGCCTACGCCATCCATCCCTTGACGGGCGAACACATACCCGTCTGGGTCGCCAACTTCGTTTTAATGGGCTACGGCACCGGCATCGTCATGGCCGTGCCTGCACACGATGAACGCGATTTCGGGTTTGCCCGAAAATATAAATTGAATATTAAATTGGTCATCCAAAACCCTGCCGGGGATTTGTCTCTGCCGCTTTCCGCCGCCTACACCGAAGCGGCCGGAGCCCTGGTGGATTCCGGGCAATTTTCCGGTCTTGCGCCGAAACAAGCCCAAAAAGCCATCATGGACTTTCTCGAAACAGAGGGCCTGGGCAAAGGGGAAATTCACTACCGCCTGCGCGATTGGGGCATTTCACGTCAGCGATACTGGGGCACCCCGATTCCCGTGATGTATTGCAAAGACTGCGGCGTCGTGCCTGTTGCCGAAGCCGATTTGCCCGTCACACTGCCCAAAGCCCTGCCCCCGGATACGGGCGGCAACCTGCTTTTAAAGGACGAACATTTTCTGAAGACGGACTGCGCAAAATGCGGCGGTCCGGCAATTCGTGAAACGGATACGATGGATACCTTTGTGGACTCTTCATGGTATTTTTTGCGTTACACCGCCCCCGACGATGCGGAAAAACCCGTCGATCCCGAAGCCGTAAATCGCTGGATGCCCGTGGATCAATACATCGGCGGCATCGAACATGCGGTGCTGCACCTGCTCTACGCCCGTTTTTTTACAAAAGCAATCCGGGATATGGGGCTGATTCACATCGACGAGCCCTTTGTGAATCTGCTTACGCAGGGCATGGTGATTAAAAACGGCGCAAAAATGTCGAAGTCCAAAGGAAACGTGGTCGATCCGAAACACCTCATCGAAGAGTACGGCGCAGACACCGCGCGGCTTTTTTCGCTTTTTGCCGCCCCGCCTGAAAAGGATTTGGAGTGGAGCGATGACGGTGTGCAAGGCAGCTTTCGTTTTTTGCAGCGGGTTTGGAAACTGGTGCATGAATATGCCGCAACACAGGCCGATCCGGTCGATTTTTCGGCGACGGATTTTTCAAAAGCCGATTCCCGTGTGCGGGCGCTGCGGCGGCTGACACATCAAACGATTCAAAAAGTCACCGCGGATATCGAATCGGGTTACCAATTTAACACCGCCGTTGCCGCACTCATGTCCTTTTATAACGGGCTGTCACGCGACCGGGCGGCCCCGCCGCCCAAAGCGGAAGCGGCGGCCTTGCACAGCGGCGCCTTTTCAGAGGCCATGACACAGCTGGTGGTTTTGCTTTCCCCTTTTACGCCCCATTTGGCCGAGTCGCTTTGGCAAACCCTGGGCCATCCCCCTTCCGTCACGGATGTGCCTTGGCCGGATTATGACACGCATGCACTCACGGAAGAAACACTCGAAATCGTGGTGCAAATCAACGGTAAAGTGCGGCACCGTTTCCGCGCTTCGGCAGGAACGGCCGATTCGGTTTTAGAAGCACAGGCGCTTTCCGAGGCCAAGGTTTTGCCGTGGATTAAAGACAAAACCGTCAAAAAAGTATTTGTGATTAAAGGCAAGCTGGTCAATATCGTTGTCTGAAGATGCCGAATTTCACGCCTAAAAACCGGAAATCATGCCGGGCGCCAAGCCTTTTTATATTGTGCGTTATTGTTTCATTGTCCGCTTGTCTCGGCCCGCGCAGCCATTCCACCGATGAAAGCGCACGAACAGACGGCCCCGAAAAAACCATTGTCATTCCGCTTTTTCATAACGCCACACTTGAACCCCTTATAGAAAAGGAATTGACCCGCATTTTCAAAGAAACTTTTTATGCCCGGGGCTGGCATGTCGAAAACAAACACGGGCACAGCCAAAAAAAACTTTCCGGCCAAATTGCCGGGTTCTCGGTTACTCCCACGGCCCTGACGCGGACAGGCGGTGCGCGCGAATATCAAATACATATCCGGATGGAAATCGAAGTCCTTCAAGGAAGCGCCCGGGAAAAAATATTTGAAACCCGTGTTGAAGGCATCGCCGACTACATCGCGCGTTCGGATTCGGCGGCCTCCCGGGCGGCGAAAAATCGCGCCATCCGGGAGGCCGGACGGGAGATGGCGGAACGCGTTTCCGTTTTTCTGGAGATGCTGGTGGGCAACAAAGAATGACCTTTGAAGAAGCCTGCAAACACCTCGACCGGGGGGATTTTTCGCCGCTTACCCTCATCACCGGGGACGAGCCTTTTTTGATTGAGGCCCTGCTGGATCGTTTTTCAGAAAAAGGGCTTGATGCGGCTGCCCGGGGGTTTAATTTCAATACCTTTCAGGGTAGCACAACCGGTGTCGAAACAATTCTATCGCTTGCAAACACCTTCCCCGTTGCGAGCCCCTATCGCATGATTTGGGTTTACAACGCTGATCAGTTGAAGGATGAACGCGGCCTGCTTTTGGATTATTTGAGTCGGCCCAGCGAAACAAGCCGTTTGGTTTTTATCGCAGAAAAACCCGATCTGAGGAAAAAATTGTTTGCACGCCTCAAAAAAAAGGCAATGCTGATCCATTGCCCGCACCCGCGGGAAAACACGCTCCCGACCTGGATTCGCAAGGCAGCAAAAAAAAGAGGGCTTGATCTTTCCGAAGAGGTCATCTGGTTTTTAAAAGAACATCTGGGCCGCGATTTAATGCGTATCCATCAGGAAATCGAAAAACTGGCCCTCTTTTGTGCCGAAGAAAGCGGCATGAAGCCCGTATCGATGGCCCTTGCGCAAGAAGTCATTGGCAACGGCCGCACACACACAATTTTCGAATTGACCGATGCGGTCGGCAATAAAGACTGCAAACGCGCACTGGCACTGCTGGGCAAATTGTTGTCGGAAGGCGCGCACCCGCTTTTTATTCTAACAATGCTGGTGCGCCTGTGGCGGCAAATGGCTATCGCAAGGGATTTGATTGATTCCGGCCAGGCCCGGCAGGTGGCAAAGCGTGTCCCGATGCCGCCCGGTCTGCTGCAAGGTTTTCTGAAGCAGGTGAAACACTGGCCGCCGGACGACATTCAGCAGGCTTTTGCACAGGCCCTTTCCGCCGATTCTCAATTGAAAGGCGGCGCATTGCCCGCAAGTTCAGTTATGGAAACATTGCTTCTGGACCTCTGCCAGAGCAACAGGGCTGAAAAACAGCGGGACTACAGCCTCGCCTTTTTCAGCCCAAGCCGGGTTTAACCTTTATTTCTAAGAAAGCGCGGATTGAACCTGCGTGAGTTTCAAGAGAAAAAATCTTTCAACACGGAACAGACCTGCGAGCAGGATGGTCTAAAAAATGTCGGCTTTACAGGACTTACAACGCCCGGACGAAAAGGAGATTTATTCTGATACTGCGGTCGCCGGAGAAATCACACGGTTGGCTTTCACGGTCAGACGGGAAATTTTACGGGAAACACGGCCTTTGGGGATCACACCTTTTGAAGCGGCACGATCCAGCATCGAAGTGGCTTCTTTCAGTGTATTTTTAACCGCATCAGCTTCGCTTGCGGTGATGGCCGCTGTCAGTTTTTTTATGGCTGTTCTCACGGCAGAGTTTACAGCGCGATTTCGAAGCCGTCGTTTTTGTGCCTGCCGTTCTCTTTTGAGCGCGGATGGGTGATTTGCCAAGTGAATACCTCCGTAATTCAAAAGCAATTTTATAATACGCCGTCTTATGGAAAGTCAAGAAAAAAGGCTTAATCAGAAAGAAGATCCCGAAGGGCACATTGCGGCTTCTGCCGGACTTGTCGCCACCGGCACTTTTTTTAGCCGCATTTTGGGTTTTATCCGGGACATGATTCTGGCCGGGGCCTTCGGTGCCTCAACAGCCGCCGATGCTTTTTATGTCGCGTTCCGAATCCCGAATTTCCTTCGGGAATTGTTTGCGGAAGGCTCAATGTCTGCGGCATTTGTGCCTGTTTTTTCAGAATATCTGAGCGTAAAAGGCAAAGAGGAAGCTAAAAAACTGGCGCGGGCGACCTTTACCTTGCTCGCCTTGATTACCTCAGCCGTTGTCGTGCTGGGCATTATTTTTTCGCCGCAGATCATTAGCGTAATCGCACGGGGGTTTTTGGGCGACCCGGAAAAATTCCATCTGACAAGCGTGCTGACACGGATCATGTTTCCCTTTTTGCTTTTTATTGCCTGCTCCGCATGGGTCATGGGGATCTTAAACAGCATACGCCGTTTTGGTCTCCCCGCATTTTCATCTGCGGTTTACAACCTCGTCAATATCGCAACGTTTCTACTTTTAGCCCCCAATTTTCAAGAACCGGTCTTCGCTGCGGCGATTGCAGTGACGCTGGGTGGTTTCGCGCAGTTTTTGATGCAATGGCCTGCTTTGCACCGGGAAGGGTTTTCCATTGCTTTTTTAAGACCGATCTTGCCGATTCATGCAGGCGTCGTAAAAATGGGGCGGCTCATTTTGCCAACGATTTTGGGACTTTCCGTGACACAGGTCAATCTCCTGGTGAATACTTTCTTGGCCTCGTTTCTTCCGCTAGGCAGCGTGAGTTATCTCTATTACGGGATGCGGCTCATCCATTTTCCATTGGGCATCTTTGCGGTCGCACTTTCGACCGCCCTGCTGCCCACGCTTTCAACACAGGCGGCAAAACAGGATTTTGCCGCACTCGGCCGCTCCTTTTCTTTTGGACTTCGCCTCGTATTTTTTATCACTTTTCCCGCACTCTTTGGTTTGATTTTGTTCCGAGTGCCGATCATCGAGGCCCTTTTTGAACGCGGAGCTTTTGACCATGCCGCAACCTTGGGCACGGCCGATGCCCTCTTTTTTTACGCCCTGGGGCTCTGGGCTTTTGCAGGCATCCGTATTGTGGTGCCGGTTTTTTATGCGATGCAGGATACGAAGACCCCGGTCAAAATCGGTGTCTTCGCGATGTTGCTCAATGTTGTGCTCAACCTGCTTTTGATGGGGCCCATGCAACATCGCGGGCTTGCACTCGCAACCTCGCTCGCTGCAATGTTTAACTTCCTGTCTCTCCTGTTCGTTTCGAAGCGGAGGATTCATTGGTCGGATGGGAAGCGGATTATGCATTCACATTTTAAGGTCATCCTGTCTTCACTCATCATGTTGCTTCCGGCGTACTGGATTTTACAGCAGGCTCAGTCGCAAGCGGATTCAGGCTGGGCAATGAAAACAACATCGCTCGGCATCGCAATTGCGATCAGTGTGGCGGGATATTTTATTTTACAGCACTTGCTTAAAAGCGAGGAGTTACAGTTTTTAAGGGAATTGATTCAAAAACGGCTTAAACGATAAAAAGGTTAAGCCGTAAGTTGCAAGGCCACCTGATAAGGCGGCTGACAGAGCATCGACGCAGAATCATCCACAGGCCTATCCACGATACGCCAAGCCTTTTTATTTTCCACAATCGTTTTGACAAGCTGCGCATGCAAGTTGTGTCCGGAGCAATGTGCTTCAATCCGACCCAAAACGGGTTTTCCGAGCATGACAAAATCACCGATGAGATCCAGGACTTTGTGCCGGACAAATTCATCCGAATAACGCAGGCCGTTCTCATTGAGGATTTCATCTGTCCCAACCACAATGGTATTGTCTAACGATCCGCCCAAAGCAAGCCCTTTTGCCTTCAAAGAGGTGTAATCCTTCAAAAACCCAAAGGTTCTTGCGGATGACAATTCTCCAATAAAGGCGCTCCGGCTATGCCAGTAACGGTAGGATTGTTTTGCAATCAGGGGGTGATCGAAGTCAATATGGCAGGCAACCTCAAAGGCGGAACCGGGATAAATACTAACAGACTTGCCATTTTCCGAAACCGTCACCGGCTTCAGAATTTCGATGAAAGCACGTTTTTTGTTTTGCTCGATCCACCCTGCCTTTTGAAGCAGTGAAACAAAGGGAAAGGCGCTGCCGTCAAGCGCGGGGACTTCAGGCCCGTCTAGTTCAATCAAAAGATTGTCGATTTCCAAGGCGGAAACCGCAGCGAGCAAATGCTCGACCGTTTGCACGGTTGCGCCCTTTGCTTCGAGAACGGTTGCAAAGTTTGAAGGAAGAACATGGTCGGCGCTTGCAGGAATGTGAATCCCCCCCAGGTCCTTGCGCACAAAAACGATTCCTTGCCCCTTCTCTGCCGGGATCAAGCGTAATTGGATTTGTTTACCCGTATGAAGACCGACCCCGCTGCAAGCAACCGTTTTCTGAATTGTTTTTTCCAACATCACCCCGACCATTTCTTTCCCTTCAATCATTTGAAACGATATATATGCCTCGTTGCTCTTTGTTGTAAGCAATCGGCATGCCAAAAATAAATATGGAGACAAAAATGAAAATGTTGATATTTATCAGCAGCTTAAATCATATCACTTGAAGCTTAATTTTAATATTTAACGGGTTGTTGTAAAAAAAATACATGTAAAAAAACGACCTGTTGTATTTAGGCAACAATTTATTGGTCAATCAAGGAATGTGTCGTTGGACTGAAAGGAAATTAAAGAAGTGAGCCGCCTCGGGATCGAACCGAGGACACTCGCCTTAAAAGGGCGATGCTCTACCAACTGAGCTAGCGGCTCTTCTTAAAAAATCGAAGAGGTCTTCTATCATGATCCTGATTAAACTGTCAACTTCGTTTTCGGCGCCCCCCAATCAATCGCTTATTTTAGGCCGGAAGCAATTAAAGTCCGCTGAAACAGGTGTTGAAGCAAGCCGAAACAACAAACGATTGATAAGGGATGGCGCACCCGACGGATGAATACGATCTGTCCCTCTTCTACACCCTGGCACAGCGGGCTGCGGGGGAAAAAGTGTGCTATTTTACTATCTTCATCCGCCGACACCGAAATCCTTTCTTGACACCTTCTTACCGGAAAGGTAAAAAGGCACCTGTTTATTTGAGGTGGCCGGACGATCCGGGCCAAAACCCGACTCTTGAGAACTTGTTTGAAGCTTAAGCAGACTTTCCTTCTTTTTATCTTTTGTATTGCTTTAAGCACGACACGCAATGCGCTGGCACAGACACAAAGCTCCAGGCTCGGTCCGAATGCTCAAGTCCTGCTCGCCACCATCGGTCCCGGCGCGCTGATTTGGGAACGATTCGGACACAACGGTCTTTGGATTCGCGACCTGGAAAACGGCATCGACCGGGTTTATCATTGGGGCCTGTTTGATTTTAATTCTGAAAACTTCTGGCCGAAGTTTTTGCAGGGCTACATGGACTATTCTATCGGCAGCCTCGAATCGCCGCAATTTTTTGCCGCCAACATGGAAAGCGACCGTGACATCTGGCTTCAGGAAATCAACTTGAACGCCGATCAAAAAAATGCGCTTTTTGATTTTTTAAAAGAGAACGACAGCGAAGGCAAGCGCATCTACCGCTACGACTATTATCTGGACAACTGTTCCACCCGCGTCCGCGACGCCCTGGATGATGCGCTCGGCGGCATCATTAAAAAAGCCGGTGCGGAAAAAGGCAGTGGAAAGACTTTCCGTTCAAATACCCGGCGGCTCTTGCAAAAAATCCCGCTGGCTTACCTTGGCATTCAGCTTGGGCTCGGTCATCCTGCCGATGACGAAATCTCCGTCTGGCAAGACATGTTTACACCGATGGCCCTGAGACGCCATCTCAATGAAATCCAATTGCCGAACGGTGCGCCGCTTGTGCTTTCGGACAAATTTATCTTTCATTCCTCTAAAATCAACGAACCGGAGGAAATCAGATCCTATCTTTCTTTTTATCTGCCCGTCAGTGCATCGCTCGGTGTCTTCTTTGCCTTGCTCGGTTATTTGTGCATTGTGAAACGCAAACTTGCATGTTTCCTGCTTGCGTTTTTCGGCGGGCTTTGGAGCCTGCTCTCCGGTCTCATCGGAACGATTTTGCTGATTATTTGGTTTTTCACCGAGCATCGCTTCGGACACTGGAACGAAAACCTGCTGCAATTTAATCCGCTCTCCCTTGTTTTAGCCGGATATTTTTTTGTGTTCCTGATTCGCGGACGGCCGAGCCTGCTCGGCCGTCAATTACTCTATGCCGTGGCAGGACTTTCCCTGCTCGGTCTCCTTATGCAAATCATTCCCGTGTTTGATCAGGTGAACGCGGAAATTATCGCGCTTGCACTGCCCGCGCACCTGGGTCTGCTTTGGGCGATGCGAACTTCCGGTGATCTGCTTCCGGGAAACAGAAAGATACGAAACAACCCGTAAAAGATCCGTTATAGCCGCTTCAGATTTTGTGTAAATGCTTCCTAAACATGACCCGTTTTAAGCAACGGTCACTTCTTTGCAGAGATAGACATCCTGAATGGCGTTGAGGAGTTTGATGCCTTCTTTCAAGGGTTTTTGGAAGGCTTTGCGTCCTGAAATCAGGCCGGTGCCACCGGCGCGTTTGTTAATGACCGCCGTTTTGACGGCATCCGCAAGGTCATTCTCTCCCGACGCGCCGCCCGAATTGATGAGTCCGGCGCGTCCCATGTAGCAATTGGCCAATTGGTAACGGGTTAAATCGATGGGGTGATCGGAGCTGAGTTCGCTGTAAACCTTGTCGTGAGTTTTTCCAAACTTGAGCGCCTTAAATCCCCCATTGCCCTCCGGGAGTTTCTGTTTGATGATGTCCGCGCCGAGGGTCACACCGAGATGATTGGCCTGGCCTGTCAAATCGGCGGCGGTATGGTAATCGGCCTCGGGGGTTTTAAAGGCGCTATTGCGCAGATAACACCACAAAACCGTAAACAGGCCCAAGTCATGTGCGTGTTTAAATGCGGCGGAGACTTCTTGAATCTGGCGTTTGGATTCTGCTGAGCCAAAATAAATCGTCGCCCCCACACCCGCAGCCCCCATGTCAAAAGCCTGCTGAATGCTTGCAAAACGGATTTGGTCATAGCCGTTGGGGTAAGAGAGAAACTCGTTATGATTGAATTTTAAAATAAAAGGAATTTTGTGCGCATATTTTCTTGAAATCGCGCCCAAGACACCCAGGGTGGAGGCGACGGCATTACACCCGCCTTCCATCGCTAATTCAATAATGCCTTCCGGATCAAAGCAAACGGGATTCGGCGCAAAGGATGCGCCTGCGGAATGTTCAATGCCCTGATCGACGGGCAATATGGAAACATAACCTGTACCGGCCAAACGCCCGTGATTAAAAAGGCGGGAAAGATTACACAAGACGCCCACAGGACGATCCGAGGGCACAACACATTCATCCACAAAATTCGGACCCGGCAAATGCAGTTGTGTTTTTGAAATGGTTTTACATTCATGCCCGAGCAAGTCCTCCGCTTCGTCTGCGAGTAAGTGTTCTATTTGTGCGCGCATGGTCTTTGTCCCCTTTCATCCGCTGGTTTTTAGATTGATTCGTCCGGTCGCGAAGATTGCACGATTTAATTGCCACATATAGTATAAGATAAAACCGCCGCTTGCAATAGCATCAAAGGAGTTGCTGAATGCATCAAAGCCCTTGGCGGCTGATTGTGGATGCGCCACAATCAGCCGCCCGCAATATGGCCATCGATGAAGCGATCGCCATCGCTTTTTCGGAAGGAAAAGCCCCGGCCACGCTGCGATTATATTCTTGGGCAACCCCGAGTTTTTCCATCGGAGCGTTTCAAAAACTTGAATCCGATTACATTGCTTTACTTGAGGCACAAGAGATTGACCTTGTTCGCCGCATGACGGGCGGCCGGGGCATTTTACACGATGACGAATTGACTTACAGCGTAGTTGCAGGCACAGCCCATGCGTTATTTTCGGGCGGAATTCAGGGCACATTTCAATCGATTGCCGGGGGACTCTTAAACGGACTGAAAGCGGTCGGTGTCGAGGCGGCGGTTCATGCCCCGGTGCGAAGCGGGCGCCCGGCACGAAAAAATCGACTCTGTTTTGATGCGGTGTCCGTCTATGAAATTACCGCGCGGGGGAAAAAATTGATCGGCAGCGCGCAGCGGCGCTGGAAAAACCATTTTCTCCAGCACGGTTCATTGGTGCTCAAAAAAAGCAATCTTGGAACCCCCTGTTCGCAGGGCCTTCCCCTCAACCTCGTTTCCGAGCATCAAATCACTTTATTTGAACTGATGAACCGCGATCCAAGGCATGATGTCTTGTGCCAAGCCCTTAAAACCGGTTTTGAAAATGCGCTCTCCATTACCTTCAAGGCGGGGGGGCTTTCCCGTGATGAAGAAAACCGGGTGCAGGAATGCCTTCAAAAAAAATACGGCCGGCGTCTTTGGAATGTGTGCCGAGATCAGACGGCGATGCCCTGATTATTTCGGCAATGAGGCGCAAAATGCCTTGTATTCGTCGATGCATTTTGCATCGGCGTTGGGGCAGACCATGCCCACGACTTTGATCATGCAATCCTCCGGGCCGGTCATATTCGGGGGGAGCTTTTTGCTTGTGACGAGCGGCGGCGGATCTTCGTTTAAGGGGGCTTTTCCTTCGTGCTGAATGGACCCGATGCGCAGTTGTTCTCCATCTCCTCCGACGGCCTTCACGGCAGTGCCGGTGTCGAGTTCGGGCAAGCGTTCAGGATCAGGAGGCTCATTTAGCTCAGAAGGCTGATTGTGAAAGGCATGCGGGTTTAAACCGCCCCCTCTTTTCTCTTTTCCGCCGCTTTCCGTTTTGGGTTCGGACGGGAAAAGCCCCAGGGCCTGTTGACGGGGGAGAGGCCCCTCCGTACCCGGCAGCGCAAGCAGTTGGATGTCGAATTCTTTTTGCATGCCGTAGTTTTTGGGCGCCTTATCGAAGCGGATGAGTAAGAAGGGGTTGCCGAAAAAAACAAAAAACGCGGCATAATGCAAGACGATGGAATAAAAAAGCACACGGGTAAGCGGGTCATCATTTGAAGCATGATTACTGAGGAAAGTCATGAAATCCGCTTTGAACCCCCGGCTAAAACGGCAGAAGACACCGTTATGCTTATTGCCCCTTATTATGAGGTTTATGATTCGGGCGGTATTTCGCCAAAGGCGCCGATTTTTCTCAAGCGGGCATAACGTTGTTTGACACGTTCTTCCGGAGGGATCAATTCAAGCGCACTCAACTGCTTGCAGATCGTCCGTGAAACCGATTCCGCGATTTTTTGCGGATCACAATGTGCGCCGCCGACGGGCTCCGAAATCACGTGTTCAATCACCTTTAAGTCCAGCAAATCCTTTGCCGTCATGCGCAGGCTTTCAGCCGCTTCGGCATTTTTTGCCGGATCATCCCACAAAATGGCCGCACAGCCCTCCGGTGAAATAACAGAATAGATTGAATATTCCAACATGAGCATTTGATCGGCCACCGAGATCGCAAGCGCACCGCCGCTGCCGCCTTCCCCAATGACGACAGAAATAATCGGCACCTGCAATTGAGACATCACCATTAAATTTTTTGCGATGGCTTCCGATTGCCCGCGTTCTTCGGCCTCGACCCCCGGATAGGCGCCCGGTGTATCCACAAAGGTGATGACGGGTTTGTTGAATTTTTCGGCCAATTGCATGACGCGCAATGCCTTGCGATAGCCTTCCGGATGCGGCATGCCGAAGTTGTGCGCAATGCGGTCCTTGACGCCTTTGCCTTTTTCATGGCCGATGACGATGACCGAACGGCCTTCGAGACGGGCCAGACCTGCGATGATAGACTTGTCGTCACCGTAAAGCCGGTCGCCGTGAAGCTCGGTAAATTCCTCAAACACCATTTTCAGGTAGTCCGAGGTGCCGGGGCGTGCGGGATGCCGCGCCAATTGCGTGATTTGCCAGGGCGTCAGCTTCGCGTAAATTTCGCGTTGAAGCTCCGCCATTTTTTTCCGAAGCTTCGGAATTTCATCCAGTACCTTGGGGTTTGTTTTGCCCAGGTCTTTGAGTTGATTAATCCTGTCCTGGATCTTGACCAGGGGTTTTTCAAAATCGAGTTGCTCTTTCATCATGACCTCGAAATCGCTCCTGTTTAAAAAGCTTCCAAAGTGACCGCGTCTTCACCGAACATTTTGTGCAATTCGGTTTTTAGGTGGTCCGAGCCGTCCACATTCAGCCGGGCATCCACTGCGATAGTTGATTCTGTCGCAAATTGCGGCCCTTCTGCAAGTCGGATCTTTAAAAAAACGGGCATATTCCCCGGAGACTGCGTTAAAAGGGCATTTAAGCGGCCGATATCGTCCGGCACTACCCGTGTGTCGGAGAGCAGAATGGTCATTTTTTGTTTCTTTTCCAGCGGTAAAATAACTGTGGCTTTGAGCTTAAGCCCCTTGTCTCCCTGATCCAAGGTTCCGTTAATGAGCAAGGGCACGTCCTGATCAAAAAGATGGGCCGCCGCGCGATAAAGCTCCGGAAAGACAATCACCTCAATACTGCCCACCAAGTCTTCAAGGCGCAGGTAGGCCATCTTGTCGCCGCGTTTTGTCGTCGCCACGCGTTTTTGAATGACCATGCCGCAAATACGGATCTCGCGGTCATCCTTTACATCGGAAAGCGTGTTGCTCGGTGTTACGGACCGTGCTTTCATTAAGGCTTCATAAGGGCTCAAGGGATGCGTGGTAATGTAAAACCCGATGACTTCTTTTTCGAGTTTGGCGATTTCACGGTCGTTCCATTCTTCGACCTCCGGCAAGGGCGGATCAAACGGCTCCTGTGATGCGCCCTTGCCGCCGCCAAAGATGGAGAGTTGTCCGCTGTTTTCTTCTTTTTTGTGTTGAAGTGCCAGCTGAATTGCCTGCTCCATCACCTCCGCCAAGGCCGCGCGTTTTGCCTTTGTCGCGTCAAACGCGCCGCATTTGATTAAAGCTTCGATCACGCGTTTGTTGGTGCGGCGCAAATCAATCTTGCGACAAAAATCAAACAGAGACGAAAAACGGCCGGATTTTTCCCGGACCTCTAAAATCCCATCCACCGCGCCGCTCCCCACATTTTTTATGGCGGCCAATCCAAAACGGATGCCGCCCGGCACAACTGTGAAGCCTTTTTCACTTTCATTGACATCGGGCGGCAGGATATTGATGCCCATACGGCGGCATTCTGTAATATAGTTTACCACTTTGTCCGAGTTGCCCATTTCGCAGGAGAGCAGCGCCGCCATAAACTGCGCGGGGAAGTGTTGTTTCAGATAAGCCGTTTGAAAGGTCACCAAGGCGTAGGCCGCAGAGTGGGATTTGTTAAACCCGTAGCCTGCAAAGTATTCCATCAGGTCAAAGATTTTTTCCGCTTTTGCGGGTGTGACTTTGAGTGCAACGGCCCGTTCGATAAAAAGCGCCTTCTGCGCGGCCATTTCATCGACTTTCTTTTTGCCCATCGCGCGGCGCAATAAATCGGCTTCTCCGAGTGAAAACCCCGCCATGACGTTTGCAATTTTCATCACCTGTTCCTGATAAACGATCACGCCGTAGGTTTCTTTCAGAATATCCGCGAGTTTCGGATGGTCGTACTTGATTTTCTTTTTGCCCTGTTTCCTTTTAATAAAATCATCCACCATGCCGCTGCCGATCGGGCCGGGACGGTACAGCGCCAAAATGGCCGTGACATCTTCAAAATTTTCGGGCTGCATCTTGACAAGCAGATCCCGCATGCCGGGGCTTTCCAACTGAAAGATACCCGTCGTCTCTCCGGAGCCCAAGAGTGCGTATGTCTCCGGGTCGGTGAGCGGAATCTCCGAGGCCGTGAACGCCGCTTCGCCTCTCTCCGTGCGGTTTTTGTTGACCATCTTCAAGGCTAAATCAATGACGGTCAGTGTGCGCAGGCCCAAAAAATCAAACTTGATGAGACCGATTTTTTCGATATCGCCCATCGGATATTGTGTGACGGTCTCACCTTTGCTGCCCCGATAAAGCGGCACATGATCCGTCAGCGGGCCGTTGGAGATGACAACCCCTGCCGCATGGGTCGAGGCATGCCGGGAAAGCCCCTCTAACTGTTTGGCCAAATCAATCAGTTCAACGACTTTGGGGTTGTTCTTCTTCTCTTCCTCGAATTTAGGTTCTTGTGCCAGCGCCTCGTCGAGTGTGATGTTGAGGGTATTGGGCACGAGTTTTGCGATGCGGTCTACTTCGGCATAGGGGATTTCGAGTACCCGTCCGACATCGCGCAAAGCCCCTTTTGCTGCCATTGTGCCGAAGGTGATGATTTGGCAAACATGATCCGCACCGTATTTTTCCGTGACATAACGCATGACTTCTTCACGTCGGTCCATGCAAAAATCCATGTCGATGTCCGGAAGGGAAACACGCTCCGGGTTTAAAAAGCGTTCGAAAATCAGACCGTTTGAAATGGGATCAATATCGGTAATCCCCAGGGAATACGCCACAAGGCTGCCCGCAGCAGAACCCCGGCCCGGCCCAACGGGAATACGGGACTGTCGTGCGTAATTGATGATGTCCCACACAATGAGAAAATAGCCCGGATAGCCCATTTTATTGATAATGTCGAGTTCTTGTTTGAGCCGGGATTCGTACAAGGGGCGTTGCGCTGCCGCGCTGCCGTTCAACTGTTCCAGGCGTTGGGAAAGCCCTTTTTCCGTCAGTGTATCCAGGTAGCTTTCCAGGGTCATGCCGGCGGGCGGTTGATAGTTGGGCATGTGGGCCTTGCCAAAACTCAAATCGAGATCGACCATGTCGGCAATGCGGAGGGTGTTCGTGATGGATTGCGGAATTTCGGCAAAGGCTTTTGCCATTTCCTCCCCCGATTTGAGGTAGAGTTCCTTGGTTTCGAAACGCATGCGGTTGGGCATGTTGAAGGTTTTGCCGGTTTGAAGGCAAAGCATCACATCGTGGGCATGCGCATCTTCTTTGTGTAAATAGTGACAATCATTGGTGGCGACAATGGGAATCCCCTTTTTCGCCGCAAGATCCGCCAGTTTTCGATTCACATTCACTTGCAGGTCAAGGCCGTTGTCTTGAATTTCAATGAAAAAGTGCTCTTTTCCAAAAATGCGTTGGTAATCGTCGGCGGCATCGTAGGCTTGTTTTTCCCGGTCTCGTGCCAAAAGATAGGGAATTTCGCCGCGCAAGCAGCCTGAAAGCCCGATCAAGCCTTTGGCATGTTGTTCTAAAATTTCCTTATCAATACGCGGTTTGTAATAAAACCCTTCTAAATTGGCGAGGGAAACCAGCTTCATCAGGTTTTTGTAGCCCGTCAGGTTTGACGCCAATAAAATTAAGTGATAATAAGGGTTTGTGTCGATGGCCGTATCGTAGTCATCTGAATTGGCTCCGTGCCCTTGTTTATCGAAGCGGCTTTTTGGCGCAAGATAGGCTTCGCAGCCGATGATGGGTTTGACGCCGCCCTTTTTAGCCTTTTGGTAAAATTCAATTGCCCCAAAAAGATTGCCGTGGTCGGTGATCGCAAGCGCCGGCATATTGAAGCTTTTTGCGGAGGCAATGAGCGGGGAAACCCGGTTGGCACCGTCGAGCAGACTGTACTCGGTGTGGAGATGGAGATGGACAAATTCCTGCCGGGACATGTGGGCATTCTAGGACGATGGTGGGAAATCGTCAAGCCCTCGGAAGTGCGGAAAAATCCGGAATTTCGGATTTTAAAGGAAGCTTTGATGCTTTTTTTGCGTGTCTTTTGACCTTGCAGTGTGAACTTACTTAAGGAAGCTCTGATTAAGTTGACGGGGTGCTAGACACCGAAATAAAACTTGCTATCATTGATTTTAATGACCTTGTGTTGGGAAGGACTCCGGACTGATTGAAAAGACTGATTTATTTTAGGAGGAATGAAGCCCATGCGTTCGAAGCCCAGGGAAGACGATATCGAAAGAAATCAACTCATCGCGGCGCTGCTGACCAACGCGCTTTTTACGGCCAAACTTGTGCATATTCAAAAGGGAACCAACACCGATTCCAAAGGTATTTTTGAAGATGTTTTTGCAACGTGGACAGGTATCACGCAACATTTCCATAATGAAGTCACCGCACAACGCGGAAAGACGGAAGGCGGCGCAGCCTCCGAGCCCAAAACCGATTCGGTGGCCTGAAGCCCCTTGGATTGTTGCATGTCCTCAGGCGGAATGGGCGCGGGTCGGTACTTTTATGGCGTCTTTATCGAGATCTTCCAGCGGGGTCGTCACCAATTGTATGAGCGAATGAAAACCGTCACGCAAGACGACTTGCAGCAGCGGGTCTTGGTTGCAATCGTAAACCCGGCAGATCTGCGGTCGTTTTTCCCATACGGCGCATTTCTTGTTTTCGCGGTTTAAATAGATACAGAGTCCATCGGGATCTTTGTCCACACAATGTTTTTGTGTGTTGTGAACCTGAACCGGATCGCGTTCGCCTTCCTGTAAACGCACGATGAGCCGACAGCAAAAGGTTTCACAGCCCCGCCTACGGCCTTCTTCGCAATCCAAAATAGCGGTTCGTTCCATTTTGATCGCCTCCGCAAGTCCCGTTTTGGATTTTTAAAAAATAAATATTAATCAAAATGAATCTTCTTCATTTAATTGTAGCGCGAAAAGTCGGCTTTTGCGCTCAAGCCGCGCCGGTCAAGTTCCAACGTTGCTGTAAATTTGTCACCCTAAGGTTTTTTTTACTTTAAGTGAAGTCCTTAATTTATTGTTATGTGCGGCCTTCCCAGTAACCCGGTTTTCTGCTGTTGTGCATGATGGCCAACACAAATTATGCCCAATGCCTCAAGTTTCCTACAAGCCCGTTTATTTTTTCTGAAGCAAAGACCCCCGTTTTATTGTAAAATCCCCTTTTGATTTTAATCACTCCGGAAAATAGAAATGGCTGCCGCAACGACCCCTCTCATGAAACAATTTCTTGCCATCAAGGAAAGACACCCTGAGACGATTCTTTTTTTTCGGGTGGGTGATTTTTATGAAATGTTTTATGACGATGCGCTTAAGGCCTCGAAAATCCTGCAAATTACGCTGACTTCCCGCGATAAAAACAGCAAAAACCCGATTCCGCTCTGCGGCATCCCGCATCATGCTTCGTCTGCGTATATTGCACGACTCATCCGCGCCGGGGAATCGGTGGCCCTCTGCGAGCAGGTTGAGGACGCCGCAGCCGTGAAGGGCATTGTGCGGCGGGAAGTCGTTCGTGTGATTACGCCGGGCACGGTGATCGAAGCCGAATTGCTTTCCGAAAAAGAACCCAATTATCTTGCCGCACTGCATTGGAAATCCAATCAAGCGCTCGAAGCAACCCGGAAGATCGGCTTGTCTTGCATTGATCTTTCAACGGGGGATTTCCGCATCTTGGCTGCGGATGCGGCTTGGGAAACGGTCGAAGCCGAGCTCATGAAAATCGCCCCGAAAGAAATCGTGCTTTCTGCGCGTTACAAAAACAGCTTGGAACACATACAGTTCCTGACACATCGCTGGCCGCTGCGCTTTGCGCCGCCCTTCCTCTTTACACAGGAAGAAGCCGGAATTATTTTAAAGGCGCATTTTAAGATCCAAACCCTCGCGGTTTTTGGCGGCGGCCCTCTTTCATTGGTGGCCGCAGGCAGCTTGCTGGCCCATCTCAAAGAGACTCAAAAACAATTTCTGGGCAATATCACCACCTTGCGTCCCATTCCAATACAGGATGTCATGCGCATTCATCCGCTGGCACTCAAGCATCTGGATTTACTGCCGCTTTCGCGGGATCAACAGGGCGGGACGCTCTTTCACTTACTGGATCACACCTTGACGGCGATGGGCGGCCGGCTTTTAAAAGAATCCATTCTGCGTCCCTTGCGCGCCGTTGCGGCGATCCAAAAACGGCAGGCGGGCGTGGCCTTTTTTTATGAATATCTTACACTCAGAAAGAAGCTGCGCGATGTTTTGAAACAGCTTGCGGACATGGAACGTCTCATTGCCCGCATCAGTCTCCGGGCGACGCAGCCGCGCGACCTCATCGCGCTCAAAACGACAATCGACCGCTTGCCTCAAATTGAAACCGCACTTTCCAAACTTGAAAATACGACGGCCGAGGCCGGGCATCCGCTGATTATCCGCGAGATACTCAAAAACTGGGACAATATTGAATCCGTCTCTCAAAGCATAGAAGCGGGCATCGTCCCCGAACCGCCGTTTTCTTTAAAAGACGGCGGCGTGATTCAAGCAGGCTACCTGCCCGAACTCGATACCCTCCGGCACTTCCAAAAAGAAGGCCGGTCGATGTTGACCGGGATCGAAAAAAAAGAACGCCGCCGCACGGGAATCGATTCGCTCAAAGTACGCTACAACCAAGTACACGGCTATTATATTGAAATCAGCAAGACACAGATAAAGAACATTCCCGATGACTACATGCGCAAACAAACCCTGGCCAATGCCGAACGTTTCATGACGGCGGAACTTAAAACACTCGAAGAAAAACTCATCGGCGCAAAGGAGGCCGTCTTGGCCCTCGAAAACCGGGTCTTTGAAGAAATCCGCTACGACGTTGCGCAAGAAAGTGCGCGTATTCAGAAGATGGCTAAAAACATTGCCCTGCTGGATTTCTTGGCCGCGCTCGCGGAAATCGCGCATCACAATCACTATTGTCGTCCCGAAATCAACGATGCGCTGGCGATTCGCATCATTGAGGGGCGACACCCCGTACTGGAAGCGAGCCTGTCCGGTGGTAAAACAGGCTTTGTGCCCAACGATACCGTTATCGATCCGCCGGGAAAACAATTGCTCATCCTCACGGGGCCGAACATGGCCGGAAAATCCACATATATGCGGCAAATTGCCCTGATTGTCTTGATGGCGCAGATGGGCAGCTATGTGCCCGCGCGTAAGGCCGTCATCGGCGTCACCGATCAGATTTTTACGCGCGTCGGCGCGCAGGATGCCCTGAATGAAGGCATGAGCACCTTCATGGTCGAGATGACGGAAATGACGCAAATTCTTATGCATGCCACGGATAAAAGCCTGATTTTGTTGGATGAAATCGGCCGGGGCACCGGTACCTTTGACGGCATCAGCATTGCCTGGGCAATCGCGGAACACGTTTACGGCCACCTGAAAGCCCGAACGCTTTTTGCCACACACTATCACGAATTGACCGGCTTGGCCGTCACGCACGAAGGCATTCGCAATTATCATGTGCTGGTGCGCGAGTGGGGCGATGAAATCGTCTTTTTAAGAAAAATGGTCGAGGGAGGATCGGACAAAAGTTACGGCATCCAGGTCGGCCGGCTCGCGGGCCTGCCGACCGCGATTATCAAACGTGCAAAAGCCGTCTTAAAAGAGCTCGAAACCCAAGCCGCGCAAACCCCTTTGCATGCCCATCTTTCCGCTTCTGCCCCGGAACCCGAGGCCGAACAAGCTTCGCTTTTTAGGCCGGTTTCAAACGGAGCGAAAGAAAATCCCGGAAGCCCGATCAATGCGGTGACACATCCCCTCATTGAAACCCTGCAAAAAATCGATCCCTTGCATCTTACACCCATGCAGGCGCTGCAAGTTTTGTCAGCGCTTTCCGAGCAAGCGAAAGCCGGACCAAACACTTCCCTTCCATATACCGGAAGCTAATGTTCCCGTGTGAAAGATTGCCGGTATCCGGCAATTTCTCATCGGCGTGCTTCAATCATTGACTTCCATTCGCAAAGTCGATAATCTGCAAGCGAAATCGACAAGGGGGGAGTCCTGAAGATGCGCCAAATAGATCAGAAGTCGATCGCAGCAATCTATCATCAAAAAACAAAATATTATGAAGCGGAAATGGCCGAGCGGCAGCGTCCGCTCAACTGGTCGTCCCAGCCCGCACCGTTTAAGGCCTACCATACGGAAAAAAAAGTCGATCTGACCCCCTATCTGCCTTTAAGGACCAACCCATTTACCGGCGAGGCGATTGAGCCGCCTTCGGAAGAAGCAGGCTACCCCTTTTCATTGGGCGCACTTTCGCGCCTGCTCTATTTTACAAACGGCGTCACCGGCATCCTGCAATATCCTTCCGGAGAAGCCCTCGCGATGCGCGCTGCGCCGACGGCCGGCGGCCTGTACCCCGCTGAAATTTACATCGCCGTGCGAGACTGCTCGATTTTGGAAGACGGAATTTACAATTTTCAAGCAGACGACCATTCCCTTGTGCCGGTTTGGGAGGGGAATTTTTGGCCGGAATTTCAAAAATACTGCATCAAAGAGGCGGCCATTGCCCAAGCGAACCTGCTTGTCATCAGCACCGCTGTTTTTCAGCGGAGTGCCTGGCGATACCACGAACGGGCCTACCGCCGCATTTTGCTCGATACCGGACACGTTCTGGGAAACCTTGTGGCTTATGCGCCGGAAGAAGGGTTTATCCCGAATCCGATTGGCGGTTTTATCGACAATTCTTTGAATCACCTGCTCCTGCTTGAAGCGAGCAAGGAAGCTGTGCTGAGTGTCGTCGCGCTGCCGCAAACGGCAATAGATTCCCGGCCGCAGCTCAGTCACAACCTGCAATATCAAGATGAGGACAAGGACGAAGCCGGGCAAGTCGATCCCCTGCTCTTGCAATTGCATCGCGCCTCGTCGATTACGAAAGTGATGCCCGGCCTCCCCTTAGAGGCGTCGCATTTTGTCCCTGAATCGCTTGAGAAAAAATACATCTTAAAAGAAGCAACAATGATTTCAGCCGAGCCCATTGACTGGGGTGAAAGCATTGCACAAACCATCCTGCTCCGCCGGTCTACCCGGGCCTACACGGGAGAAGCCTTTTCAAAAGAAGAGCTTTCCGCCCTCCTTCTTTATGCCTATCCCGATCCGCCGCTTTCGCCGCCCTCGCTTTTTTCGGAAAACCTGCTTGAAACTTATGTGATCGTTCAAAATATTCAGGGCTTGGAGGAAGGGGTTTATTATTACGCGCCGCAAAGCCGCGAATTGCGTTTAATTTATGCGGGCGATTTTAAAAATCAAACGTGGCATTTTTCGCTGGGCCAGGATCTCTCACGGGACGCCGCCGCCCTGGTGATTCATACCGCACATTTGGAAAATGCCATGGCCTTGTACGGCAACCGGGCCTATCGCTATCTTCATCTGGATGCCGGACAGATCGGAGAACGTATGAATCTTGCCGCCATTCGTCTGAAACTGGGCGTCAGCGGTATCGGCGGGTTTTACGACGATGAAGTGAATGCCCTGCTGGGACTCCCATTCGAAGAAATCATTGTTTATATTACAACCCTGGGGCAACCGCACGGTCGCTCCAGTGCTTAAAACACAAGACGACACCCCTGATAAACCTCTTAAATGTATGAGATAAGGATTACGCATGGCCGATATCACCTGCATCCGTTGCGGGAAAACGCGTGAAGAAATAGAAGGGACGCCTTACGGCGGCAGCATCGGCAAAACCTTAAAAGAAAAGGTGTGCAACGTCTGCTGGCAGGAATGGTACGAACAATCCATCAAAATCATCAACGAATACCGCATCAGCTTGCGCGATCAGAAGGGCCGTGATTTTCTTTCAACACAGATGAAAATCTTTCTCAAACTTGCGCCTGCCCCTGAAGGCGAAACCGCCGTTCAAATCGAAGATACGCCGTCGCAAAAACAGAGGCCGTGAAACCAAAAAAGCAGCAGCATCAACAAGCCGATCGGTACGTCACCGCCATTATTCAAGGCCTTGAAAAAGCGATTCCGGAAGCGGACACCGCACTGAACTATCAAACATCCTTCCAGCTTTTAATCGCCACCATCCTTTCCGCGCAATGCACCGATGTGCGTGTTAATCAGGTCACACCCAAATTCTTTGAAACCTTTCCGGGGCCCGAAGACATCGTCAAGGGCGATCCCGAGCTTATAATTTCTCTCATCCGTTCCACCGGATTTTTTAACAACAAAGCCAAAAACATCATCGCCTGCTCCAAAAAACTACTCGAAAAACATGGGGGAAAAGTCCCCGAGGACCTGGATGCCCTGGTCGCGCTGCCGGGTGTGGGACGAAAAACGGCAAACGTCGTCTTAGGCACTGCCTTCGGACATCAAACCCTCGTTGTGGATACCCACGTGCGGCGCGTTTCAAACCGGCTGGGTTTATCCCGATCCTCCGACCCTGTCAAAATCGAAGCAGATTTAAGTCGCCTGATCCCGAAAGAAAAATGGACCGCCACCGGACACCGCCTGCTTCTGCACGGCCGCTACGTGTGCAAGGCACGCAAACCCTTGTGCGAAGAATGCGTCCTCGTTGATTTATGCCCTTCCGCTGCTTTAGGAAATTCCGATTAAATCCGGATTGCGTTTTTGAAGAAATAAAATTTTCAGACTCTTCAAGGTGAAAATTTCAAATTGCGGGAAATCGCAGGCTGTTTACAAAATTTGTTTCATCTGCACACCTTTGTTAAAATGCCGTAATTTTTCCTGTTTTATTTAAAATGAGAGGAGTATTCATGTCTGAGATCCGTGTTCGTTTTGCCCCCAGTCCCACCGGGTTTTTACACATCGGCGGCGCCAGAACCGCATTATTCAACTGGCTTTATGCGCGTCACCGCGGCGGGAAATTTTTCCTTCGCATTGAAGATACCGACCCATCGCGCTCGACCGATGAAGCGATTGAGGCCATCCTGGACGGCATGCACTGGCTGGGTTTGGACTGGGATCAATGGGAAGGCGGGTCGGACGATGTGGTGCGTCAAACGGAACGCTTCGACCTCTACAAAAGCAAGGCTGCGGAACTGCTCGAAAGGGGAAAAGCTTATCGCTGTTATTGCACGGCAGCGCAATTGGCAGAGCGGCGGCAGGCCGCCCTGAAAGAAAAACGTGTGCCGCGTTACGACGGGCGCTGCCGTGAGCGCAGCGGGCCCGCACCCGATTTGCCTTTTGCGATTCGTTTTAAAGCCCGAACCGAAGGCAAGATCGTGGTGAACGATCTTGTAAAAGGGGACGTTGTTTTTGATCGCAGCACGATGGACGACCTCATTATTACACGCTCAGACGGCAGCCCGACCTACAATCTTTGTGTCGTGGTCGATGATGCGGACATGGCGATAACCCATGTCATCCGGGGAGATGATCATCTTAACAACACGCCGCGCCAGATTCAGCTTTATGAGGCTTTTGATTATCCCGTGCCGAAGTTTGCGCATGTGCCGATGATTTTGGGTGCCGACAAGGCCCGCCTTTCCAAACGCCACGGGGCAACCGCCGTGCAGCAATATCGTGAAGAAGGCTATTTGCCGGAAGCAATGGTGAATTATCTCGTGCGTTTGGGTTGGTCGCACCGGGATCAGGAATTATTCACGCTGAATGAGTTGATCGAAAAATTCGCCGTGGAAGAAGTCGGCACCTCCGCCGCGATTTTTAATCCTGAAAAACTTAATTGGATCAATGCCCGTTACATCAAAACCGGGACGCCGGATTTTTTGATTCCGCCGCTTTTGCCGCATCTTGCCAAACTGGGCATAAAAAAAGAATCCATCGATTTTGAAAAATTAAACCCGGTGATTTTGGCGCTGCGGGAACGTTCACGCAACATTGTGGAAATGGCGGAGTCAACAGCCTGTTATTTTCTCGATGAGATCCCTTACGATGAAAAAACAAAAAAATTTCTCAATGCCGAAAACCTGCCCATTCTGAAAGCGGTTCGTGATGTTTTGGCCGAAACGCCTTTTGAGCACGACCCTTTGAAAGAAGCCTTGCAGGGCATTTGTGAAAAGATGGGAAAGAAGCTTGCAAAAATTGCCCAGCCCGTCCGCGCCGCCGTCACCGGAAAAACAGTCAGTCCCGGCATTTTTGATGTACTGGAAATTTTGGGTAAAGAGAAAGCCCTCAAGCGAATTGATGCACAGATTGCCTTGCTGAAATCGTAGTGCCCAAAATCAGCGATTGATTTCTTTAAAGAGATAGGGCGCGCGAGCGGCCGTCAAACCGATACCCGCGAGGTAAACGATACTTCCTCAAATCAGTTAGAAACGCCAAGCGAGCGGATTACCTCCCACGGGGGCCGTGTGGGCGGTAAGAAGATTCAACTTGCCATAGGAGAGATCTCGATGCTTCCGTAAAGGCCCTGATTGCCGCGACAGAAGATAAGGCATGGCGGCCCTTTGGAGAGGCCCGGATTACCGAAGTCGTTCGCAGCATGGAAAGACCCGAAAAGCCTTTCGCCCGGTTCTCCTGGGTTGCTTTCCTGTCGAAGCATTTTGAATGCCCAGATGCCGAACTTTCGCCCTAACGCCAATTTCCTATCGCTGATCTTGGGGTTGAAGTAATTCTTGAATTTAAAACATCAAGTAGGGTATAAAATTTGTTTGACTTTTCTTTTTTTAGAACTAGGCTTAGTGCAACAATCTTTTTTTATCTGCCGCCGGGTTAAAATCGACTTGCGGGTTTGATGAAATTTTAGGACAAGAAGGAGTTTGAATGAACAGCGAATTGGCGGCAAAATTGGATCCCAATGTGAAATCGGATGCCGAACGACAACAGGCGATAGAGCAACTGGTCTTTAATCCCCAAAAACCGGACCCCGAAGTATGGCGGGCAGTGATTCCGATCATCGAAAAAGAGCCTGTCGTCTGGATACAGCAGATGGAAATTCGACTTTTAAAAAGGCTGCCTTTTCAGGTGGACTTTGTTAAAGCGGCCTTTTCCCTGTTGGATGTTTCTCAGCCCGACCTGCGTTTGCAAGGCGCAAGCCTGATTCACCAGGTGGTGGATCGTCTGGCCTTTGAAAAAAATCACGAAGCCCTTAAAACCTTTGAAGAAGCCCTCTTAGGCCACTTGGTCGCGGCGCTATCACGAGAGGACCTCGTGGCGCAGCCGCCGGTGTGGAATGAGCTGTATAAAACACTTGCCGACTTAAGTGATTCCGCCGCAGTGACGGATGCCATGACCGCTTTACTGCCTAAGGGCGGGGATGACGCACTGCGGCTCTTTGCGCAATATGTGCAAGGCAAGTATGCCGAAAGCTGCCTGGAAGCCCTTTTACGCGGCTGTACGGAAACAAGCTCGGAAGATACCCTGCAACACCTCGTGCGGGCCTTGCAAGTTCAAGTATCGAAAGAAGGCCGTGTGACCGGGTATGCCAATACGGAAGCCGTCATTCAGGCCTTGCTTGGCGCGCTGAAAAGCAAAAGCGAAAATGTCCGGCGCGAAGTCTGTGCCGTTTTAGCCGCCCGCGCTGTCGCCGCTGCGAAGACAAAAGATGCGCTCCCGCTTGAGGATGAAGTTTGGGATGGCCTCTTTGCACTGTATGAAAAACGTCTTTCTTCTCCGGTGGCCCGGGACAAGGATGTGGCCAATCAGGCGATTGCCGCCTTGCCCATTAATCAATCCCGGCTCACGCGTCTTTTTGATGTCATGCATCGCGTGCAGGACGAAATGGAAAAACAAAATGTTGTGGGGTTGATCGGTAGTTTTAAAACGTCGGAATCCAGAACGGAACTGCTGCGGCTGCTGCGGGAAAACTTTGCCGGCTTGCGCTTGGAGGCGCAGAAAATCACCATCAATGCGGTTTCCAAATATTTACCCGATGAAGAGATTGAAACCGAATTTGAAAAACTGCTTGCAGGCAAAGGCCTGCACTCTGATATCTTATCGGCTTTGGGCGATAAACTGTTTTCACCGCTTCCGAGTCTAAGGGCCCGTCTGCTCAGATGGCTCGACCTGAATGAAAAAACGAAACGTCCCCTGCTGGAACAATTTCAACTGCCGATGATGCATACAAAGGTGATTCAGGCCGCGAGACGTTTTAACACCGACTCGGAAATTCAGGAACGTCTCCTGATATTGGAGCCTTTACTGATGATGAATGACGCAAAAGTGAAACTAAATGAAACACTGAAAGCCTTTCCGGCTGCGACTCAGGCGGAATCAAAATCATGAATGAACTGGCGCAATTACTCATCAATAAAATAGATCCGCTGCCCCGGGCAAAGATTGTCTTTGTGGGTTTTCGTTTGCCCGAATCCTGCGGCGGCGGCACGGAACTGGAATTCGGTAATCCGGAGCAAACGGCGGGTTTGGGTTTGAGTCCCGGCGCGTCGCTCATGGCCAAGGATTTTGTCAAAACGCTGCTTGAGGATCTTTTTTCAGACGATTCCGAAATTGAGCACAGTGAGTTCAGGCTTTCGGAAGACGGGGCGGTCTTTACCGTCACCGCGCTGGATTAGTTGATTGAGATACGATTGATACGGCACAAAAAAGGGACTCGGCAAGCTGAGTCCTTTTTTATTGAGGAATGTACATGAAAAGTTTGTGGTCAAACAAGGCAGCAAAGGGCTTATCGGGCATTGATCTCGTTGTCTACACCTCACGGCTCATCGGTGCAAATACCCGTCTGGTGCTTTGGGGCGGGGGGAATTCGTCCATCAAAACAAAAAGTGTGGATCATGCCGGCAGAGAAACCAAGGTGCTTTGGATCAAAGGCTCCGGCTCGGACATGCGTACGATCGCCCCTAAAAACTTCACTCCGCTACGGCTTCAAGACCTCCTGCCCTTGAAACAGCGCGACGCCATGACAGATGAAGCCATGGTGGATTATCAAATGAAATCGATGCTGGACCCCAAGGCGCCCAAACCGTCTATTGAGACCTTGCTGCATGCCTTTTTACCTCCTGCGCACATTTACCATACACACGCCGACGCCATCTGCGCCCTGACCGATACGCCCAACAGCCGGAAGGTCGTCCGGGAGGTTTTCGGCGATGGCGTGGCCGTGATCGACTATACGCGTCCCGGCTTCCTGCTTTCAAAGCGGGTCGCACAAGCCTATGAGAAAAATCCGGAGATCACGGGCATCATTCTCGACAAACACGGTTTGATTACTTTCGGGGAAACCGCGCAGGCCGCTTACCAAATGACCATCAAGATGGTGAGCAAGGCCGAACGTTACGCCGCAGAAAAACTGAAGGGCAACAAGGTCATGGGCGCGCTTCAAGTCAAGGGCCTGCCGGTCAATAAACGGCGTACGCTTGCCGCAGCGATTGCCCCGATCCTTCGGGGAGAAGTCAGCCGAAACAAGCTGATGGTCATGCGTTACGAAGATGACTCTGCCTTATTAAAGTTTATCGGTTCGGAAAAAGCGAAAAAACTCACGCAGATCGGCCCTTTTACACCGGATCACCTCATGCACACGCGGCCCTGGCCCTTGTTTGTCGACACGAAAAATCCCGGCGATTTCAAAGTCTTGACCCAGGAGATCCGCAAAGGGCTTGCGGCCTACCGCAAGCGGGCCGCGGATTATTTCAATCGTTACAAACCCGAAGGCGTCACGATGTTGGATCCCAACCCCCGCGTGATTTTAATCCCCGGCATCGGCATGTTCAGCACGGGCAAAGATGATCGCGCCGCGACCATTGTGCATGACTTGTACATGCACACCTTTCCCGTCATCGAGGCCGCAACGGCCATTCAATCCTACCGGACCATTTCATTAAAAGAGACTTGTGACTTTGAATACTGGCCCATGGAAAACTTCAAGCTTTCCCTCTTGCCCCCCGAAAAATCTTTTTCAAGAAAGGTCGCGTTGATTACGGGTGCCGCCGGCGCCATTGGCTCGGCCATCGCATCGGCCTTTGTAGAGGCGGGCGCGTCTGTCATTGTAACCGACCTTGCGGGAGAAAAGGTATTTGCTTTGGCAGACAAATTAAATGAAGCCGCCGGCAGCCGACAGGCGTTTGCTATTCCAATGGACGTTGGGAATGCGCGTGATGTGAAGCGGGGATTCGAAGCTGCGGCACTGGC
Source organism: Nitrospira sp. (assembly GCA_027020665.1). Classification (GTDB taxonomy): domain Bacteria; phylum Nitrospirota; class Nitrospiria; order SBBL01; family JAADHI01; genus JAADHI01. The sequence continues at coordinate 40,324 of JALUVJ010000053.1, forward strand.
CTTCGGCGGCCTCGACATTTTTATTTCAAACGCAGGCATTGCACGCACGGCTTCTGTGGATGCGCTCAGCCTGAATGATTGGGAGACCTCGTTGCGTGTGAATGCCACCGGGCATTTGCTGACTTCCCAGGCGGCCTTGAAAATCATGAAAGCGCAGGGACTGGGCGGTGCGATTGTTGTGGTGACGAGTAAGAACGTGCTTGCGCCGGGGAAAGATTTCGGCGCCTACTCTGCTTCAAAGGCCGCGCAAACTCAACTGTCCCGCATCATGGCTATTGAAAACGCTTCCGTCGGCATCCGCGTGAACATGGTGACGCCGGACGGGATTTTTGAGGGTTCCGGGCTCTGGTCTGAGTCTGTTCGCGAAGAGCGTGCCAAAGCGCACGGGATCTCCCCGGATAAAGTCGAAGCCTTTTACGCCAAGCGCAACCTCCTGCAAACCCCGATCCTTGGACACGATGTTGCGGAAGCCGTGCTTTTTCTGGCATCCGAGCGCGCAGCAAAAACAACCGGCGCGATTTTGCCCATTGACGGAGGCTTGCGGGAAGCCTTTCCCCGCTAAGAGATAGAAAATGCCAAAAGATCCGGCCGGGGTTTCTGATGCGGTCTGCGGTGTCGTACTCGCCGGCGGGCAGTCGCGGCGGATGGGTGCGAATAAAGCCCTGATGCCCTTCAAGGGGAAAACCCTGATTGCTTACGCAACGGATGTGCTTTCCTCCCTTTTTTCTGAAGTTGTGATTGTTACCGATGCTCGTTCCCATTCGGAAAACGATTATGCCTGTTTTTCTTGTCCCGTGCTTTGCGACCGGACTGCAGGCATCGGTCCCATTGGCGGGATTGAAACGGCCTTACGCGCTTTTCCGGGGAAGGGGATTTTTGTTGCGGCGGCAGACATGCCTTTTCTCAAAGCGCCGGTGATCAAGGCCATGCTGGCACACACCGCAGGCTGTGACTGGGTTGTTCCCGAACTTGCGGGCAGGCTGCATCCGCTGCATGCCTTTTACGGCCCGGACTGTCTTCCGGCCATCACTGCGGCCATTCGGTCAAAATCCTTTGCCCTGCATCGTTTAGTTCTCCGGCTCCGCACCTGTTTTTTCCCGGAAAAAACCTTTCGAAGTCTTGATCCGGATCTCAGATCGCTTTTTAATATCAATACCCCGGAAACCTTTGCGCAGGCTGAAACTTTGCCTGAATCAATATAAAGGACGCGCTAAAAAATAGTCCTTATTTAAGCGGCATATTGTGTCCGTCCGACTTGGATCATCCAGGAATTTGAGTCATAAAACCTTGTTATTCATTTTCAGATCGTCTATGATGTTTCCCTTCAAGCACGTAGCGAGTTGATCTCTTTAAATAAGTGAGTTGAAAAATGGACACAAATTCAGACACCCAGTCCAGCCGGTTTCATTCCAGGATACTCAACAATATTTCCGAACCCCTTATTGTCATTAATAAAGATTTTATCATCAGTTACAACAACCGTGCGGCTTTGCCCGATGCAAAAACGAATGCATTCGGTGAAAAGTGTTACAAGGTCTTACATGAACGTGAAAGCCCGTGCGAGCCTTGTCCTTGCATGGATGCCTTTAAACAGGGAAAACCCTTTCGTACCATCAAAACATTCGGCGAAAACGGAGACCTTGCAGAGAAAGAATTTTCAGCCTATCCCGTTTTTAGGGATAACGGTGAGATTTCCCACGCAATTGAAATGATCCGGGATATTTCAAAACCTTCGGAAACCGCAGCGGACATGCCCCGGAAAAGCCGTGTAGGACAAAAACTCAATGCTCTGCCCTCTTCCGATACACCGGACGAGACCTCTTTTTGCGGCATGATCGGCCACAGCAAAAAAATGCGCGCGCTCTTTCAGATGATTCGTCTTGTGGCGCCCAGCAGCGCCACGGTTTTGATTTACGGTGAGAGCGGCACGGGAAAAGAACGTGTGGCGCAGGCCATCCACCAAATGAGCCCGAGGCGACATCGGCCTTTTGTGGCCATCGACTGTGGGGCCTTGCCGGAGGCGCTCTTGGAAAGTGAATTATTCGGACATGTCAAAGGCGCTTTTACGGGTGCGATCTCGAATAAGAAAGGCCTCTTTGAAGAAGCCGAAGGCGGCACACTTTTTTTAGACGAAATCAGTGACACCAGCCTGGTTTTTCAATCCAAACTACTGCGGGCCCTGCAAGAAGGAGAAGCGCGGCCTGTGGGAGGAAACCGCAGCGTGAAGGTGAATGTGCGCATGATTGCCGCAACCAACCGCTCTTTAAAAGAGGGGATCGCAAAAAAGACTTTTCGGGAAGATCTCTATTACCGCCTTGCCGTTATGCCGATTATGATTCCGCCCTTGCGGGGCCGATTGGACGATATCCCGCTGTTGGTCGATCACTTTATTGAACGCTACGCCAAGAAAAACGGTAAAGCGCCGATGTCTCTTTCCAAAGAAGCCTCAGAATTGTTGCTGAGAATGCCCTGGAAAGGCAATGTGCGGGAACTGGAAAATGTCATCGAACGCGGCGTCCTGGTTTCTCAAAACTCTGAAATTTCGCTGGAATCCTTATTAATTGAAGAAGAAGTCACTTCGCTGGGATACGCCGCCCCCTCCGGTTCCCTTTTCAGTTCGACTCAGGAAGTCATGTCCAAGGTGGAAAGAGAGCGCATTATTGAGTCCCTCCAGGAATGCAAAGGCAACAAATCCAAAGCCGCACGTTTATTGGGCATTTCACGCGCAAGCTTTTATAATAAACTCAAACGCTATCAAATTCCGGTCTCGTTTTAATTTTAGCGGGATCTCTGTCTTAACTTCCCATATTTTTATTATAGACTCATATCTTTGCATTCAGACTGAAGCGGCCCTTCTTTCTCTATGGCGTTTTATACCGTGATCTATTAAGCTTTCTTAAATTCCCCGAAGAAGAGGTTTTCTTTCAACATGTTTTTTGTGAAACGGCAAAACTCACCCTTCATTCAAAACCGGCCGAAAATAAAGCAGCGGGTTTTACACGCCTGCGTGGGACTGCTGGGTCTCATCTGCCTATTCAATGTCAAAATACTGCTTGCTCAAGTTAACGAAGAGGTTTTTGACCCGCTGAAACAAAAAAGCATCCCAAACAAATTTCAAGCGGGCACCGCACCCTTCAGCCGCGATCTGGCACAGCAGGACTTGAGGGCCTTAAGTCCCGAAGAAATTGAACAAGGCAAGGCACACCTTCGCAAGCTGGAACAACAAGAGATCGGGGCAACTGAGACAAATCGCGATTCACAAAAAAAACCGATACTAAAGACACTTGGAAAAAACAGAAAAATTTTGGAGTTTCAAGGGCCTGAAGCCCGCGCGCCTGAAGATGAATTACAAGCGGATCCCGCTACACATGCCCTCGGGACAGATCCGGAAAAGCAAGCCCTGCCGAAGAACCTTGACAAAAAACCGGAGTCCCTTGACAGTCCGCGTTCTGCTTTTGAAGATTATCTCCGTGAAGAAGAGCCGCTGAAAGTCCCGGAGCAACTCGAACCTTTTGGGTATGATTTATTTCAAAGTGTCCCGGAACGCTTTACACCCGCAGAAGATTTTCCGGTCAGTGCGGATTATGTATTGGGCCCGGGAGATGAGCTTCGCATCACGGTCTGGGGGAAGATTGACGGCGACTTTATCAAAACGCTTGACCGCGACGGGAAAATCGTGTTGCCGCAGTTGGGCCCCCTGCATTTGGCGGGGATGTCTTTTTCAGAGGCCAAGACATTCATTCACACAGCCTTTGCACGTTTCTACAAGGCCTCGGAAGTCAAAATAAATATCAGCATGGGACAGCTCCGGACAATGCTTGTTTTTGTCGTCGGAAAGGCCGCGCATCCCGGGAGCTACACGCTTTCTTCTTTTGCAACCTTGATCAACGCGCTCTTCATCTCCGGAGGCCCCGGGCCGATTGGCAGCATGCGGGACATTCAGGTGAAGCGCAACGGGAAAACCGTTACACGTTTCGACCTCTATGATTTGATTTTAAAAGGGGATAAAACGGGTGATGTCCGGCTGGTTTCAGGGGATGTCATTTTTATTCCCACCATCGGGCCGCGTGTGGGCATTTCGGGCAATATACATGCCCCGGCGCTTTATGAAATCAAAAAACCGACGTATTTGCAGGATTTGATTGAAATGGCGGGAGGCATCCGTGCGGATGGCGACGCACAGCGCGTGCAACTTGAGCGTCGTTTGCAGGGGCGCTCAAAAATCGTGTTGGATGTGCGGCTTAACACCTTGCATACGCAAGATCCTGTTTTGTTAAAAGACGGAGACCGCGTTCAAGTGTTTGCCATTGACGACCGGATCAAAAATGCCGTGACCGTGAAAGGCAATGTGGCGCGTCCCGGTATCTTTGAATGGGTGGAAGGCATGCGTGTTCGGGATCTTTTTCATGGCCCGGAAGACTTTTTACCCGAAACTTTTTTAGACTATGCCCTGATCGAACGCCTCATGCCCCCGGATGACCGTAAGACCTATGTTTCGGTCGCACTCAAAAAAGCCCTTTTTGAAAACAATGCCGAAGCCAATATCCGCCTGCAGCCTCGAGACAAACTGGTTGTTTTTCAGCGTTGGGATTTGATGGAAAAGCTTCAGGTCCGGATCAGTGGCGCAGTCAATCGTCCCGGGGATTATGAATATCGTCCGGGGATGCGGCTTTCGGATCTTTTTAAATTGGCGGGCGGCCTCGAAAGACCGGCCCACCCTGATTCTTATTTGCCGGAAGGCCTCATCATCCGAAAAATGCCGCCCGATTTTCGGGGAGAAAAGATCGGTTTTGATTTCAAAAAAGCGGTCCTGCACGAAATAGAGGCAGAAAATCTCGTCCTTCATGCAAGGGATGAAGTCTATCTCTTTGACCAATGGGCGCTCGCACAGGAGGAAACGGTTCACATCGTGGGCGCGGTGAGTGTCCCCGGGGAATATGCCTGGGCAAAAAACATGCGGATCAGAGATCTCATCAGTCTTGCCGGCGGCACCTTGTATTATGCCTTTTTAGATACCGCCGAACTCACACGACTGACCCCTACCCCGGAAGGCCCGAAAATCGAACGCCGGTCTGTCGATATACAAAAGGCGATTTCGGGCGATCCGGCTGAAAACATCCGCTTACAGCCGGATGACTATCTTTCAATCCGCGCCGTGCCCGAATGGGAACGCTACCGCACCGTGCGCATTGAAGGCGAAGTGCGTTTTCCCGGCACCTATCCCACACGGAAAGGGGAACGGCTTTCGTCTTTACTCGAACGCGCAGGCGGATTGACGGAAAATGCCTTTCCCAAAGGGGCGATCTTTACACGAAAATCGGTCCAGGTTTTACAGCAACGACAATTGGACGACGCCATTGACCGTTTGGAACAACAACTGCTCTCGCACTCGGCAAGCACGATTGAAGCGGCCCTGAGCCCGGAAGCCGCCCAGCAACACAAGGCTTCAATGGGGCAACGGGATGCCTTGATTGCCAAAATGCGCTCGGCCAAGGCAAAAGGGCGCATGTCCATCGCGCTCGGCCCCCTCGACACATTTAAAGGCTCCGCATCGGATGTCGTACTTGAAGAAGGCGATGTGCTCATCGTTCCGGAGCAGCCGCAGCAAATTCAAGTCTTGGGTGCGGTTTTTAATCAAACGGCGTTTATCTTTGACAAAGACACCACGGTTGCGGATTATCTCGACAAAGCGGGCGGGCTGACGGAAGATGCAAACGAAGACGCCCTCTACATCCTCAAGGTCGACGGCACGGCTTATTCCGAACGCCAAAGCGAAGGGTTTTGGTTTTGGAAGAAGGCCCTTAAATCTTCTGTGCTTGACCCGGGCGACACAATTGTTGTACCAGAACAGTTGGACAAAATCTTTTGGTTGAGAGAAGTCAAGGACATGACCCAAATTCTTTACCAAATGGCAGTCACCGCCGGTGTGCTGATTGTAGCCTTTTAAAGCAGGTGGACAACATGCATGAAGAAAATGAAATCGACCTGCCGGCCCTCTGGCGTACCTTGCTCAAACGCAAGCGTGTTTTTTTTGCGATCGTGCTTTCAGCCTTCACCGTCTCTGTTATTGTGAGTGTATTGTTACCCAAAAAATACGCCGCCTCGGCCAGCCTGCTGCAACCCGAAGAAAGCGGAGGCGCCGTAAGCCTGATCGCGTCACAACTGCCGAAGGGCCTGAGCGGCTTGGCCGGGGGCGCGCTGGACATGAAATCTCAGGCAGACCGTTGGATGGGCATCTTAAACAGCCGGACCGTTTTCGACGATATTATCTCGCAATTCGATTTAAAAACGATCTACGAAAAGGAAACAATGGCGGACACGCGATTTCAGTTGGAGCAGGCCACCCGTTTCCGTAAATCGCGGGAAGGCATTATTTCGATTACCGTGGAAGATAAAAACCCGGAACGTGCCGCGAAGCTTGCCAATGCCTTTATTGCGGCACTCGATAAAATCAACCGGCAGATCATGATGACCTCCGGAGGCAGAACCCGGCGCTTCATCGAAGGGCGTCTGAAAGAGGCGAAAACGGCGCTTGCAAAATCGGAAGAAGCCGTCAAAGCTTTTCAGGAAAAAAACGGCGCAGTCAAACTGGATGCCCAATCAGAGGCGATTATCGACGCAATGGGTGCCGTCAAGGGGAAATTGATGGCCAAAGAAGTTGCGCTTAAAACCCTGCTCTCCTACGCGACCCCTCAAAATCCGCAAGTCACACTCTTAAAAACCGAAGTCGCAGAGCTGAAGCAATCCCTTCTGACCCTTGAAAAAGGGGACGCAAACATGATGAATCCTTCAAAAGGGCTCTTCATCCCCACAAACCGTCTGCCGGATTTGGGGCTGCAATACCTCAGACTGCTGCGCGACGTAAAAATTGATGAAACCCTCTACAGCCTGCTTACGGAACAATATGAGATTGCCCGCATCCAGGAAGCCAAGGATAGCTCGACCGTACAGATTTTGGATGTTGCGACCGTGCCCGAAAAAGCGGTGAAACCGAAAAAGACCCTTATCGTCATTTCGGCAACCCTCTTGGCGGTGTTTGTCGGTTTTTTTGCGGTCTTTTTCCTGGAATACCTTGAAAATGTGAAAATGAATGAAAAAAACAGGGAGAGGGGTGAACAACCCAAGGTCGATCTCATCCGGAAAAGATGGAGGGGCTAAGAAATTGACATTCGGAAAAAAGCAAGCTGACGCACATCAAGAAAATGAAACGGATTTATCAGAGATTGTCAGACTGGCAAAAAAGGCCGGTGAAGCCATCCTAAGTGTCTATCGGAAAGAAGATTTTGGAACGACCTACAAAAAGGATCACTCTCCGCTGACCCAAGCCGATCTCGCCGCGCATCGGCTCATCGTGGATACCCTGAAAAAGCGCAACCCCGCGCTGCCCGTATTAACAGAAGAATCCATCACAGTCCCCTACGCTTTACGCTCCGGCTGGGAACGGTATTGGCTCATTGATCCATTGGACGGCACAAAAGAATTTATTAAACGCAGTGACGAATTTACCGTCAATATCGCATTGATTTACCGTGGCGTTGCGGTCATGGGTGTCGTTTACGCCCCTGCGCTGGATCTTTGTTATTATGCGGCAGAAGGTCTGGGGGCTTTCAAGCAGAAAGGGAACAATAAGCCCGATCGTATTGCTGTCTCGGATTATCGCGGCCATCGGCTCAAAATAGCCGTCAGCCGTTCCCACGGCGGTTCGGCTTTGAGTGCCTTTTTGGAAAAAATCGTGCCGCATGAATTGATATCCATGGGCAGTTCTCTCAAACTCTGCCTGGTGGCAGAGGGGAAGGCAGACCTTTATCCAAGGCTTGGCCGGACGATGGAATGGGATACCGCTGCGGCCCATGCCATTGTGAATGAAGCCGGCGGGAGTGTGACAAACCGCCGCGGCAAAACACTTATTTATAATAAGGCCGATTTGTCGAATCCGGATTTTTTTGTCCGGGGAAATCCCCCGATCCCCTTACCGGAATACTTGGAACAGCAGGGAAATTGAAAGACCCGATAACAACTCTTCACTTAGGGGTGTGAGGGAGTCAGAATTTCTGCTTCGTTGATGATTTCCGTATTCACGGAACTTGCAATGAAACATTGTTTGTGCGCCCGTTCGACCAATGAAAGGGCCTTTTCCGGGTCGCTTTCTTCCGTAATGAGAATTTTAGGACGCAGGATGACCCGGGTGATCCACCGTTTTTTCCGGTTATCCACCTTGAGAATGCCTTCCGCATCATCCGTATATGCCAGGACCCGAATTTTTGTGAAGGCGGCCAGTGCCAAGTAAGTCAACATTTGACAGGATGCAATGGAGGCCGTAAAAAGCTCCTCCGGGTTATGGAGGATGGGGCTCCCCTTATATTGCGGCGCAGCCGACATGACAATCTCAGGTTTTTCGGGGCATTTTACATGATGGGTTCGGCTGTAGGCCCCGTAGTCGAGCGTTGTGCCTTGGTCGCCTTCGACCCATTCCAATCGTGCGTGAAAATAGTCCACTTCGTATCCCATCAAATCCTCCACCCAACTCTTGTTTCTGTTCCGATCAAGGCGCAATTTAGCATTGTTTTCAAAACAAATCCAGTCCTGAAGATCATCCGAAACCGGCGGGTTCAAATTCCGCGATCGCGGAATTTTGGAATCAGCGCACGCATGGCAATACCCTTCACTTGTTCGTCCCGTTTAAATTGACAATTTTTTCTCCCGCGTGCTATTCTCCCGCGCGATGTTTCGAACACACTACTGCGGTGAAATTTCCCTAAAAAACCTGGAAACCGAAGTCACGCTCGCAGGCTGGGTCCACCGCCGCCGTGACCACGGGGGCTTGACCTTCATTGATCTGCGCGACCGGGAAGGCATTGTCCAGGTTGTTTTCAATCCGCAACTCTCTCCCGGCGTTCATCAACAGGCCCATGCGCTGCGGGCTGAGTATGTCATTCAAATCAAGGGCAAGGTTGCGCGAAGACCGGAGGAAACAGAAAACAAGACGATCCCGACAGGCGAAGTGGAAGTCTTGGCACAAGAACTCCGGATTTTAAACCGCTCCAAAACACCGCCTTTTCTCATTGAAGATGATGAAGACATCTCCGAGGGCTTGCGGCTTCAATACCGTTATCTGGATTTGCGCCGTTCCGGCGTGCAGCGGATTTTTATCCTGCGGCACCGTCTTTCTCAGTCCATCCGACATTTTTTGAATCAAAACCGATTTTTAGAACTGGAAACGCCCTTTCTGACAAAGAGCACTCCGGAAGGCGCACGGGATTTTCTGGTGCCCAGCCGTCTGAATCCGGGCCACTTTTATGCCCTGCCGCAGTCGCCCCAGCTTTTTAAGCAGATTTTAATGGTGTCGGGTTTTGACCGCTATTATCAGGTGGTGCGCTGTTTTCGGGATGAAGATCTCAGAGCCGACCGCCAGCCGGAATTTACGCAGATTGACCTTGAAATGTCCTTCATCGACATAGAAGACATCCTGTCAATTATGGAAAAGATGACAAAAGCGGTCTTTTCGGAGATTTGCAATATTCAATTTCCAAATCCTTTTCCCCGCATGACCTATGCCGAAGCGGTCTCACGTTTTGGCACCGACAGACCGGACACCCGTTTCGGACTCGAATTAAAAGACCTTTCCGGATTGGCGGAGCGCTGTGATTTTAAGGTATTTCGCACAGTAGTTTCAAAAGGCGGCAGCGTCAAAGGCCTGAATGCCAAAGGCCTTGCGGGGCTTTCCAGAAAAGAAATTGAAACCCTGACGAATGAAGCGATTCAACGCGGCGCAAAAGGGCTGGCCTGGATGAAGGTCACGGCGGATGCGCTTGAAGCGCCGATTACGAAGTTTTTTAGTGTGGCGCAACAGGATGAAATCAAAACAATCCTCAAAGGCGAGCCGGGCGATTTATTGCTCTTTGTTGCGGATAAAACACAGGTCGTGCATGATGTCTTGAGTACGCTCCGCCTCAGCCTGGGCAAACGCCTGAATCTGATTGATGAAAAAATTTTTGAGCCGCTTTGGGTGACGGATTTCCCTTTGCTGGAATATGACGAGGCCGAAAAACGTTATATTGCCATTCATCATCCCTTCACCGGCCCGATGGATGAAGATCTTGCTCTGCTTGAAAGTGATCCCATGCAAGTCCGGGCGAAGGCTTATGACTTGGTCATCAACGGGGTCGAATTGGGCGGCGGCAGTATTCGTATTCACCGGGAAGAAGTTCAATCCAAAATATTCGCGCTGCTCGGCATCAAAAAAGAAGAAGCGGCAGAAAAATTCGGGTTTTTGCTTGAGGCGCTCCAATACGGCGCCCCGCCGCACGGGGGCATGGCCTTTGGTTTTGACCGCATGGTGGCCTTATTATCCGGGGCGGACTCGATCCGGGAAGTCATTCCCTTTCCTAAAACACAAAAGGGCATCTGTTTGATGACGGATGCGCCTTCCGACGTCGATGCGCGACAATTGAAAGAACTGCGGATCAAAAAAGAGCGCCGTGTTTAATCCCTACGCCGCTATTATTTTTTTGTTCTTAAGGAAACTCGGATTAAGTTTTACCCCTCCCCATAGTCAATCCCGTATCAGAGGGTCCTAAAGCAATGCGTCTTGTTTCTTGGAATGTGAACGGTATCCGGGCGGTAATGAAGAAAAACTTTTTGGCTTCGCTTGAAGCCATGCGATGTGATGTGCTCTGTCTCCAGGAAACCAAGGCGCAGGATAAGCAAGTTGCGGAAGCCTTAGCCGGGATAAACGGTTTTCACCTTTATTCCAACTCAGCCGTTAAAAAAGGCTATTCGGGCACCGCCGTCCTCACAAGCCGGGAACCGCTTTCCGTACGCTACGATACGGGCATTGAAAAACACGATCAGGAGGGCCGTGTCATTGCCCTTGAGTTTGCGCAATTTTTTCTCGTGACCGTTTACACGCCCAATTCCGGCAGTGAACTCAAACGGCTGGCCTATCGGCAAACATGGGATGCCGACTTTCTTGCCTATTTAAAAACATTGGAAAAAGAAAAACCGCTCATCGTCTGCGGCGATCTCAATGTCGCACATCAGCCCATCGATTTGGCCCGTCCGAAGGCAAATTACAACAAGAGCGCCGGATACATGCAGGAGGAAATCGACGGCATGGATCAACTCATTGCCGCAAACTTCATCGACACCTTTCGTTACAAATACCCGGATAAAATCAAGTATACTTGGTGGAGTTTTCGTGCCGGTGCGCGGTCAAGAAATGTGGGGTGGCGGATCGACTATTTTCTCACATCGTCCGGCTTGGCCGCGCAGATCAAGGATGCCGATATCTTGAATGACGTGACGGGCTCGGATCATTGTCCCGTCACCCTGGATGTGGCCCTGTAGGGTAAAACAACGATGTCCCGAACAAGTTTTCACACCCATACCTTTCGCTGCAAACATGCCGAAGGCGACGTCATCGATTACGCACGCAGTGCGCGGGCGGCGGGCAGTCCGGTTTTAGGGATTTCCGATCATGCGGCATTGCCCGATGGGCGCTGGCCGGAAGCCCGCATGGCCTTCACGGAATTGGACGCTTATGATGCAGCGATTGAATCTGCTCAAAAGGCCCTGCCCGAAATCCGGATCTTAAAGGGTATGGAATGTGAGTACGATGCGGATTATCTCGGTTATTTTAAAGATGAACTGCTGGGTGCGCGCAATTATGACTACTTAATCGGCGCGGCACACTACACCCCGCTTGCCGGATCATGGATTAATTCTTTTGAAGCCCTTAACACAGCCGGGGCGCTGGCGGCTTACGGCCGTTACGTGTCGGAAATGATGGAAACAGGGCTCTTTGCTTTTATCGCCCATCCCGACCTGTTTGGGTGCAGCAACATGAATTGGAATGCCGATTTGGATGCCTGCGCGCGCGATATTCTTCAAGCGGCCGAATCAACAAACACCCCGCTGGAGATCAACGGCTACGGATTTCGCAAACCGCCGGTTCAGGGTGCGGAAGGGACGCGTCCGCGCTATCCCTGGCGGCCTTTTTGGGAAATCGCGGCGGATTACCGCATTCGAGTCATTTGCAACGCCGATGCGCACCGGCCGAAGGACGTGCTTGCGAATATGGATGATGCGGAAGCTTTGGCGAAATCCTTGAAATTGGAAATTGTTGACCATATCCGCACTGCTTCAGCGCGCACGGAGAAAGGCGCGCTTTAACGCTTTTGCTCGATAACATGTTTTCAAATTCCACAGGTGCTCTGTTTAAATTATGCGCTTTCAATCCTGCATTTTCTGGTTTTTATCTTTTTAAGTGTGTTATCGTGAATGTTAGGGTGGTCGGCAGCGTATAGTGCGGTTCTCAGGGTTACGGGTTTCCATCGAAAGGAAATCACGCAAGATATTTTGAAAGTCACTGAAGCTACAGCCTTTCTGAATAAAAAACACCACTTGACAGACAGAGGGGATGGCTTATCATGCTGGCCGTAACCTGGGCAGGCATCTTGTTTTGTTTACTGCAATCCGCCATCTTTTCCGGTCTGAACCTGGGTTTTTTCGGTGTGAGCCGACTGAAACTGGAAGTCCAGGCCGAAGCCGGCAATGCCGATGCGCTCAGAATTCTCGAACTCAGAAAAGACACACACCTCTTACTGACAACCCTGCTTTGGGGCAATGTAAGCAGCAACGTGCTTTTAACGCTGCTGAGTGAGTCCATTTTCGCGGGGCTTGCCGCTTTTTCGTTTTCAACCTTCGGTATCACCTTTTTTGGCGAAATTATTCCGCAGGCCTATCTCTCCAGGCATGCCCTCAAAGCGAGCGCCGTGCTCGTTCCCGTGATTCATTTTTATCAATTCCTGCTTTATCCCATCGCCAAACCCACGGCCCTGCTGCTGGATCGCTGGCTGGGCAAGGAGTCCGTCGGCTATTTCAAGGAAGACGAAATCAAAGTCCTGCTGCAACAGCACGCCCATGCGGACGCAACCGACCTCGAACGCATCGAGAGCATCGGCGCCGTCAATTTTTTAACCCTGGATGACATCCATATTGAGGACGAAGGAGAGATCGTCAATCCGGAAAGCATCATCAGCTTGCCTTCAACAGACAGAGGCCTGCCGCTTTTTCCTCATTTTGACAGGGAATTTGATGATCCTTTTTTGCAGCGTGTACATGCCTCCGGTGAAAAATGGGTCATGATTACCAATGAAAAAGATGTGCCGGTACTGGTACTCAATGCCAACCGCTTTTTAAGGGATGCCATGTATGCAAAAGCGGTCAAAAGCGTGTACATGTACTGCCATCGTCCGATCGTCATTACGCGTCCGGGCACACAACTGGGCGAAATTTTGCTACAGTTTAAAGTGCGCCCCGAACACGCCGAAGACGACGTGGTAGACAACGATCTCATTTTATATTGGAACAAAGAAAAACGCATTATCACCGGCGCGGATTTATTGGGCCGATTGCTCAGAGGCATCGTGAAACGGCATGCCTTACGATGATGTTGAAACGCGTGAGATGATTGTCCCGATTTTGTTTCCGGTCGCAGACCGGATTTGATTGGCGCTTCCTAAAAGAATGCCCACTTTCCCCTCATCGCCCATTCGGGTGCCCGACGAAAAAAATCCTGAACGGCTTGATCTTTATCTCATCAAAAAAGGGCTTTCCTTCACCCGGTCTCAAATCCAGCGATTGATCAGCGAAGAGCAAATCCTTTTAAACGGCCGTCCCACGCGCGCAAGCTATAAAGTCAAAAAAGGGGATCTGATCGACATTACGATTCCGGCCCCAACACCCTTGGCCTTGATCCCGGAGGATATCCCGCTCGACATCTTGTTTGAAGATGAAACCTTGTTGGTCCTGAATAAACCGGCGGGCATGGTCGTGCATCCGGCACCGGGGCATTACGAAGGGACACTGGTGCATGCGCTTTTGTTTCATTGCAAAGACCTCACCGGCATCGGCGGCCGAGAACGGCCGGGCATTGTGCATCGTTTGGACAAAGAAACCTCCGGGGTGATGGTGATCGCAAAAACCAACGCGGCGCACCGCAGCCTTTCAACACAGTTTAAAGATCACAGCATTGACCGCTTATATCTGGCCCTGGTGTGCGGCAAGCTCAAAAAGGCAGGAAAAATCAATCTGGCCATCGGACGCGACCGGATTCATCGCAAAAAAATCTCGGCGCGCACTGCCAGCCCGCGTGAGGCCGAAACCCGTTACAGCATCAAAGAACGCTTTAAAAATGCAACATTGCTGGAAATTTCACCGCAAACGGGGCGCACCCACCAAATCCGTGTGCATCTGGCGCACATCGGTCATCCCGTCATCGGTGATAAAGAATACGGCCGAAAAACGGCGAAATCACCGGGGCTGAGCGCCGACCGGCAGATGCTGCACGCCGCAACACTGGGATTTATTCATCCTATAAAAAAAGAGAAGCAGCATTTCACAGCCGTGCCGCCGCCGGACATGATGGCTGTATTAGAGAAGCTGAGAGAAACACGCCGCTTGCAAGAAAAATGACACGCCGGGGCGTATTGTTTTAGAAAGCCCTGATTAAGCTGTGCCGCCGACCGTCATTTCCGAAATCTTAATCGTCGGCAGCCCCACACCGACCGGTACGCTTTGGCCGTCTTTGCCGCAGGTGCCGACGCCGGAGTCGAGCGCCATGTCGTTACCGACCCCGGTGACTTTGGTGAGCACATCCGGGCCGTTGCCGATGAGGGTGGCACCTTTCACCGGCGCACCGATTTTGCCATTTTCGATCAGGTAGGCTTCACTTGCGGAAAAGACGAATTTCCCTGAGGTGATGTCTACCTGCCCGCCGCCAAAAGAAACCGCATAAATGCCTTTTTTGACGGATTGAATGATGTCGTCCTTATCCGATTCCCCGGAGAGCATATAGGTATTGGTCATGCGCGGCATGGGGCTGTGCGCATAACTTTCGCGCCGCCCGTTGCCCGTGAGCGGCATGCCCATGAGTTTGGCGTTCAATCTATCTTGTAAATAGTTTTTCAAAATCCCTTTTTCGATGAGGACCGTGCGACTGCCGGGTGTGCCTTCGTCGTCACAATTGATTGATCCGCGTCGGCCTGCAATCGTTCCGTCGTCAATGACCGTGCACAGTTCGGAGGCCACGCGCTGCCCGAGTTTATCCGAAAAGGCCGATGTTTTTTTGCGATTGAAATCGGCTTCCAATCCGTGACCGACGGCCTCGTGTAACAAAATGCCGGGCCAGCCGGGTCCGAGCACCACTTCCATCGTGCCTGCCGGTGCGGCAATCGCAGAAAGATTCAAAATGGCCTGTCGGGCGGCTTCGTGCGTGTATTGCACATAGCGTGCCTCTTCTGCGCCGGCGCTGGCAGATTCAAAGAAAAATGAAAAGTCGCTGCGTCCCCCGCCGCCGAAAGCGCCGACCTGCCGGTTGTTCCCTTCTTCGGCGATGCAGGTGACATTGAGCCGCATGAGCGGTAAAATATCCCCCACCGCGAGGCCGTCCGAGGTTACGACCAATGTTTTTTTATATTCACTGCTGAAGGAGGCCATCACTTTTTTAATGCGCGGATCGTACGCACGGGCCAGCCGGTCAATTTTTTGAAGCAACTGAATTTTCTCCTGTGTCGGCACGTCTATCGGGGGTGTTTCAACAGGATAAAGGTTTGATCCGGGCAAGCGGGGCGATTGAACGGGAATGGATGCCGATGACCCGCCGGATGCCGCAATATAGCCCGCCGTTTCGGCGGCCTTAAGCAAGTGCTCGACCGTAATTTCATCCGAATAGGCATAGCCTGTTTTTTCTTCTGAAATCGCGCGCACGCCCGCGCCTTGAGAGATATCTTTGGAAACTTTTTTGACGATGCCTTCTTCCATACTCAGAAATTCGCTAGTTTCATATTCGAAAAAGAGGTCGGCATAGTCCATCTTTTTTCCGATCACCTTACCGAGTGTCGATTCAAGTGCGCGCCTTGAGAGCCCGTATTTTTCTAAAAAAAATTGATTGGCGTCTTCCGTATGTGTTTTATTCACACGCTTCCCTCACCTTTAGCTTCCTTCACTTTAGATTGAAGATCAGCCAAACGCTGTTTTTTTCGCGTTTCGGCCTCCTGATAAAGTTGTTTTTCCGTATCGTTCAATAGAATGAGTTTGGGCACCGGAACGGGTTTGCCCTGCCGATCCACGGCCACATAGGTCAAAACGGCATTGCTGGCTTCAGATTGTTCTCCTGTGAGTGTATTTTCCGAAAGAACGGCGACACGGACTTCCATAGAAGTTCTGCCCGTATATTGGAGAGAGCCCTTTAAAATGACCAGATGGCCGAGCGGAATGGGGTTCAAAAAGTCGATGCGCTCCATTGAGGCCGTGACAATGGGGGACCGGCAGTGCCGATTGGCGACAATCGCGCCGGTAAGATCGATCCAGTGCATCAAGGTCCCGCCCAGCAGATTGCCCAGTATATTCGTGTCGTTGGGCAACACAATTTGCGTCATGTGTGCAACAGAGTCGGCCACTTTTTTTTCAGTCACTTGTCCCATCGTTGATTCCAGCAAAATCGCATTTTAACATAGGCCGTTTTGATATTTCAGGAATTCATGCGTCTCGTCTCATTTTTCAAAAAGATAAAGGCTCAAAACCATTTTTATCCGGAATAAGGTGGATGTTTTGTCACGCAAAAAGCCCGTTAATGATTGACTGAGCAAACAAAAAGCGATAGCCTACGTTTTTTAAACGGATCGTTCAGAATATATTGAATGGTCGATATTTTAGGCTGTGAATTAAGGAGTGTGTGATGGCCAACTATTTACTCATTGCGTCGCGTGACCCCTTTGAGGTCAACGACGTGGCTTACTTTTACGATCTTGCTTCGGGACTGAAGGAACGCGGCAATGAAGTCACCCTGTTTTTGATCCAAAACGGCGTCCTGCCCGCACGAAAAAACCCCGGTGACGGCACCCTCGCAAAACTGGCAACGGACGGTGTCCGGGTTTTGGCCGACAATCTTTCGTTGCAAGAGCGCGGCATTGCAAGCAGTGCCCTTGTCGACGGCGTTGTCCCGTCGGAATTGGATGTCGTCATTGATCAAATGGCGGACGGCGTTAAAACGTTATGGCATTAGGAGAACAGCATGTCTGAGAAAAAAACACTGACTTTTTGTTTGATGGATGCGCCCTTTGAAAATGCGCGCACCACGACAGCCCTTCGGCTCATCGACAACGCCGTGCGCCGCGGATACAATGTGAACGTCTTTGCTTACGAAGGCGCAGTGGGCATCCCTTTTTCAAAGCAGACCGCACACGCCAATAAGGTGCATGGTTTTGAAAAAGAAGAATGGAACCATCCCTTGCCAAAAGACTGGGTGCTGGAAATCATGAAACATGCCGAGAAATCGGGCGCAAAAATGGACTGGGTCAACTGCGGACTTTGCGTAGATGAGCGGGGGATGGACGAAGCCGTTCCCGGCGTCCGGCGCGGTACGCCGGGCGATTTGGTCAACTGGGCCAATGCATCGGACAATACCTTGGTCATTCCTACAAAATAAGGAGGAGGACGCTCATGGCAACAACATTAAACATCATCGAAAGTGCCTATCGCGCAACCATTGAAGAACAGGACGATACTGTGGTGTGGATCACGCATGCCATGAAAGGCGCAGGTGCGGCGCTCACCGCCTTATTGCGCGGCAACGCGGTCAACTATGCCGTCGCGGGACAGAAGGCCCCGCAAGTTTCCTTCGGGGCATGGCAGCAGACCCACGCCGCGCAAATTGACCAGGATATCATCGCCCTGATGGAAAAAGGAGTGGGGGTGTACGTTTCGGAAGAAGACCTTGCCAAACGCGGCATCTCGCTTTCCGAACTCATCCCCGGCATCAAAACCGTAAACCGAGAAGGGATACTGGATCTGATTGAAAGCCACGACCGTATCTGGCACTGGTAGTTCTTTTTAGGAAGCTCTGATTAAGGCGTGTCGACATTCAACATGCAAGGCGTCTTTTCGGCTCTTTTTCGCCCTGACTGCGTGGGTTTTTCATTTCAATG
>JALUVJ010000054.1 GCA_027020665.1 Nitrospira sp.
CCGGCAGAGCCCGGCAAATGAACGCCGGGGCAAAGCAAGCGACAGGAGACATTCTGCTCTTTCTGCATGCCGATACCCGTCTGCCCGCTGAGGGCATCGCCCTGATCCTTGAAACGATGAAAAATAGGACCCTACTCGGCGGTGCCTTCCGGCTTCACATCGCTTCCAAACATCCTTTTTTATTATGGGTATGCTGGATCGCCAACCTGCGATCCGTTTATTGGAAGCTGCCTTACGGAGATCAGGCCTTCTTCGTACGGCGCACAGTTTTTGAAGCCATCGGCGGATACCCGGATTTGCCTCTGATGGAAGACGTCGCATTAATCAGACGTTTAAAAAAAGAAGGCCGTATTGTGCTGCTCAAAAAAACCGTCAGCACCTCCGCACGCCGTTGGCGGCGGCAAGGCTATTATTTCACAAGTTTCCGAAACATGCTGCTGCTCGGCCTTTATTTTGCGGGCGTCTCGCCCAAGCGGCTGGCCAAATGGTATGATTGAAAGCCTGCACCGGTCAAAGGACTCAAATCGGAAAAATCCAAATGACTCCCTTTAAAGACGATTTAACACACAAAAACCGTATTGATTTGCCCGTCACCGGCATGACTTGCGCGAGTTGTGTGGCACGGCTTGAAAAGGCACTGAATGCAAGCGAAGGCGTGGCACACGCTTCCGTCAATTTAGCAACCGAAAAGGCAAGGATTGAATTGAATGAACACGGCAGACTGCCTCAGGTGATTTCGGTCGTGCATCAAACCGGCTACGATGTGCATCAAGCAGAAATCACGCTCAAAATCGGCGGCATGAGTTGCGCAGCCTGCGTGGGCCGTATTGAACGGGCCATAAAAAAAACACCCGGTGTAGTGGAAGCCTCCGTGAACCTGGCAACGGAAAAAGCGACGATCTTCTATCTTGAAACGATGACCGGCGCGGCAAAACTCAAGGCGGTCATCCGTTCCGGAGGGTACGAAATCATTGAAACTGCGGAAGAAAACAATGCCGAAGACAGGGTCAAAATACGGGAAAAACAGGCGGAAAGGGCGTTAAAAAGGAAATTGATTGTGGCCTCGCTTCTGACGGTTTCGGTTTTTACATTGATGCATGCCGGGCCTCGACTGGGTTTAGATGCAAACGTCGTCCGTATCATACAGTGGCTTTTGGCGACGCCCGTGCAGTTTTGGGCCGGTGGGCCGTTTTACCGCGGGGCATGGGGCGCAGCCCGCCATCGCACGACCGATATGAATACTCTCATCGCCATTGGCACCTCCGCGGCTTATTTTTACAGCATGGTCGCGACCTTTTTCCCTAAGACGCTGGCCGCAGGCGGAATCACTCCCGCAGTTTATTTTGATACCTCCGCCGCCATTATCACACTGATTTTACTTGGCCGCCTCCTGGAGCATCGCGCAAAACAAAAGACCTCGGACGCCATTACAAAGCTCATGAGCGTGCAAGCCAAGTCCGCGCGCATTCTTCAGGAAAACGGAGAAGAAAAAGAAGTCCCCTTGGCCGATGTGACTGTGGGGGATCGTATTGTCGTGCGGCCGGGAGAAAAAATTCCGGTGGACGGCGAAATCATTGAAGGTTACTCCGCTGTGAACGAGTCGATGATTACAGGGGAAAGCCTTCCCCTTGAAAAAGGCATTGGAGATCGTGTCGTGGGGGGCACACTCAACCAGACCGGCCGTTTTGTTTTTGTAGCGAAACAAGTGGGGGCTGAAATGGCCCTCGCCCAAATTATCCGCATGGTGGAAGAAGCCCAGGGCAGCAAACCGCCCATTGCCAAATTGGCCGATCAAATCGCCGCCGTTTTTGTGCCCGCCGTCATCGGCATCGCCGTAATTTCTTTTTTAATCTGGTTTTTCATCGGCCCGGAACCTGTATTGACGCACGCACTCTTCACCGCCGTCGCGGTCTTGATCGTCGCCTGTCCTTGCGCGCTGGGACTGGCGACCCCCACATCGGTGATGGTCGGCATCAGCCGAGGCGCAGAGACGGGTATCTTGATTAAAAGCGGCGAAGCCCTGCAAAATGCCCATCAAATTACCGCCGTCGTCTTTGATAAAACCGGGACACTCACCCACGGAAAACCTGTTGTGACCGACCTAATTGCGCCCTCGGGAGATCCCCGGAAATTGCTCTTTTTTGCCGCCGGTGCCGAAAAAAACTCAGAACATCCCCTTGCGGAAGCCATCTTAAACGCAGCAAAAAAAGAAGGCATCCCCTTGTCCGATGCAACAAATTTTGAAGCCCTGCCCGGCAAGGGCATCCGTGCCGAAATTGAAGGGAAAACCGTGTTTTTGGGCACAGCTCGATGGTTTCAATCCGAAGGCATTCAAATCGCAGCACTCGAAAAAGAAGCGGAAACACTCGCCGAATCCGGCAAAACACCGATGTTTGTGGCCGTAGAAGGCAAGGCCTTGGGCATCATCGCTGTTGCCGACACTGTAAAAGAAGACGCAAAAGCAGTCGTTACGGCCTTACACAGGATTGGACTCAAAGTCATTTTACTTACGGGCGATCAACACAAGACGGCCGAGGCCATTGCACGAACCGTCGGCATCGACCAAGTCATTGCCGAAGTTTTGCCCGATCAAAAAGCCGATCAAATCGTCCGGCTTCAAAAAAAAGGCCATCGTGTCGCGATGGTCGGCGACGGCATCAACGACGCCCCCGCCCTGGCGCGTGCCGATGTCGGCATCGCCATCGGCACCGGGACCGATGTTGCGCTGGCCGCCGCCGACATGGCCCTTGCGGGCGCTCAACTCAAAGGCATCTCCGCGGCCATTCGGCTTTCACGGGCCACCATTGGAAATATCAAAGAAAATCTGTTTTTTGCGTTTATTTACAACATCATACTCATTCCGGTTGCCGCAGGTGCGCTCTATCCGCTTTGGGGCATCCGTCTCTCTCCGGTTTTAGGCGCTGCCGCAATGGGACTTTCTTCCGTCAGCGTCGTGAGCAATGCCCTGCGTTTGCGGAAATTTAAGGCGGACCGCGCATAAGAAAGCCTGCCGATGGACTTAAAGGAAAAACTGGATGCTCTGCCCAAATCGCCCGGGGTTTACCTCATGAAGGGTGCGCGGGGCGAAGTCCTCTATGTGGGCAAAGCGAAGATACTGACAAACCGCGTGCGCAGCTATTTTCAGTCGAGCCGGGATGTCAGTCCCAGAATTGCCTCGATGATTGCGCGGATCACGGATTTTGAAATTATCGTCACAGGCTCGGAACTCGAAGCACTGATTCTCGAAAACAACCTCATCAAACGGCACCGTCCGAAATACAACGTCACCTTGCGGGATGATAAAAACTACCCTTTGCTTCGACTTTCGATTAAAGAAGAGTATCCCCGCCTCGAAAAAGTACGCAAAATGAAACAGGACGGCGCACGTTATTTTGGGCCGTATGTACCCGGTGGCGGCCTGCGTGAAATCCTCGGACTCGTCCGGCGTATCTTCCCGATTCCCAACTGCACGATTGAAATCGACGGCAAACTCGACCGGCCCTGCATCGAATACGAAATCAAACGCTGTCTGGCGCCCTGCACGGGTTATCAACGCAAGGACGAATACCGTGAGATGATTCATCAACTCATCCTTTTTTTGGAAGGAAAAGACAAAGCGCTGATCAAAGCCTTAAAAACACAGATGCAACAACGGGCCGATGTACTCGATTTTGAGTCGGCGGCGCGTCTACGCGATCAAATCAGACGTGTGGAGCGCGCCTTACAATACCAGCGGATTACCTTCTCAAACACCAAAGATCAGGATGTCATCGGCCTTGCGCGTGATGCGGCATTGGCTGAGATTCAGGTCATTTTTGTGCGCGGGGGAAAGGTTATTGGCCGGAAAGGCTTTTTTTTTGAACAGGTTGCCGAGATCTCCGATGAAGCCCTTTGCGCGGGATTCGTTCAGCAATTTTACCACAAAGACATGCTCATTCCACGCGAAATCCTGATGCCCTTTAATTTGGAAGAAGCCGAACTCTTGACCGAGTGGCTTGCCGGACAGAGAGCCGGGCCCGTACGTTTGCACTTCCCACAACGCGGCAAAAAAAAGGATTTATTGGCCTTAGCACGAGAGAACGCAGAAAATAGCTTGTCCGCGCGAAAAAAAGTCCGCACAGGCGGCAGAGCGGAACTCCTGATGCTGCAAGAATTGCTGCAATTAAATAAACTACCCGCCCGTATAGAAGGCTACGACATTTCAAATATCATGGGCACATACGCGGTCGGCTCAATGGTGGTCTTTGAAAACGGCCTCGAACTGAAATCGGACTATCGCCATTTCAAGATCAAAACCATTGAAGGCGCAAACGATTTCGGCATGATGGCGGAAGTGCTTTCACGCAGATTCAGAAAAAAAGAAGGCACGGATGCCCCCTCGGAAACAAAGCTGCCGGATCTCATTTTAATCGACGGGGGGGTAGGGCAACTTTCGTCAGTGCAGCCTGTTTTAGAAGATTACGGTTTGGGCGCAATTGACTTAATCGGCCTCGCCAAAGAACGCGGCGAACGTTTCGAGCGGGTTTTTCTTCCGGACGAAAGCGAGCCCATTGAACTGCCGCCGGGCGATCCCGCTACGCACTTACTGATGCGCGTGCGGGACGAGGCCCATCGTTTTGCCCTTTCTTATCACCGCAAACTTCGAAGCAAGGCCATCACGGAAACACCGCTTCAAAAAGTAGCCGGTGTCGGACCGGTGCGGCGGCGGGCGCTTTTAAAGCATTTTGGGAGTCTGACAAAAATACGTGAAGCCAGCTTAAAACAGTTGGAAGACGCACCGTCCATGAACGCGAAAACCGCAGAAGCCGTTTTTGCGGCTTTGCGGGAGCCCGTATTATAAGCTGTTATTTTTATCTTGGATCCTTACTGACGATGATCTATTATAGACTTTAAATGCGTCGCCAAAAATCAGATTTGAAAAAAAGATCAAAACTGACTGTCATCAATAATAATGGCACCGTTTGTAGCTTCATTCACATCCAAGATCCCCGGATAGGCCTGATCCAGGTTTTCATCATCATATCTTTTTTTTGCGGGAGTGCATTTTTGAAGCAGGTTTTGTTTTTTCTCCATTGGGATCACGGCTTTTCGGACGGTCTCTTTCAAGACTGTGTTATCCCAGGGTTTCAAGAGAAAATGGGAGACGACCCCCTCGCGCACCCCGGCCATGATGGATTCCATATCTGCTTTTCCGCTTAAAACAATACGGATGGCGTGCGGATATCGCGCTTTAACCATTCTTAAAAATTCAACACCCGATTGTCCCGGCATCAGGTAGTCTGTCAGCACAATTGAAATCGCGTGTTCTTCTAAAATACCAAGTGCGTCTTCCCCTGTTTCCGCCAAGAAGGTCTCATAGCCTTCTTTGTGAAAAAGACGGCCCAGGCTGCTGCGGATATTCGGCTCATCATCAACAATCAGAATAGAATATCGTTTCAAAATCACTCCTTAGCGCACTGCAGGAATGGTCAAAGCCGGATGAACCATTGACTCGGAATGTGCCACAGGCAGTTTAATGGTAAATATCGTGCCTTCTCCCGGAGTGCTCTCTACCGAGAGCGTTCCTTTATGTTTTTCAATAATGCCGTAACTGATATAGAGTCCGAGTCCGGTCCCTTTGCCGACCGGTTTGGTTGTAAAAAAGGGATCGAATATTTTATTCAGGTTTTCGGGAGAAATGCCTGTACCGGTATCTTGAATCGTGATGTAGATTTGTCCGTCTTTGTATTGCGTGCGGATTCGGATTTCATCCCCTTCAGACACGGCATGTGAGGCATTGATTAGTAAATTCATAAAAACTTGATTGAGTTGCTGCGGGTAACAATTCAATGGCGGAACAAATTCAAATTGAGTTTTGAGCTTGGCTTTACTTTTCAATTCATGTGCCACGATGTTTAAGGTATTTTGAATTTCCTGATTTAAATCGGTCGAAATCATTTTATTTTCGTCGCTGTGAGAAAACATCCTTAAATCGTGGATGATGCGTTTGATGCGTTTAAGGCCTTGCCGTGATTCTTTCATGATTTTTTCAGACTCGGAAAAAGTTTTTTCGATCTGCATGCGTGCCTGAACCTGCTTGATTTGATTCATTTCAAAGACACGCCGCTCCGCGTCGTTTTCCTTCGTCAAGGTATCAATGCCGTACTCCAAAAGCTGGGTATAAGAAATGATGTCCCGTAAACTGTCCTGAAGCATTTCCATATTGCTGCTGATGTACCCTACCGGATTGTTAATTTCATGAGCAATGCCTGCGGTCAGCACGCCGACAGAAGCCATTTTTTCCTGTTGCAGAATTTGCGCGTCTTTCATTTTGAGCTCCTGACAGCGTTCTTCAAGCTCATGGGTTCTTTTTTGAACGGTGACTTCCAGGGAGGTATTCGCCGCTTCGAGACGGGAAATCAGATCCAGCGTCACACGCATGTCCCGAACCACCAAAACATGACCGATGCGTGTTCCAATCAGATCCAAGAGGGACTGGATGTTAACGTCTACGGGGATTTTTTCATTTTCCATCGTGATACAGGTCATGCGTTTTCCGGTCACGCCTTCCGCTTTAAAAAAAGCATTTTCGTCGAGGTATTCAAAAAGGGAATCGATTGTGCGGCCGATCAGGTCATCTTCGTTGTATTTCAAGAGCGCACTCGCCGTCTTGTTGATGCGTTTAATTTTGTATTCGGAATCAATCACAATCAGCGCATCCCCTATGGAGTTCATCACACTCTCCACATAAAGCAAGGTGTCGTTGAGATCTTTTTTTGTTTTTTCAATTAAGGCGGTTGAACGTTGCAGGTCTTCCATATTTTCAACAATCTTTTTTGAAATGACCTCAATGGAGTTTCCCATCATGCCCAGTTCATCCGAAACAACGGGGACGACCTCATTTAATTCATTTTTCGTAATTTCATCAATATTTCGAAAGACGGCACGGATTGAACGAACAATGTCCCAAATCAGATAAGAACCGATGCCAATGAGCAAAATAGTCGAGCCGAACAGCAAAAAGGTGCTGCGTGTCGAGAGATTTTCCCACATATAAAGAAAGACGAGTTGCGGGATCATAAAGGTGAGTGCTAAGGCGACCAGTATCTTGGTGAGGATTTTTTTTGTTTTCATAAGATGCTTTTCTGGGTGTCGGTCTTTATAAAAAACGATTCAACCGCAAAAAAAGCAATAAATATGCCGATTATTCAGATGAATGACTTATGGATAGAAAAGAGTAAATAAGTAATATATATTAATTTTTTATTACTTATTTACAAATGGAAAAACGAGCGGTCATGACAATAATTGTCGTGAGTATGTAATTGAGGTGTGCTTAAGAAAACGGATTAAGGGTTGAAGCGAAAGAGACGCTCCGCATTGCGTGTTGTAATTTTGCAGAGGGCATCAAAAGACATCTGCCTTAGTTCGGCCAATTTTTGTGCCACGGTCACGACATAAGCCGGCTCATTGCGTTTACCGCGCTTGCCTTGCGGGGCGAGGTAAGGAGCATCCGTTTCGACCACGATTTTGTTGATAGCTGCGCCGCCGGCGGCTTTTTGCACATCCTTTGCTTTTTTAAAGGTCATGATGCCGGAAAAAGAAAGATAGCAGCCCAGAGCCGCCCCGCGTTCTGCGATGGCCTTGTCGCCCGTAAAACAATGCAGGACGACACCCACATTTTGTGCATGCTCTCGAATCCCTTCTGCCTCAAACAGATCAAAGGTTTCCGGCCAGGCATCCCGGGTGTGAATGACAAGAGGAAGCTGCTTTTCTTTTGCCAGACAGATCTGGGCGATAAAGGCGTGGCGCTGCATTTCCAAACTGGAGTGATTATAAAAAAGATCAAAACCCATCTCTCCCATGGCTGCGACCTTGGGATGATCGGCCAGTTGACTGAGGGCCTCAAGCAGGCTGTCGTCAAGTTCTTTTGCGTCATGCGGATGAAGCCCCACCGTGGCCCGGAGGAAAGGGTATTTTTCAGCCAGGGCGACGGCACGGCGACTGGATTCAAGCCCTGTTCCGATCACAATCATTTTTTGTACACCTGCCGCAATGGCGCGCGCGATCACGGCTTCGCGATCACCGTCAAACTCCGCATCCGCAATATGACAATGTGTGTCAATCAACATTGATCAAGTCTCATTTTAAATGAATATGGAATGCGTTGACTATTTTCATATCAACCTACGGATTCGAGCAATCTGAAAATAACCTGCCATTCCTCTTTCGTCACGGGTGTAATGGAAAGCCGATTGCCCTTTCGTAAAATGAACATCGTACTGAGCGCAGGTTCCAGTCGCAACTGGGCGAGCGAAAGCATTTTGGGAAAAGTGGAAACATAAGCCAAATCGACCATTTCCCAACGGGGTTGATTGGCGTTACTTTTTGGATCAAAATGAGGATCTTTCGGATCAAAGGCGGTGTGATCGGGATAAACGGTTTTAATTACTTTCATCGTGCCGACAATCCCCGGCGGCCTGCAATTGGAATGGTAAAAAAGGACCGCGTCTCCGACTTGCATCTCCCGCATATAGTTGCGCGCCTGATAGTTGCGAATCCCGTCCCAATGTGTCTGTCCGTCACGTTTTAAATCATCAATACTGAATGCATCCGGTTCCGATTTCATTAACCA
This sequence comes from Nitrospira sp., assembly GCA_027020665.1. Classification (GTDB taxonomy): domain Bacteria; phylum Nitrospirota; class Nitrospiria; order SBBL01; family JAADHI01; genus JAADHI01. The sequence goes on from JALUVJ010000054.1 coordinate 8,615, forward strand.
ATACGCCATTTGTTTATCTCCAAAAATCAGGTTCCAGATTATATTGAATCGACCCGCGAAGTGCAACGCACCATCTTGCCAATCGGCCGTAGATCTGATATTTTTAATAACCTTCTTGCATCGACGGATTCTTAATGAAAACCGCTTTATTTCGCCTTGCAGTCCCCATTTTCACCATACTTATTTTGGCCGGATGCTCGGGAACCGAAGAAAAGTCGGAATTACTTTCACTGCTCGGTGTGGACGAAAAGATTGTCGATACGGATCATGAAACTGAAGACACCTATGATGCCATCACCCTGCTCAAACGCGGTGAGGCCTTCTATGTCAAGGAAGAATATATTGAAGCCGTTGCCGAATTTGAACGCTTTCTTCTGCTGCATCCCTTTCACCGCATGGCGGCCTTCTCTCAATTCAAGCTCGCCATGAGCTATTTTCAACAACTCAATACCATCGACCGGGATCCCGGCCCCATGCGAAAAGCAATGGCTGCCTTTGAACGCGTCGTTTCACAATATCCGCAGTCTCTTTACGTGCAAGAAGCGCAAGAAAAAATCGCGAAACTTAAATTACGCGCACTAAAACATGAATTTTTGATCGGACATTTTTATTACAGAACAGAGGCCTACCCGGCTGCAATCGCACGTTTTAATAAAATTCTCACGAAAGAAACAGATGACACCCTTCGGGAAAAAACCCTTTATTATTTAGGCTTGGCCCACTTCGAAAGCGGAGCGTTTGCAGAGGCCTCAAATATTTTTCGGCAATTTATGGAAAAATATCCGCAATCCGAATTTGGGAAAAAAATCATCAAAATACAGGCAAAACTTCAAAATACCGACCCGGTTTCGTGAACAACACCCCTATTTTTCACTACCCCGTATTTTTAAATTTGAAAGACCGACCGGTTCTGGTGATCGGAGGCGGTGTTGTTGCGACCCGAAAAATCCAAACCCTTTTGCAATCCGGTGCAAAGCTCACGGTCATCAGCCCTGAATTGACGCCGAAATTGATTGATTTGGGAAAGCAGCATCGGATCAATATCAGACAACGGTCCTACCGACACGGAGACCTTCGGGGGTTTTTCCTCATTTTTACCGCAACAGATCATGTCACTGTCAATCAAGCCGTTGCCGATGAAGCAAAAAAAGCAGGGATTTGCATCAATGTCGCCGATCACTCGGCCCCGGGGGATTTTATCGTTCCGGCAATGTTTTCAGAAAAAGACTTCACCGTAGCCGTTTCCACGCACGCTCAAAACCCCGCATTGGCCGCAGCCACACGTGATCGTCTCCAAAACATTGTTAAAATAAATAACGCACCCGGGAATAATAAAATGAAATCCGACAAAATCATGAATCTCGGCCGCTTACAAACGGAAATTGCGACTCTTAAAAAAAAGGGCAAAAAAGTGATTTTCACAAACGGCTGTTTTGATCTTATCCATGTCGGACACGTTCGCTACCTCACTGAAGCCCGAAGCCTGGGCGATGTCTTGATTGTGGCTGTCAATTCGGATGCCTCTGTGCGAAAAATCAAAGGGGAAAAACGTCCCATTGTTTCTCAGGCCCAACGGCTTGAGGTGCTATCCGCTTTCTGGTTTATCGACTATCTGATCCTGTTTTCAGGCCATACCCCCAAACGTCTGATTACAACACTCACACCCGATATTCTCGTCAAAGGCGGCGACTGGGCCTTGGATCAAATTGTCGGGCGCGAACACGTGGAGGCGCACGGCGGAAAGGTCGTTCGCATCAAAATGGTCAAAAACGCCTCGACCTCTTCACTCATTGATCGCGTCCTTGCACGTTTTCAGCAATAGGCATGAACGCACCCCGGCAAACATCTACTCCCTTTTCTCCTGTTTTAGATGCGATTGCCGCAGGGCAACAAAAAATCAAAATCAACGGCCTAAGCCAATCCGCACGGGCGCTCTTTCTTTCGTTCCTTGCGCGCAGTGGTCTGCCATTTTGCCTGGTAACCTCATCGGCAGATCAGGCGCGTGTTCTTTTAGAAGAACTCTCTTTTTTTATGGAAGTTGAGCCAAACCATGATGCCGAAGCGGTCCACCCCTTTTTTTTCCCCCCCTGGGACATCTTGCCCTACGAACCTTCAACGCCCCGGCCCGATTGGATTGCACAAAGATTATCTGTTCTGCACAGCCTTGCACTAAAAAAAGCCTGTGCCGTGGTCACCACCTTCGACGCCTTCTTGCAACGCGTCGTTGCAAAACCCCTTTTATTGAATCACTCAACAACCCTTCGTGCCGGAGAAACCGTGCCCCGCGAAGCCCTGGTCAAAAAATTAGCTCATGCAGGATACGAAAGGACAACTTCGGTCAGCGCACCGGGAGAGATTTCCTTGCGCGGCGGCATCATCGACCTCTTTCCCCCCACATCCGAAAAGCCCGTTCGCATTGAATTTTTTGATGATGAAATCGAGTCGATGCGAACCTTTGATCCGGAAACACAACGATCGGAAGTCCCGATCGAATCCGTCGAAGTCATTTTAGGCCGTGAAAATATTTTTAATGCACAGCATCATCAATATCTCTTATCGGACTATCTTTCCCCTGAAACGGTCTTGATTTTTGATGAACCCAATGAACTGCTTCAAAATGGCAAGCGTTTTTTAGAAGAAGCAGAAGACGCTTCCGTCTTCGCGGCAATACGAAACGCCGGTTACCCGACAGTCGAAACGCTGTATGCCCCGCTCAGCCACTTCATTGACGCCACACAAAACCGTACAGCCATCGACATTGAAACCTTCTTCATCAAAGCAGAAAAAACGGGGGCACGCTTTACCTTTGAAGCACGCTCACTGGCAGCCCTCGGTTTTTCCCGGCCCGGACGGGGCTTCTCCGAAGCCGGAAAATTGCTCAATGAATTGCGACAAACACAAATCATCATGCTCATCGTCAGAAATGATCATCAGGCTGAACGTTTCCGGCGGCTGCTTTCCGATAAGAATCTGCCCTGGGCGAATTGGAAAAAAGATACCACGCAGCACTTAAGTCCGCCCGCACCGCTCCTGATTAAAACCGGCAATCTTTCAGAAGGCTTTGCGCTCAACGGGCTGAACATGATTTTTGTTACGGAAGAAGCCTTAACGGGCGCCGGGAAATCGGGAGGACATCACCCCACAGCAAAACGGTCAGTTGAAAAATCAAAACAGGCGGGTTTTTTGGCCTCTTTTGAAGACCTCAAAACAGGAGATTATGTTGTGCATCTCGATCACGGCGTGGGTAGATACATCGGACTCAAACGCCTGACCATCCGCCAGGGAGAACAAGACGCAGGTTACGAATCCGATTTTCTCGTTTTGGAATATTTAGGAAAAGATAAGGTTTACGTGCCGCTCGACTCCCTTAACCTGGTGCAACCTTACATCGGCGCGGGCGGCGTCCCCAAAATAGACAAACTGGGCGGCGCGCGTTGGGCCAAAACAAAGGCCCGTGTCAAAAAAGAAATCAAAGAAATGACACAGGAGTTATTGGAACTCTACGCAGAACGTGAAGTTTTGGAAGGCCACGCCTTTTCTGCTCCCGCCTCGGATGCGGAAGCCTTTGCCGCTGCCTTTGAATACGAAGAAACCCCCGACCAATTGCGCACGATTCAAGAAGTTTTGGCTGATATGGAAAAAGCCAAACCGATGGATCGGCTGGTTTGCGGCGATGTCGGTTACGGCAAAACCGAGGTCGCCATGCGGGCCGCCTTTCAAGCCGTGATGGATAATAAACAGGTTGCTTTGGTTGTGCCCACGACCCTTTTGGCGCAGCAGCATTATCAAAGTTTTCTAGAACGCTTCGCTCCTTTTCCGGTTAATGTCGCGGTTTTAAGCCGTTTTCTCTCACGCGCCGGACAGCGTGAAACCCTTAAATCTCTCAAAGAAGGAACGCTGGACATCCTCATCGGCACGCACCGGCTATTGCAAAAAGATGTTGTTTTCAGAGATTTGGGCCTGATTATTGTGGATGAAGAACATCGTTTTGGCGTGCGGCAAAAAGAATGGCTCAAAAAAATGCGGAAAGAAGTCGATGTGCTCACGCTCACCGCGACGCCCATTCCCCGCACTTTGCAAATGTCGCTCGCACAGGTCCGTGACCTCTCCGTCATCGAAACCCCGCCAGCCGATCGACTCGCGATTCGCACCATCATGGCCCCCTTCGATCCCAGCATCATTCGCGAGGTCGTCTTTCGGGAACTGGTGCGGGGCGGGCAGGTTTTTTTTCTGCACAACCGCGTACACAATATTGAAAAAATCGCCCTGTTTTTAGGCGAGCTACTGCCGGAGGCCAAGATCGGCATTGCACACGGGCAAATGCCTGAAAACGCGCTTGAAAAAGTCATGCGTAAATTTATCGACAAAGAATACAATCTGCTTTTGACCACGACCATTATCGAGTCCGGCATCGACATTCCCTCGGCCAATACCATTATTATCAACGATGCCGACCGCTTTGGCCTTTCCGAGTTGTATCAATTGCGGGGCCGTGTGGGCCGCTCCGGGGATCAGGCCTACGCCTACCTGCTCGTTCGAGAAAATCGCATTTTAACGGAAGACGCCAAACAACGGCTGCAGGCCATTCAAGAATTCACCGAACTGGGTTCCGGCTTTAAAGTCGCCGCACGCGATCTGGAAATTCGCGGGGCAGGCAATCTCTTGGGACAGGAGCAATCCGGACAGATTGCCGCCGTGGGCTTCGAGCTTTATCTCGACATGATCAACGAACTGGTCGCAAATTTAAGAGGGACTCCGATCGAAAAGAAGATCGAAACCACGCTGCATTTTCGTGTTTCAGCTTATATTCCGGAAGACTACATCACAGATGCCTTGCAGCGACTTTCCACTTACAAACGACTTTCACGTTGCGAAAATCTGGACGAAATTCAAGCCATCCGCCTTGAATTGGAAGACCGCTACGGCCCGCTGCCCGTGCCCCTGGGACACCTCTTGCAAGTGATTCAACTCAAAGGCATGGCCAAAACCCTGAAAATGAGCAAAATTGAAGCGCGCGGGAACAACATTCGCTTTTCATTTGAGCCCTCCGGGTCGGCGCCGCCGATTGATCCAGGGGCATTGCTGCAACAATTTCCCGGCAGAATTCAATTCATCGACCCCTATGTTTTTGAACTGGAAATCAAAAACAATACATGGGAAAATATTTATTTGGAAACCGCCCTTTGTTTGAAAAACCTGTCTCATGAGGATCGGGCTTGAACTATTGTATTTTAATCCTCGTTCCGCTTGTTTTTTTCTTGGACGGCTGCTGGAAAAAAGAAGTAGACCCGCTGACTGCAACCATTGCGCTCGTAAATGATGAAATCATTACCGTCGCGGAGCTGTTCGCCCTCTTACCGGAGGAAGAAAACAAGCCTCAGGAAAACGAAAAAATCAGTGCGAGTGAAATGGAGGCGCTCAGGCGGAGCTTGCTTGAGCAACTGATTGAACGCAAGATGCTCTTACAGGAAGCCAAACGCCTTCACATTAAAGTGGATGAAGCGGAAATCGCAAACCAGATTGCCCTTTTGATGGACGGGATGGATGAGGAAAATTTTTTCAAATATTTATCCGAACAAAAAATCGAAAGAGAAAGCTGGGAAAAAGCGAC
>JALUVJ010000055.1 GCA_027020665.1 Nitrospira sp.
GACCTGTGACATCGGTTACCACGCCCAATACCCCGGTTTTTTCGGGAAAGACGGGCAGTACATCCATACGGCCTAAAGAAACCGCGCTGGCAAAGGAAGTAATGCGCCCGTTGCCCCGTGCGCCTTTTGTGATTTCAAAAAAAAGCTCTCCCGGTGGGGCGTTAAAAAGTGTGAAGGTGCCTTCGTCACCGGTTCCTGCGTCAACGAGAAAATCAGGGACGCGTCCCAGGCTGTTGTAAAAAAGGTTTCGAGTTTCTCCCTGAGCGACAGAGATGAGGTTGCCCTCTCGGTCGGTGACTTGAAAGGCGGCTTCGCGAACCGGGCCTTCAAAACCTTGCAGCACACCGCCAACGAGCCCGTTTTTATTAAGTTGTTCGGTTGATGCGGCGTTGATGAGCGTTAGAATATCGGGTTCGGAAATGATCCTGAGTAATCGCTGCGGATTGGGATTGATAATATCTGTAGTGCCGGTTTTGTATTGAAAAAGATAGGTTGTGGAAAAGGGGGCGTCGCGACGATCATCATCTTGTCCGCCGCAGCAATCCGGAAAGGCTTCGGGAGAGCAGGCATTAAGTAAAAGCAAGGCGGCTAAGAAGTAAGGGAATAATCTATATGAAGCAAGGTGTTGTTCTAAACTTTTCATATAAACTTCTCTTATTAGGCATGATTAAAAAATGCTTACTATTCTACCATGTTTTGCTTTCCAATCTAAAACCCGTAACTGACTTCGACGTAAATACGGTCATTGTTTTTGAAAAAGCCGACAAAGTTAAATTCCCCCGGCAGGGGACCGCCGATTTCACCTTCAAAGATGTCGGCGCCAAAAGTGAGAATGACATTGCTTTTGATGCGGCGGGTGATTTTGGGACGAATTAAAAATTCTTCATCGTTGATAAAATAAAGAACAAGTGTTTCAAATGCGAGACGCTCCGACAAAAACGTTTTGCGAAAAAAGGCTGAGAGTACGGTATCGAATTCGTCTGCGATGACTTCGGGTTGATGGTCGATTATAAATTGTTGTTGGGCCATAAGGGAAACTTGCGCACCCAAAAGACCGAAATCCGTTCCGGCGCCGTACTTGAGGTAGTCTCTTGTCAGTTCTCCGAAGCCTTCTCCTTCTACTTCAAATTGTCCCAAGACGGGGTTGAATCGGCCAAATCGGGTGCCGAATTTTTTTGCAATGACGTAGGCAGCTTCGGTATTGAAGACAAAGGATGAAAATCCTTTTGAGAGACTGCCTCCGATCGTATGGACTCTGGAGAGTCTGGGTGTAAAGTCCACTTCGGGAGAGAGTCCGAATTCAAAATTTTCGAGAAAGGTTCTGAAGGCAACGGGAAAATCATCCCAATGATAAAAATAACTCAGAGAGGCGTCCCATTGTCCGAAGGGGCGGCTGATGCGAAGGCCCCATTCGCTATTTAAAAAGGTTTGAGGCGGCAGTTGTATATTTTCCAGGGACTGCAACTGTTCCCATTCACTTCCGGGGGGTGCGGGTTTGTGCGGTTGAATATCCGGAATCATGACGAGCTCGGTTTTTGTGTCCCCGATATAAATATTTGCGCGTGCGGACCAGAGTGGAATGTAACGGTCTTGTACTTCCCGCAAAATAAATTCTTCAAAATCAAGCGGATTCAGTTCATCCGTGATGCGTGCGCCTTCGAGCACACCCCATCGAATGATTTGGCGGCCCAGCCGCAAGTCGAAAGATTTGAAGGTTATATCGGCATAAAATTCTCTTAATTCCAGGTCTCTTTGAAGTATGGAGATATCGCGCAGGTTGTCGATTTTTAAGGCATCTAGTTCATCTGCGGTGAGATCTGCGGCCACAATGGTTCTTGGGTTGTTTCTGGGCGCAACGCTGTCAATGGATTGAAAATCGTAAATGGCATTGTAAAATCCCCGTAGCCTTGCCGTCACCTCAAAAGCAGAGCTGGGCAAATACTTGGTTTCCAAGCGCACAAGGTTGAGTATTTTTGTGAAGGCCGCAGGTTTCACGACGCGAAAAGCCGTTTCCTGTTTTAATTCTCCGTGAAAAAAAAGCACTTCTTTTTCAGCGGCAAATGCGCGCGGGGCGCCTGTGTGTAAAATGAGAAAAAAGATGTTTGTGCAAATGAGAAATCCGAGGAAGAAAGCGCACTGAAAAGATGACTTAGAAGACAAGGTTGACTCACACGGTCCAGACCCGTTTTTGATAGTCGCCCAGGGCGCTGGTTCTTCCCTCTGCGATATCTTGGTTTGCGATCACCGCGGCGCCCAGGTTTGATTTATTCTTTTGAAAAAGATAATCAAAAGTCAGGCTGATGTTTTCCGTCCAGGGAACGGTGAGCCCGACGCCATAAGAATAAAGCAAGTTTCTTCTTTTTTTAGTATTGTCGAGTGAATCAATATGTTGAAAATTTCTGAGGTCGAGTCCCCCGGAAATCCGCACAAGATTATTGTTATCAAGCCTTCGTTGGGCTTGAAGGTTCATCACGTGTCCCCGATAGGTATTATCCTGTGCTTTGGGCACGTTTTGAGAGACAAATCCGTAAGAAAAACTCAGACTGTCTTTTAGGGAGAGGCGCTGGGTGAAAGCAAGCCCGATTTGTTGACCTGTTCGATTTAAATTGGTATTGCCTTTAAAATTCATATCGGAATAGCTGAAATTCAATGTGCTTGTACTGGGGATCCGTCTTCGATAGGTGAGGGCGCCGCTTCCGCGGGCTTGCAGTGAAGAGAGTCCGCTGCCTTCACTGACACTTGCGTTATAACGTGCATTCACAGTATAGGAAACCGAATAACTCAGATTCTGCCGAATGCCCAGCGAGACGCCGTGGTTGCTGAAAAAAATTTGAGAGCGATAATAAGGGGTCGAAATCTGGAAATATGAAAGCGGGATTTCGAGCGTTTTTTTCCTATAAAGGACGTATGAAAGATTGATGGAGAGGGTGTTTGAAAATTCTGTTCTTGCGGGAATGGAGACTGTAAAGTTACTATCCTGTCTTGAGATAAAACTCATGGTGCCGCTGAAACGTTTTTCGAGTCCGGCGAGTCCTTCTTTGATTTTTTTTACGTCTTCCAGTTCAGGGTCGAATTCCATCGCCAATGCCTTTTTATA
>JALUVJ010000056.1 GCA_027020665.1 Nitrospira sp.
CGATACAAAATGAACAACGGATCTTCCCTTTTAAGCCACAACGATGAAGCTAAGCCGGCCGCGAAACGACAAACAACAAAACCAAAGCGCGTGTTTCTGCGGTCGGCTTGAGCGCCTTGTTGGGTATTTCACCTTTCCCCCTGACATTACCGTGGTAGTCATGTTTCCTAAAAGTCCACGGGACAATTAAACGCACGCATTTTCGATACGATTAAAAACCTGCTCCCGTAGAATTTGGATATTCCCATGAATGTCAATTCGGATAAGGAAACGATTGGTCTGGATGGGAGTGCAATCGCTCACCCCTTTTAGGACAACCAACTCATACGCGCCATCTATCTGACGAATTGCACCTTCTTGCTTGATTACATCATGCCAATGGTAGCCTTCTGCGTGTGCCAATAATAAAGCTTCTTCAGCAGTATCGATATTCCCGAGAAAAACTTTCAGTTCGCCAATAGTTGTCCAAAGCTTGTTTTCATTTCCAGTATTAGAAGCGATATATTGTAAACACAATGTTGGAAGACAAGATGGTGCAAACCCCGTAAATTCAGAAGGTTTGAGGTTATCAAATAGGATTTTGCATTGTTCTGGATCATCGGCTGTCCCACATTTATTTCCATCAGATCCAATTACTTCAAGCAGATCAAAGCCTATTGAATTGCGTAATTCCCAATAAGTTGGTGGCATTTCTGGTGAGATCTTTTCCCATTGTAGCGCTTCCAATTTTGGTAAGGAATCAAAAGATTTGATATTCACATCTGCCCAAAAAGCCTCTTGCCCGCCTCCGCTGTCATTTCCACATCCAAGCATCAATAGGCAGAAGAAAAATAAGACCGGACTTTTTTTCATTTTTTGTGTCCCAATCTTAGCAAGATTAATATTCCTAAGAAAGATTTTCTGCGTATTTCTCTGATGCCGACCATCTCAAGATTCATACCCAACGTAGAGCTAACCCGGCCGCCCCACGACTTTAAATAAAAACGAAACCAGTATTATGCGGTCGGGTTGAGCGACGGGTTAGCTCACTACTTTAATCGGTTTTCTATTGCAATTAGTCGGTTCTCTATACTTTCTTGTACTTTAAGTAAATCTAGCGCCGTTATGTCTTCAACTTCTTCGTCAATATATTGAAAGAACTCTTCTGCGTCCTTCCATTTAGGCCCTTGTTTGTTTAGTTTTGGTTCAAGTGCCAAAATTAAAACACCCTCAACTTCATTGAGAGCATCTTTGACTTTTCCCGATATATTTCTATCGGCATTATCGGACATTGATAATTCGCCGTTATTATTAATTTTGCATAATCCAAACCAACTAAAATATTCCCATCTGTTCCATAAATGGTCTCTATCATGCTGCTTGAGCCTACTAAAAAGGTTAGCGTTTCCACGACCAGCTTGACCAACATAGACTGGCTTCATGTCTTTATCATAGAGGACATAAACACCACTTTGCTTCCTAAAATCAGCGTTCTTTACCCTGCTGTTTTCTCCAATTAAGTGTCCTGTTACCCCTGGCCTTCCGAAGTGAATTCTATCCCGATCCCAAAATAATCCAAAGTTTCTAATTGCGAGCATAATTTATCCCTTTGAGGATAATTTTCGTCCTTTTATTCTTTCCCCACAAAAAGGACAGTTCAGAATCGGAACTCCACCGGAATGAACTAATGAACCATTTGCAGCAAGCGGCATCAAATAAAACTGATTGTAGTCACCGATAATAGTGTTACTGACAAAGAAATATTGTTCTTCAACTGCCCTTTTAATTTTCCCACAAGAACAATTCGGCACGACCTCCCATTCAAAGTGTCCGCCTATATGATCTTCAGGTATTCCCATAGTCTTATCAAATTTTTCCGACATAGAGTCTCCTTCATTATTTGAGCTTTCATCTAAGCTATATATTTATTCAATAATATCAGTATGTTAAAAATATTGACATTTCATAAATCACAACAAAATTTCTGATCATTTCTGCTTAGTTCCCCTTGTTTTCTCGTCCCGAGATACCCCGCTAACGATAAAGCTAACCCGCCGCCCCACGACTTCAAACAAAAATCGAGACGTATTCTGCGGTCGGGTTGAGCGACGGGTTATGTGAATTTAATGCGCAAGTTTTGCACTTGCTATGCGATTTAAACTTACTCCTGATTCTGCCGCCTCAATCACAAGATGGCGGTGGACTTCTGGCGGAACTCGAACCATAAATTTCCCACTATAATTCCTAGTGGATATTGGTGGAGGAACTTCCTCTTTATTTTGAGCCATATCCTCAATACATTCTTTGGCAACAGAACGAATGCCTTTTAAGGCTTTTTCGGGAGTAGATGCAAGCCAACTGAGGCTAGGAAATTCAGCACACAACCCAACAAATTCTTCATCATCCTCAGACCACATTACCCGATAAGTATATTTATCACTTTCAATAGCCATGACTTACCTCAAGTTTTTCAATGGCAAGTAATACTTGCTTGACCTGATAAGGCTTAGCTTTTCCTTTATGGTTCTGTATATTTACACGGGGATCGCCAGGCCAGGGAGTCTTGTAAATACAATGGCTGCTCCCACTTTGGCGAGGTTTTCCGAAATAATGCTCACAGACCTTTTGAATCTCGCTGAAACGAACTCCCTTGGGATTCGCCTTCATTTCTTTAAAGATTTTTGTTACGCCACTCACAAGAAAATGATATCATTATAGATACTTAAACTCAAGTCAGTAAACTTAACAGTCGTGTGGACAAGACCAATTATCTCGTTAGACCTTTTTATGTGGGTGACTTTGAAAACTTTTCATGTGATTGCCAATATTCAAACACATGTTTAGCTAAATCTATTGCAGTAATAGTTGGACCTAAAACCATTGCCGCTTTATCTTCCAAGTTAACGTAGAGTCCAGATATATTGCGTTTAACTACAAAAGGACCACCAAAAGGGCCATAAAATGGATTATTTGGTCTTTTTTGTACAGAACCAGAAACGGAACCGTGATGTTTAGCCTCTGCCACAAAGTGCTTTGCACCTGTAGCCAAATGAGAACAAACTTGGAGTAAAACTTCCGAATCTCGTTCTGATGTGCGCTTACTTTTATTCGAGTAACCCGGATAAACCCAATCTAACATGTGTTCTGCAGTCACAAAGAAATTGAAAGCTAGATAAGGATTATTTTTATCTTTCTCTAACGCTGAATAATCATATTCAAGCTTATCAAGTAAATCACTTGATGATTTTAAACTGAACAATCCTCTCATTTTTATTCCAAGTCAACATAACGAGGTCTTACATAGAGTTTTTTCTGTATAAAATTGAAATATTGTTTTATACAGGATTTTTTCCGTATAATTCTTTACCATATACAGAGTTAAGAGCACGTGCTCTTCATCCAATCCTTTTAACTTTTTTGGAAGGATTTCTATATGGCATATAAAACACAAAAAGTCAAAGAAAAGTATATTCCAAAATCAACTCGCCTGCTTGATCAAGTGCGGGAAACTTTGCGTTATCACCATTACGCGATTCGTACCGAAAAAGCTTACTTAAAATGGATTCTCCATTTCATCAAATTCAACCAAACGCGTCACCCCAAAAATATGGGAAAGGCGGAGATCGAAGGTTTTTTAAGCCATCTTGCCATCCGCCGAAGGGTTGCCGCAGCAACACAACAACAAGCGATGCATGCTATTTTATTTTTATATCGCGAGGTTTTACATCTTCCCATTGAAAATACAATTGCACCGATCAGAAGTAAAAAACCCAAACGGCTGCCGACGGTACTCGCTCAAAAAGAAGTCGTCGCCCTACTCAAGCAGATGGAGGGCACACATCAGTTGATGGCAAAAATACTCTATGGAAGCGGCTTGCGGCTGATGGAGGTTGTACGACTGCGTGTGCAGGATCTCGATTTTGAGCAGGGTCTCATAATAGTACGAAACGGCAAGGGAAACAAAGACCGCGCAACCCTGCTTCCCGAGCCCCTGCATATGCCCTTAAAACGGCATTTACACCGCGTCAAAACACTTCACGCCTCGGACTTGAGAGAGGGTTATGGTGCGGTTTATCTTCCTGATGCATTGGCTAAAAAATATGCAAATGCGGCAAAGACCTGGAGATGGCAATATGTTTTTCCTTCTAAAAATCGGTCGAAAGATCCCAGAAGTGCGGCAATACGGCGGCATCATTGCGATGAGTCGGGACTTCAAAAAGCGGTGGCTGCGGCACGAGAGCGGGCAGACATTGTGAAAAGGGCGTCCTGCCATACCTTACGGCATTCTTTTGCAACACATTTACTGGAATCAGGCACCAATATCCGTGTACTTCAGGCCCTGCTCGGCCATGCGAATGTGAGCACAACGGAAATTTACACACATGTGCTTAAAAAGAATCTGAGTGCAATCAAGAGTCCTTTGGTGAATCTGGAGATGTGAGGGCTTTAAATCCTTGCAAGATATCGGAATCACAAGGAAGATCTGATTAAACCGCGTCTGAATCCGCCGAATACAGTGCTTTTAAGATGGCATCGGCCCCTTTCGCCAACAAGGCTTCGGCCACGGCGATGCCTAAAGGCTCGGCTTCAGATGGGGGTGCGGTCTGTGTTTCTTCGATGACTTGCTTTCCGTCAAGACTTAAAACCCGTCCTTTTAAGGTGATTCCGCCTTCTGAAAAGAAGGCATGGCCGGCAATGGGCACTTGGCAGCCGCCTTCAAGCCGGGCGAGCAGGGCGCGCTCGGCTTTCACGGCGAAGCCGGTTTCGGTATGATTCAAAAAAAGGATGCGGTCTAAAGTTTCAATATCATGTTGTCGAAATTGGATGGCCAAGGCCCCTTGCGCGATGGCGGGTAAAAAAGAGTCGGCTTCAAGGTATTCTGTAATTTCAGAGGCCTGGCCGAGACGATGCAATCCCGCAGCGGCGAGCAGGATGGCTTCGAATTGCCCTTCTTTGACTTTGCGCAGCCGGGTGTCGAGGTTGCCACGCAAGGAGACAATGTTGAGGTCGGGGCGCAGGGCAAGTAATTGCGCCTGTCTTCTGAGGGAACTCGTGCCGACAAGGGCACCCTGAGGTAAATCGGCCAAGGATTTTCCTTCCCGGCTGATGAGCGCATCTCTGGGATCTTCACGCAAAGGGATCGGGCCGATTTGAAGCCCTTCCGGCAAAGCAGCGGGCATGTCTTTCATGCTGTGTACGGCGATGTCGATTTCTTCACGCAAGAGGGCTTCTTCAATTTCTTTGACAAAAAGGCCTTTTCCGCCGATTTTTGCGAGCGGCACATCCAAAATTTTATCGCCCTGGGTTTCAATTTTTTGAATTTCCGATTGAAACCCGCTCTCTTGAAGTTGTGCTTGCACCCATTGCGATTGCCAAAGCGCAAGCTTGCTGGCCCGGCTTCCGATACGAATTATTTTTTTAGACACGTGTTTTCCTTGACTTGGATTGAAATATGAATGATTTGACTACCGGCGCGGCGCCCACACATCAACACCGCCTTTTTCACCCAGCCAAAGCCTTCGGTATTGGTCGATGGCGACGGCGTAGACGTTTTCGTTTGCCAGGCCGTCTTTGGCTTTGATGCTCATCCAATTACGGCCGTCAAAACGCGAAACCCCGTGATTGGTGCCAAACCAGACGGCACCGTCGTGCGGATCAATGGTGACATCATAAACGATGTTGCCCGCCAAGCCGTTCTCTGTTGTAAAGTTGGTCCAGGCCTGACCGTCAAAACGACTGGCGCCGCCGCCCCAAGTGCCAAACCAAGAATTGCCCTCACGATCAATGGCCATTGAAAAGACGTAGTTTTTATTGTAGGTTTCATTGCCGCCGGGATCTAAAACGGAGAGGTCGTGTGTGTGGTCATATTCACCCTCCGGTTTGGGATTCACTTGGGTGCCAAAGCCGGTGTTTTCGCTTTTTAAAAGACGGTCTTTATTCGGTGCGCCCAAACCGTCTTCATGCCGCCAGCTTTTCCAACGCCCTTCGGGATCAAGACGGCTTACGCCGCCTTCGGTGCCGAACCAAATTGCGCCGTCTTGGCCCACCGAAATGGCATACACCCATCGGTCGGCCAGCCCGTCGGCGGTATTGTAGTTTTTAAAGCGGGTGCCGTCGAAATGACTCACGCCGTTCCAGGTTGCAATCCAGGCGGTGCCGTCGGCGGCAAAATCCACACCGTAGACCCAAAAATCGGCCAATCCGTCCGAGGGCAGATAATTGCGCCAGGTTTTTCCGTCAAAAAGACTTAAACCACCGTTGTTTGTGCCGAACCAATATTGCCCACGCGGGCCTTTATTGATCGCAAAAACATAGGGACTTAAAAGACCATCTTCCATACTATAGGTTTTCAGGGGGTCGCCGGTGCGGGTGTCAACCTGGATGATGCCTTCCGTCGTGCCGACCCAAATGGCGTCGCCGTCCGCAAAAAGGGAGCGCACATAACTTTGCGGGCCGGTGCTGAAACTGCCGATCAGGCCGTAGTTTTCATGATGTTTTGTAACCTGTTGTTGATGCGGAATCACTTCTTTCGGCAATTTGGGCGGCCCGGTGCGTTCGGATTTCGGCGTGCGCACGGGACTGACCGGACGCAGGCTTTTTAAATCGCACGACTGTATAAAGAATAGAACTATAATAAGAAACGATTTGAGGTAAAGAGCGGACTTCATTGCTCTTTCTTCTTCGCTTTGTCTCTTGAAAGCATCTCTTCCAAGTCAAACAGTTTACGCGTGGTTTCCAAGATCATATTGCCGTTGGTGGAATGCACTTCTTTTTTTAAGACGGTGAGCGGATTGTGTAAGATTTTTTTGACAATGGAAGCGGTCAAACCGTCCAAAGCTTCGCGCTGTGTTTGTGTCAAATCGCCGAGTTTGTTCTGCATTTTTTCGAGTTCGGCCTGCCGGATCATTTCAGCACGATCTCTCAGTGCGACAATCATGGGGACGGCATCGAGCGATTTGAACCATCTGGCAAAGGAGGCGATTTCTTCGCTGATGATTTCTTCTGCTTTCAGGGCTTCTTTTTTGCGGGAAGCCAGATTCGTTTGCACGGAATGTTGCAGGTCATCGATGTCGTAAAGGAAGACGTTGTCCAAGGCATTGATTTCAGGATCAATGTTACGCGGCACGGAGATGTCGATAAAAAAGACGGGACGATTTTTTCGGAGTTGAATAATTTTTTCAACCGTATCACGCCTGATCAGAAAATACGGGGCTCCGGCCGAGCAGAGTACGATGTCTGATTTCACCATCTCTTGCTCAAAATCTTCAAACTTAAGGGGTGCGCCGTTAAATGTTTTGGCCAATTCCACCGCACGTTCGTAACTGCGGTTGGCGATGGTGATGGCTTCGACCCCGTTTCCCACAAAGTGACGCGCGGCCAGCTCCGCCATTTCACCCGCCCCAATGAGCATGACGGATTTTCCCGTGAGTTGACCGAAGATCTTCTTCGCCAATTCAACCGCGGCAAAGCTGATCGAAACGGCGCTTTCTGCAATTCGGGTATCGGTGCGCACACGTTTCGCCACCGAGATGGCTTTTTTAAAGGCTTTGTTTAAAATGATGCCGGTGGTTTTGTGCAACATGGCGTGGTCGAAGGCATCTTTCAATTGGCCTAAAATTTGCGGTTCACCGACAATCATGGAATCCAAACTCGACGCCACACGAAAAAGATGCTCGACGGCTTTGGAGGATGAATAAATGTAGAGGCTGGGGGCAATGTTTTCAAGGCTCAGGCTGTCATCGGAAGCCGCGAAGAAGTTTTTAATCACCTCAAAACCGCGATGCGTCTCTTTTACGACGGCACACACTTCGACGCGATTGCAGGTCGAGAGGATCAGGCCCTCTTCAATCACAGGATCGGCAGTGAGGCGGTAAAGGGCATCCCCCATGTGTCCGTCGGAAACGGCAAGACGCTCCCGAATCTCCACAGAAGCCGTGCGATGGTTAAGTCCTACGATGACGATGTTCACGGGCCGCCGTCCAGAATCGTCGTTTTACACATCACTTGAATATACATTTCTCGTTAACTTTCAGCGTATTATGCCAAAGTCACAAAAATAAAAATCACACCCACAAAACCGATGATGGCAAGGCGTGCGGCTTTTTTGGCGCGCCAGCCCACATTAATACGCCCGTGCAGCACGAGCAAATAGAAAAACCAAATCCCCAAGGAGAGGGCCTGCTTCGAATCATTTTGGCCCCAAAGTGTGCCTTGCGTATATTGAGACCAAAGGGCGCCGGAAATAATGCCCAAGGTCAAAAGCGGGAAACCAAAAAGAATCGCCTGTTTATTCCATTGATCGAGCATGTCGAGCGAAGGCAGGCGGCTGTAAAGCGTGTTGAGTTGTTTCGATTTTAAAAAACGATCTTGAATGAGATAAATAATGCCTGCGACAAAAGCGATGGTGAAGGCCACGATCCCCAAGACCGAAAGGATGGTATGAATGCCAAACCAGGCATTGATCAGGGTGCTGTTGAGTTCGGTCACTTCATTAGGCAGTGCGGAAACCGAGATGAGAGAAAGAAAAGCCAAAGGCAAGATGAAAGAACCCAAAATATATAAATGATAGCGGATTTCAACCCAAAAAAAGGCGGCCACCATGGCCCAGGAGAAAAAAGAAACGGCCTCCTGCAAATTGGCCAAGGGAACATAGGCGTCTTCCCTCAGCCGAATGCCGAGCGCGATCGTGTGCGAGACAAATCCCGCAATCGTGGCAAAAATCGCAAAGCGTTGTGGCCAGGAAACCTTTTCCCCGCTGCCGCGCTCACTGCGATTGTCCCAGAGATTGAGAAGAAAGAGTGCGGTTCCCAGGAAGTAAAACAGCAAAGTTGCTTTAAAAAACAATAGGTTATGCATCAGGCGTTTTGTATAAGTCCTTGAAAAACTTAAATTATAGAACGCGTGGAAATAGGAGTCAAGCAGACAAACCGCTTCAAAGCTAAAGTCCTTAAAGGGATATCAATGATCTTCTCTTCCGGAAACGCGGATTAAAATGAGGGATCGGGTATCACCCAGAAAGGGAAGACGGGTGATATAGGGGCGCTCCAATACTAAACCGGGATAAGGTGCGAGCCGGGCCCGCCACCAAGAAACATCATAGCGGGCCTGAAAAAACAAGAGACGTCCCCCGACCGGAATGAGAGGAAGCGCTTGTTTCAAGACGGTTTCGGGTGCCAAAGCACGGCTAAGCAGCAGGTCAAACCGGGTGGCTTCGCAAGACGCAAGTTGCCCAATTCGGAGATCACGGACAAAGACATTTTGCAGGCCCAGCAAGCCCACAAC
This sequence comes from Nitrospira sp., assembly GCA_027020665.1. Lineage (GTDB taxonomy): Bacteria > Nitrospirota > Nitrospiria > SBBL01 > JAADHI01 > JAADHI01. Next base: position 9,262 of record JALUVJ010000056.1, read on the forward strand.
ATGATGTAAAAAGGAAACTTTTTTCCGTGTCGGCTCGACCAAGGTCATTTTAAGTTGAGGACAGGCAATTTTCAGCACAAGGCCCGGAAAGCCCCCCCCGCTCCCCACATCCATCCAATGCGCATTTTCCTCCGGCTTCACATGACACAAGGGCGTCATCGCATCCAAAAAGTTTTTCACGATGATTTTTTTTGTGTCCCGAAGGCCCGTAAGGTTTATTTTCTGATTCCAACGGATCAATTCGGAAAGATAAGACCGGTATTGCGTAAACTGCACGGGACTTAAAGACAGACCGAGGCTTTCAACCCCCTCAACAAAGATTGTCCTGATTTCATGATCATTCACAGCAACAATGTTCCACGTGAAACCCGTTCAAAAGGGCGATGCGTTTTTTCGAGGGATAAAATATCCAGTTTCTGCGTTCAACATTTTGTAAATAGCGGGCGATTCCCCGCAATTTGCGCCTTGAAGCTTGACATTTTATCTCTTTATCTCTCAAAAATTCAGCCCGGGCTTGACCATCAAAGCGACATGCCGCATTCAGAAATGCGAGACCAGGCTATTGAGCCTTTTTTAATTTTTTGGAGACACACAACCTATTGATTTATCAGTTGATTTAATCCGAATGCCCTTTTCAAGCGCAATCATGAGAATGGAAACTGCCGCAGGGGTGACACCCGAAATCCGCGCAGCCTGCCCCAAAGAACGGGGCCGGATTTTTTTCAATTTTTCAAGCACTTCCTTTGAAAGGCCCGGCACAACATCGTAGTCGAAAGTGTCCGGAATTGCTTTTTCTTCCATTGCTTTAAAACGAAGCACATGGGCAAGCTCGCGCTTCATGTAGCCTTCGTACTTGATCCGAAATTCGATTTCCTCGGCAATCGAAAGATCACCTGCTGTCTCCATTGGAAACCAAGGCAGAAACCAACGAAAATCGACCTCCGGCCGTTTCATGAGCTGTTTCAGGGATTGACCGGCCAAATCCCCGGAAAGCCCTTGTTTTTCAAATGCCTTCGTGCCGCCCGCTAATTTCGCCAAACGGGTCTTTTCAAACCACGCTTGGCCCGCCTCAATTTTTTCCTTCTTTTTCAAAAACTTCGCATAAAGCGACTCCGGCAGAAGGCCCAGGGCATGCCCTTTTTCCATCAACCTCAAATCGGCACTGCCGTGACGAAGCAATAGACGGTACTCCGCACGCGAAGTAAACATTCGGTAGGGCTCTTCGGTACCCAGCGTGATCAGATCGTCAATTAAAACCCCGATATAGGCCTCTGATCGACCCAGGACAAAGTCCGGTGCACCCCGCAATTTGCGCACGGCGTTAATACCGGCCATCAAACCTTGCGCAGCGGCTTCTTCATAACCGGAGGTGCCGTTAATCTGTCCCGCATGATAAAGCCCTGAGATTTGCTTGGTTTCAAGTGTGCAACGTAGTTGCGTCGGCGGGATATAGTCATATTCGATAGCATAGCCCGGCCTTAAAATCTCAACCTGCTCAAGTCCCTGAATGCTTTGCACAAATTTCCGCTGTACTTTTTCCGGCAAGGATGTTGAGATGCCGTTTGGATAAACCACGTTTGTATTTCGTCCTTCAGGCTCTAAAAAAATCTGATGACGCGGGTGCGCTGAAAACTTCACGACCTTGTCTTCAATCGAAGGACAATAACGCGGCCCCGTGCCTTTGATGACACCCGAATACAGGGGGGATTCCTCAAGATGCGCTTCGATAATTTCATGGGTCCGCGCATTGGTGTAAGTCAGATAACAAGGCAACTGCTTCACTTCAAGCCGATCCGTCGCGTAAGAAAAAGGGATCGGAGGATCATCACCCTGCTGTATTTCGAGCGGACCGGTATGAATTGTAAGACCATTCAAACGGGGCGGCGTGCCCGTTTTAAGCCGACCCAGCTTAAACCCAAGCGCACGCAGGCTTTTTGAAGTCTCTTCGGCACGCTTTTCCCCCATCCTCCCCGCAGGGAAACGCTCTAAACCGATATGAATCAGACCTTGAAGAAAGGTTCCCGTCGTGAGCACGACTGAAGGGGCAAGGCACTTCGTTCCATCGGAAAGCATGACCCCTTCGATCTGTCCGTTTTTGACAAGCAGTTCATCAACCCTGGCTTCCAAAACAGTCAAATTTTCGGCAGTTTCCAAGAATTCAGCCATGACGGCGCGATAAAGCTCACGGTCGGCTTGTGCGCGCAGCGCACGAACAGCCGGGCCTTTTCTGCGATTAAGCATTCTAAATTGAATGCCCGCACGATCGATTACACGCCCCATTGCCCCGCCCAAGGCATCGATTTCGCGCACCAAGTGGCCTTTCGCAATGCCGCCAATCGCCGGATTGCAAGACAATTGCCCGATATTGTCTAGGTTTAATGTGAGCAAAAGGGTCTTCGCACCCATACTGGCGGCAGCCAGCGCAGCCTCACACCCCGCATGGCCTGCACCCACCACGATCACTTCAATCTTATCTTTATTCATTTTTCCAAAACGCGACCAAAACGTCCGATTTTTCCGATGTTCCACGTGGAACATCCATGTTTATTCTACTTCATCAGAGCTTCCTTTATTTGCCAATACAAAAGGCTCCAAAGATTTCATCCAGTATTTCGTCCAATGCGGTCTCGCCGGTAATCTGGCCCAAGGCATCCATCGCATCACGCAAATCGATGGCGGGAAACTCCAAAGACAAACCCGCGCTAAGCGAGCTTAGGGCGGCAGCCAAACCAGCCTCTGATGCCGCGAGCGCGTTTCGATGCCGAAGCAAAGCAACCATCGGCGGCTCTTTTTCCGGGCCTTTTATTAAGGCCGCCTTGATTTTGTTTTTAAGATCATTTAATCCCATTCCGGATTTTATGGAAATACGCATACATTCCGAATCAGGATTTATAAAACGCCCCGGTTCTCTTTCGATTGCCTCCGGCAAATCGCACTTGTTGAGAAGCATCATGCATGGAAGTCCCTTCAACTCCCGCGCCAAACGATGATCCGCTTCACAGAGCGGCCGGCTCGCGTCCAAGACCCACAACACCAAATCGGCCTCGCGTAATGCGCGGCTCGCACGGCGCTGTCCTTCCCGCTCGACCGGATGCGCGCTTTCGTGAAACCCTGCTGTGTCAATCAATTTGATCAGAAGCCCGTCCAGGTTAATCAACTCTCGAAGCAAATCCCGTGTTGTGCCCGCAATCGGCGAGACAATCGCCCGATCTTCCTGAAGAAAATGGTTCATCAGGCTGGATTTACCCACATTCGGACGGCCCGCGATCACGACGGTAAAACCCTCCCGGATTTGCCGTCCCACCTCATAGTCGGCCAGCAAATGACGCACCGAACGCAACACCTCTTGCACTCGATGCAAAATCTCTTCCCGGCTGCTCAAGGGAAGGTCTTCTTCGGAAAAATCAATCGAGGCCTCAATTTGCGCAACAATAGAGAGCAGGGCATTTTTTAAAGTCACCACTTTTTCCGAAAGCCGGCCCTTCAGTTGTCCCAATGCCCACCGGTGCTGCACATCGCTCTTTGCCGCGATCATTTCCATCACGGCTTCCGCTTGCGCCAAATCCATGCGGCCTGACAAAAATGCCCGGCGCGTAAATTCCCCCGGCGCGGCAAGTCGCGCCCCCTGGGCAATGAGAATAGACAATATTCTGTTTAAAATCAAAGGGTTACCGTGGGACTGTATCTCAACAACATCTTCCCCGGTGTAGGAGTGCGGCGCACACATGGGCAGGAACAAGGCTTCATCAATCAATCCCCCGTCTTGAGGATCGATCACTTCAGCAAAGCGGACGGCATGGCTTTTTAATTCTTCCCAAGGCGGGGAGCCCCGGTAGAGCCGACCGGCAATTTCACGCGCGGCCTCACCGCTGATGCGCACGATACCGATGCCTCCCTCGCCCGGCGGCGTGGCAATGGCGCAAACGGTCTCATTTTTTTCCTCTGCGGGATTTTCCATCCTCCCCTCCACGCCCCCTTTTTTTGCTTTCCACAGAAACGCTCGCTTGCGCTTGGGGTTCACGATTCATGAGCTGTTGCTGGAGAATCGTCAAGGTATTATTCACAAGCCAATACAAGACCAGTCCGGAGGGAAAATTCAAAAAGAAAAAGGTATAGATAATCGGGAGGAACTGCATGATTTTCGCCTGCGTCGCATCCATCGTCTTGGGTGCGGTGTACTGCTGTAAAAACATCGTCGCACCCATCACAATGGGAAGCACATAGTAGGGATCTTTTGCGGACAGGTCCGTCACCCAGAAGAAAAAGGGAGCTTGCCTCAATTCAATAGTGGTATAAAGAATATTAAAAAGTGAAATAAAAACAGGAATTTGAACCAGTATGGGCAAACAACCCCCGACCGGATTCACCTTCTCTGTCTTGTAAAGCCGCATGAGCTCCGTATTCATTTTTTCTTTAT
>JALUVJ010000057.1 GCA_027020665.1 Nitrospira sp.
CGAGATTGATGATTCCACAGTTTCGGATTCTTCGGTGACCGCCGGAGACGGGAATACCACGGCGACCAATTTGAGAAACAGTGTTGTGATCGGTGATGACGTGAATACCCGTCAGAGCAACTTTATGGGTGCCGTGGGTTTTAATAAAGGGGATTTAAGCCAGAGCAACTCCGCGAATATTACGGGTCAGCAAAACATCATCAATAACGATATGCGGGATTTCAGCACGGGCCGAAATCGATAGGCATTCGCTTTTCAAAAAAAGGGCGGGAGATTTTTTCTCCCGCCCTTTTTTTGTGCCTGACGATGTTTCTCCGTCCGGCTTTTTTCCAAATTCCAAAATATATTTCCGGAAATTGAAGTGAAACGGAGTTTTTCCGTGTTGTCGATACGGAAACAAGCGAATGATCATAGGCAGGAGGAGTCGATCAAGCTGGCATGGGATTTGCTAATCTTCATGGTATAACAACAAGGAATGAAGATAAACATGGCACATGCAAAAACAATTCAACGAGGTGCGAAAGTGATTGGAGGAAAAAAGATGAAAAAGCTGTTATTGCTCGCATCGACTGTTGTGATGGGGCTTTTACTGGTTACGGTTCCTGAAACCCGGGCCTTTTGTCTGGTGTTTTGTGATGACTCAGATTCCGCTGAAGTGGCGGAAGTTGAAATTTCAGAAGGTTCCAATGTTGCGGATTCTTCAGTCTCTTCGGGTGGTGGAAACACAACTGCGGCGAATCTGAGCAATACCGTCGTGATCGGGGGCGATGTGGTCACAACGCAAAGTAACTATATCGGGGGCATTGGTGTGAATAAGGGTGATATTACGCAAAACAATTCCGCCAATATCACGGGACGGCAAGGTGTGCGCGACAATGACATGCGCGACTTTAGCCGCGGTCGGGAGCGATGAAAAACCGGACAGGGAGGGGAATGATGACCAACAATACAAAACAAGTAAAATGGATCGGACTTTTGTTGGTGGGCCTGGCTTTTGGATGGATTGCTCAGCCGGTGCTTGGCGCGCCTCCTATTTTTACGGATGAGTCCTCAGAGGAAAAAAAAGAGGGCGAAAAAGACGAGAAGAACGAAGACAAGGAAAAAGAAAGCAAAGAGGAGAAGGCGCTGAAAAAAACGCTTGGGAAAATGCGGAAAAAGTTGGCGGCAGGCGAAAAGAAACTTCGTGTCCGGGCGAATATCTTCCGTTCAAATGTTGAAATCACAGATTGTACCGGTGCGGACAAGGCGCGTTCCCGCTTGAATGACATCGGCGATGAAGGCGGTTTGGTCATCAAGGGACAGTTGAGCATTTCCGCAAGCAATGAAGCCAACATTGAAAAGAACGAAGGCAGTATCAACAATCAAACATCGGTCAGTATTACAAACGAATATTATAAACGGTGCTAAAACGCCGTGGGAACGCCGGGGGGAAATCATGTTTAGACAGCATATCATAAAAATCGTCATTATCGCAGGACTCATCGTACAGAGTCTTTCAGGAGCCGCATGGGCAAATGAAACGGGAGGCGGCATGAAAGTCCGGGTTGCCGTGGCCAAGTTTGGCGCAAACGACCGTTTTGCTCAGATCTACGGCGGATGGGACATCGGCGGCGGCCTTTCCGCCCAGCTCGTGACCGAGTTGATTGATAGCGGACAAGTGATTGTTGTTGAGCGCGGCATCCTTTCCCAGATTATTCAGGAACAGGAACTTGCCAATGCCAAACTCGTGACCAAAGAAACCGCCGCTCAGGTCGGGAAGTTATTGGGCGTGGATTATTTGATTGTCGGCGAAGTCACGGAGTTTGAGCAGCGCGCTGTCGGCGGCGGAGGACATTTTGGTCTGTTTAAATGGTTTTTCCCGAAGGTTTCGGGGGAGTTTACCGCAGCACATGTCGGCATTGATCTGAGAGTGATTGATACGACAACAGGTGAAATCCTGCATTCACACCGAGCCAGCGGCCGGGCCTGGGAGAAAGCAGGAGCCGTCGAACTCAACTCCATCGTAAACTTTACCTTTGGTGCGGATGCCTTTCAAAAAACCCCCTTAGGCAAGGCCACCCGCAAAGTGATTGGCGAGTCGCTTCAGTTTGTTTTGGGTGCGGTACAGAAACGCCTGGAGTCCTACGCATCTTGGGTGGGGAAGGTGATTCATGTTGAGAATGAGACGATTTATCTCAACGCAGGCGTGAGTTCTCAGGTCCAAACCGGAGATCGTCTCTCCGTTTTTTCAATCAAAAAAGTGCTGACGGACCCGGAAACGAACCAAGTCGTGGGTCTGATTGAGAACCCCATCGGTGAGCTTGTTGTCACGGGTGCGAAAGAGAAATTTTCTACCGCACGGGTTGTCAATGCCACAGCGATTCCCAAAAAAGGAGACATCGTTCGTTTTGCCGAATCCTTTGCAAATCCGAGTGTCGGCGGGGATTTAGAGGCAGAAGCAGATTACCAAAAACTCAGTTATTCGGATGGCGCACAATACTCGGTGCTCGAATAACTTGACCCTTTTAACGTACTGGCCTAGAATGCGCGTACAAGTCATAGGGTAAGAACATGCGTAAAATCGTTTTAAATAGTGTATTTATTCTGGGCAGCCTCCTGCTCTTGACCGGTTGTTTCCGCCGTGTCGCCCCCGAAGGATTTGGCCCGACGGATCTTGAACAGGGCCTCATCGCCTATGACCAGGGCGAATGGGAATCGGCGATGAAATATTTTGACAATGCGCTCCAACACAACCCGGATGATACGGAAGCCCTTTTCAAACGCGGCGTCATCTTTCAACGATTGAACAATGTGGACAAGGCGCTTAAGAGTTATCAACAAGTGCTCCGTGTTGATCGTAAACACGCCAAAGCCCACTATAACATTGCCAATCTTTATTCTTTTGAAAAAGGGAATACCGTTCAGGCTGTCTTTCACTACCGCAAATTTCTTTCTTTATCCCCCGGACATCCGCGCGCAAAAGAAGTGCGGAAAAAACTTGCAGACTTAACCCAGGTGCCCGGAGATAAAGGCCTGAAGCATCGAAACACGATGCGCCTTGGAAAGCGCGGGCGCCCAGTGCCTCCCCCGGCCGGAGAACTGATTCAGCCGCCGACCTTTGCCGCGGCACCTGTCCCGCCTCCAATGAAACAGTCCGTGGAGATGCCATTGCCGTCCTCCGGGCCTAAAGCGCCTTTGAATATGAAAACCGATTTTCCGCAGGTCGTTTGCCTCACGGGCACCGTGGGGGAGAAACGTGTCGAAGGCAGCGGTTTTGTTATCGGAGGCCGCGGTTACATCTTGGCCAGCAGTCATCAGGTTGAGCGGGCGACACGTCTCATGGCACGTTTTCAGGATGGCTCAAGTTATCCGGCCACCTTGCTTTCAGTGAGTGAAGCGCTGGACCTTGCGCTGCTACAAGTCCCTGTGCAAGGTATCGCTCCGCTTGTTTTGGATTTAAAACCTTCTCCGCCGGTGGGTGAACCCGTCGTCGCAGTCGGTTGCCCCTTTGGTTTAAATCATTCCACCACGCAGGGCATTATTAGCGCCCCGGAGCGAAACTTAAATGGAAAACCCTTGCTGCAAACGGATGTCGCGATTAATCCCGGTAGCAGTGGCGGCCCGCTTTTGAATGCAAATGGCGAAGTGCTGGGTGTGATTGTCGGCGTCCTGCCCGAAGCCAAGGGCATTGCCTTTGCGCTGACATCACGTAAGGCACGACATTTTTTGGGGGAAACGTTTTTGCAAATCGGAACGCTCTTTGCCGATGCGAAACGCTATGAAGAGGCAGCCGAAGCCCTTTCCATGAGCGCACAATTTTGGCCGAACTCTCCCCGAACCTTCAACAACCTGGGAGAAGTGTTTCGCAGAACCCGGCAATTTGAAAAGGCGAAAGGGGCCTACGACAAAGCCGTTTCGCTCGACCCGCAATATGCCGACGCCCATTACAATCTCGGAATTCTTTACGACAACCACCTGCGGGATCGCGGCAAAGCGGCAAACCATTATCGGAAATATCTTGATTTGGACCCAAAATCCCCCGATGCGGCAGAGGTGGGGCAATGGCTGACCGCTGCGGAAGCGGCCAGATAAAGATGAAGGAAAGTCGATAGAAGGTCAATCATGGAATCCGTAGGGCGATACCGGATTACAAAAGAACTTGGACGAGGCGCGATGGGCATTGTCTACCTGGGAAAAGATCCCAAGATCAACCGGGAAGTCGCCCTCAAATGCCTTCGCCCGCATATCCTGGAAGCGCACGAAAGTGCCGGGCGGCGTTTTCAGCAGGAAATCCTGGCCTTGGGGCGACTGATTCATCCAAACATCGTGACCATTTTTGATGTATGGGAAGAAGCCGATTCGGGGAATACCTACATCGTCATGGAATATGTGGACGGCATTTCGCTTTCTCAGCTCCTGAAAGAAAAAAGACCCTTGAGTCTCGATCAGGCGGTTCATATCGGGATTCAGATTTGTGAAGGTCTTGATTTTGCGCACTCAAAAGACGTGATCCATCGCGACATTAAACCCGGAAACATTCTGCTCTCTCATGATTTGAGTGTTGCAAAAATTACCGATTTTGGTATTGCCCGCCTGGATAACTTGGGAATGACGCAAACCGATCGTTTGACAGGGACGCCGCAATACATGTCTCCGGAACAATGCCGGGGCGAACACCTTGATGGTCGTTCCGATCTTTTTGCCGTCGGCACGCTGCTCTATGAAGTGCTCACACGGCAAAAGGCCTTTCAGGGTGATTCAATTACCGGCGTCATGCACCAGGTCTTAAGTCAAACCCCTTACGCCCCCTACTTGGTTGCGGATGATATTCCCGAAGGTTTGAGTGCCGTGGTCATGCAGGCCTTAGAGAAAGAGCCCGCTGATCGTTTCGCATCGTGCTTGGACATGGCGGATGCCCTCGAAACCGCGATGGAAGCAACCGCATCGGGGACCTTCTCGGTCACGCGGGCCGAAACCCGGATGGAAGCCGATGATGCGGAAACCACCGAGACCCTTTTGGAAACGGGGAGCTTAGATGAGGTGAAGCGCGCCCGGGTTTCAGCCTTTTGGCGCAGCCCGATCTTGCTTTTGCCCTTGTTTGTTTTGCTGTCCATCGGGTTTTTGTTTTATCTCTGGATGGAGCCGCCTTCGAGTGTGCCCAAGATGGCTGCAAATTTCCCCGATGTGCCAACGCCCTTACCCAAATCCAAAAAACCGGGCGTTTCCCCCTTTTCCACCCAAAGGCCGGCTCAAAAGCCTGTTGAAGACACCGCGCCCGTACAGCCGCAGGCCCCTGCGAAAAAAAAGCATCCTGAACCGGCCGAGGTGAAGCCTGAACAGCCCCCGGAAGAAAAAGTCAAACCTGCGGCCATTCCAAAAACGGTGCAACCTCCGAAGCCGGCCCCCACTGTGATCCAGGCAAAACCTGTTGCGTCGGGAGAAGTGGTTTTTGCGACAACGCCGAGCGGTGCTGAAATTTTAATTAACGGAGAGCGGGTGGGTTTCAGTCCGGTCTCGATTGATTTACCCGCAGGGTCCCACGAATTGCTGGTATCCAAAAAGGGATATCACGCCCTGGAAGCGACGATTGACGTCCCTCCGGGGGAGAAAGTACCCGTCAACCTAAAACTGCTTGAGGAGGATCAGCCATGAAAAAGATAAACACGTTAATGGCAACGGGCGTCTTGTTTTTTGCCCTCCTCAGTGCCGGGCGCGCCGAAGCGGCGCTTGAAAAAGGCTCAGTCGCGCCGGTTTTTCCGGCATTGGAGAAAACCGCTGAAAGCCCCATGGTCATTCTTTATTTTTTCAAACACAGCGCCAAAGCTTCGCTGAAGGGGCTTAAACACCTGAAGTCGGAATATGCCGCGTACAAGGCTGCGGGCATTGCTGTTTTTGCGATCAGTAAAGATGACCCCAAAGCCTTGGATCAATATCTCGCACAAAACCCGGTGCCCTTTCCCGTAATTCGAGATGAAGGAAAGATATTCAAGGATTACGGTGTGCAGGTGATTTTCCCGACCACCTATGTGCTGGGGCCGGGTGGCCGGATCACGGATACTCTGGAAGGCGGCGGGCCCACCTCCAAGCAATTTATCACCACGGTGGCCCAACGCAGTCTGCAACTGAAAAAAGATGATTTGGCTGAAAAGCTCTACACGGCGGTTTTGGAAAAAGCGCCGGAAGATGCCGAGGCGCAGGCCGGTTTGGGGCAGCTTTATTTGAAAAAAGGCAAGTTTGATCGTGCCGAGCAGGCTTTTTCAAAGCTGGTCAAACTCAGTCCGAAACATGCGATTTTAGGGCAGGAAGGTTTGGCCGCCGTTCATCTTAAAAAAGGAGAAACCGCAAAGGCCGTGGCCGTGGCGGAGGATATTCAGAAGGCCGATCCGCAGAGCGGTTTTGTCCACCTTGTCAAAGCCAATGTTTTGGCCGGCCGTGGCGATCGAGACGGCGCGATGACCGAGTACAAACGCGCCATTGAGGGCAAGCTCAGCCGGGATTGGCAGCGGGCCGAGGCCTACAATCAGGTGGGCCGCATCCATAGTGAGCGCGGTGAATATAATCAGGCCGAATCTATGTACCAGCAGGCCGTCAACCAAAACCCTTATTCTGCTGAAATCCTGACCAATCGCGGCGCACTCTTTGAAAAGACCGGCGAGCCTAAAAAAGCCCTCGCACTCTATCGGCAGGCGCTCACGGTGGACCCGGAAGATCAAGTCGCGATGCTGCTTTCAAAACGCATCGCGCAGCATCTTGATTTTAAAGAAGACATGGCCCGGCAAGAACGCATCGACAACCTGGTTGCCGATTTGGCCGAGCGTTATAAATCAGGCCAAGCCGCGCCCGTGGATCGATCCGACCCCTGGTCTTCCCGTCCGATGACCATTGCCTTTTTGGGATTGAAATCCACAGGCGGCGGTTTGCTGCGCGAAGGCATGGCCGACGTGCTGCAACAGGAAATCGCCACACAGGTCATGGCCTCGCAACGGGTGTCTGTGGTGGAACGGGAGATATTGGAAAAACTGCTCACCGAACTGAAGCTCGGCTCTTCCGAATTGGCCGACCCGGAGACGGCCCTGAAGCTCGGAAAAATCCTGGCGGCACGCCTGATCGTAACCGGCAATCTCGTGCAAGTGCCCGGCGGCGTGCGCTTGAGTTTGCGTGTGATCGACCCGGAAACCTCGGCCGTCAAAATTACCTATGCCGATGAAATGAATCAAGATCAAACCCTACTGAAATTGGCCGACGTCAGTGGGAAGATCTTAAGCCAGCGCATTAAAATTCTCTATCCCTTGCGCGGCAAGATCGCCCTGGTCGAAGAAGGCGAGCAGGTGATTCTCAACCTGGGTAGAAAACACGGCATACAACCGGGTGTCCGGATGAAAATCATTGCTGAAGGGGAAGCCGTTGTCGTAGATGGCAAGACGATCGGACACCGCAAAAAGAAGGTGGGCCGCCTGGAGATTGTCGAGGTGGAAGACGCCATGTCTTACGGCCGTCTGACCGAAACCGTTGCAGCCATTCAAAAAGATCAAAAAGTACTGGAAGATGTGCAAGAGCAAAAAGACAAAAAGAAAACCTTTTAAGCATGTTTTTGTGGGTGTGGCGCTCATGTGCTTGACCGCGGCCTGCGCGGCCAAGCCTGCGCGCCCCGCGCTCGAACTGGATTCGCCGCGTGTCAAAACCGTAGCCGTATTGCCCTTTCAAAACAACAGCATTACACAGTCACCCCATACGCAAGGTTTGGCGCGCACCCTGACCGACCGCATCACCGAAAATCTGACGGCCTCACTCGAAGTGACCTTGGTTGATCGGGAATCCATCGAAAAACTACTGAATGAACTTTCCCTTTCCAGTCAAGGCATGACCCAAGCCGAAGGCCGTTTAAGCCTGGGCAAACTGTTGGGCGCACACTACCTCATCATGGGGGAATACAGTGAAATCGTCGGCAATCTGCGTTTGGATGCCCGCATTGTGGAAGTGCAAAGCGGGAAAATCGTTGGCTCCGATTCTATTGAAGGTCAGGTTGCGGAACGCCGCCACATGGAAACCGCTTTTGCAAAAACCGTTTCCGTACTTTTGCTGGACAAAATCGCTACGGCCCGCGGGTTCGGGCGCTTTACCAGCCTGGACTATTTAAAAATGGGTCTTCAGTTTGAAAAAAAACAAGAATTTGAAAAGGCGCTGGAACAGTACAAAAAAGCTCTGTCGATTGATCCGAAAAATCGTCAAGCCAACGCGCGGTTGCAAGCCGTGCTCTTGATGGCCGTTGAATAATAACCCTTCCTGTATTTTTTGTTCGGCTTCATTAATAAATAATGTGAAACACATGAAACGGTTTTATTGTCCTATTGTATTTTTAATCTTGATATTGGCCGCCTGCAGCGCGGGCGGGGGAGCAGACCCGGATTCGCTTGCCCCCGTGAGCGTGTCGATGAAGATCCCCGTGGCCTCAAAGGCTTCGGCGGCATCCAATAAAGTTGGCGAGAGTGTGCAGTCGATTGCGGCCCGCGTACTGAATAGCGCCGGTAGCCCTGCAGATGCGCCACAAGAGGAAAATGTGCAGCCTAATGATGAAGTCTCCTTCGATTTTAGTGTTCTGCCGGGCCAAATAACGTTTATCATTGAAGCTTATTCAGGTCAAAACAGTCAAGGGAGGCTTTTATTCCGGGGTGAAGAAACAGAAAGTATCGTAGCGGGAAATAATGTTTCTATTACCATCAACATGCAAGCCGTCAGCGGCGGTATTCAGATCTCCCCTAAGAACCCCGCAGTGACAAAGGGCGGGACGGAGCAATTTTCGATTACGGACATCGACCCCGCGCAGGTGGCCTGGCGTCTCAAAAGTACGCCTGCGGGTTTTGAAAGTTTTATCGGCGTCATTGATTCCGATACCGGGCTTTATACCGCACCTGTGGCGATTCCTTATGACATTGCAGTTGACAGACCGCTAGGCACACCGGTGGACATCCAAGTGGAAGCCTTCGATCCGAATTCAAACCAGTTGCATGACAGCACTTCCGTCAGGGTACTCAGCGGCGGGGCCTTTACTTTTGATCCGCGCGGCCAAGTCACGCCGCCCGGCACGGGCAGTGGGAGTACACAGAGCCGATCCTCCGGCCAGCGTAATATCGCCTACTTTGAAGGCAATGCCTTTGCTGTTTGGGCGCAGGGCGGGCAAATATTTTTCTCAGAGACGGTTTCGGGTACGGGGGGCCTGTGGACAAATCCTGTCGCGCTGCCCGGTTTTGGCGACGGCCAGGAAGGTGCTGCGATTGCTGTTGGCCCAGAGGGCAATCTGTATGTCGTCTACGTGGATTGCACGACATGCAGCGGTTTTTCAAACATCGTCCTGTTGCAACGCAAGGCGGGGGAGGCAAACTTTACGCGTCTGCCTCTGGGGGAAAGTGCGGATATGACGGGTTTTTCGTCGCAGAACCCGACCGTGGCGGTTTCCCCGGACGGCGCGACCGTTTATGCGGCCTGGTCCGCAGATGCAGGAAACAATGGAAACGACATCCTCTTCCAGCGGGTGGATCCCGTCAGGGGCGTAAAGGTTGACGAATTTCCGGTTTCGGTTGCGGTCTCCGGGGCGGATGAAGAGCAGCCCACGATGGGGGCAGCTCAAGATGGCAAGGTGTACCTGGCTTGGATCGCAAGGGATTTCCGCACATCTGCTCCGCAGCCTACCGCTTTAATGGCCGCGGTGTCTTTAAACGGGGACGGACAATTTGAGCCTCCTGTACAGGTCAATGAAGTCCCCGGAAATTTCAGAACCTTTGACCGGCGTCCGACACTGGCTTCGGGGCTGTCCGGCACGGTGCATATTGCCTGGGAGAAAGACATTTGTACGCCATCCTGTGACGGCAGCATTTACCGTGTGGCTTACGACAAAGGTGTGTTGGGTGCCGATGGTTTGGTTTTTGGTGATGACGAACTCCTGGGCCGCTTTTTTGTCGGGGCCGATTTTCAGTTTCAGTACCAGCAATTTTCGCCCAGCATTGCCTGGGACGGGGCCGATGGTGTTTATATCGTCCTGCAAGCGTTGGCGTTTCATGCCTCCGATCAAGTGAATAAACGGGCCATCTTTTTGGCCAGAAAGGCCAATGAGGGCGATCCTTTTTCGACACGTGCGCAGGTGGATGACGACATTGATGATCCGCTCAAAACAGTGCTTAAAGAATTACCGTCCCTTGCGATGGATGAAACAGGTCGGGCCTTTGTGATCTGGACGGATGTGCGTGGCGGAGTATCACCCCGCTATATTTGGTTTGCCGTCACGGAACCCTTTGAGAAAAGAAAAAATGCCTTCATTAAATAAAATAAGGGAGCAAATACAATGAAAATTCAAAAGCACAGACCGCTTCAAGCGGCGTGCAAAAAAAACGGGCGGGCTGATAATATACGGTGTTTGTTTGCGGCTGTTTTTGTCGCAGCGGTCATATTCCTGGTCTTCCCCGCCCATTCTGAACCCTTGCCCGAAATCGAAGAAATCAAGACCCTCTACCAAAACGGCCAATATAACGAGGTCGTGGCCGCCTTGGGGGATTCGGGTGACTGGGATGGGGCGCAGTCGCTCTATTTGGGCTTGAGCCATTTGCGTATGGGCAATACGATGAAGGCGATTGAAGCCTGGCAATCTTATGTGCGGCTTGAGCAGGGCAGCGAGGGTGGACGGAAGATCTCGCAGTATCTGAGCATCTTGTTGCAAAAAGAAGCGGAGCGTTTGGCGAAAGAACGGGTCGAACAGGAGAAATCCTTTACGGCCGAACTGGATCCGAAGGCCGTTGCCGTTTATCCCTTTGCAAATAAAGGCACGGCATCTTATGCCCCGCTCTCACGCGGCCTGGCCGCCATGATTATTACTGACTTGTCTCAGGTGAAAGGACTCACTGTTGTCGAACGTATTCAAATTCAAGCCATTTTGGACGAACTGAAATTAGCCAAGTCCGGCATTGTAAATGAAGAGAGTGCCCCGCGCGTGGGAAAATTGGTGGGGGCTGCGAAATTTACCACGGGCAGCTTTCTGGATTTGGAGGCCGAAAAAATTCGGCTCGACGCCACCGTGACACAGACAGAGAGCGGCAAACGCCTCTCCGCCATGGATTCTTCCGGGGAGTTGGCTTCTTTCTATACGATCCAAAAAGCATTGGTTTTCAAATTATTATGTAGCCTCGGCTATTGCCCCGAAAGTCTGGACAATCCGACACGGCTTGCGGTCGAAAAAATTCACACCAAAAACCTGAAGGCCTTTCGCCATTTTTCGGACGGACTGGTGGCCTTTGATCAGCAACACTACCGAGACGCGCGTCGGGGTTTTATCCTCGCGCTGGAAGAAGATCCTGATTTTGACCTGGCGCGAAAAGCCTTGTTGGATACGCCCTTGGTTTCTTTGGATGCCGCAGGCATCATTTCGGGTGCGGAAGCCATTGATCAGGGCGGCGCTTTTCATTTTCCGCTGGAGCCTTTGGTGGCCTCCGTGCCGGTCTATCGTCTGCCGATTCCTGTCGCGCCGGATATTTTTCAGCAGCCGACGACGCCGCCGGCTGCGGGCAATCCTCCCACAGTGGGGGTTACGGTGGAAGTGAATTTTCCATAAATATCGCGCATAAGATGGATTAATCCGTGTTATGTGTTTGAAACCCGTCATGCCACCGAAGGCGGGTATCCGGTCGCTCATAAACCTGTTTTGTATTGTAAGGAACCCGATGAAAAAAAGATCTGTTTTCTCTTTTGCATTGCATGCCCTGCTTCCGCTCCTGCTTCTTTTTGCTGCTTGCAGCGGCGGAAATTCCGGTGGGGGATCAGAACCCATGGCCTCTGTGGGCATCACACTGAAACAAGCTGAAAATGCACAATCAAAGCCGGGGCGCTTTGCCGTCAAAACAGAAAACATCACCTCTCTGGAAATCGTTGTCCGGAGCGAAGACGGCAACGAATTGGCGCGGGGGACAGCACCCGTCGAAGCGGGCACCACCGTCACATTGACCTTGAATGTTCCCGTGGGAAACAATCGCATTTTTACGGCTGAAGCGACCGATGCCGCAGGCCAAGTCATTTTATTTGGGGATGCCGTGACAGATCTACAGGAAGGGCAGGCGATTGTTCTCCCGATTTCTGTCGAAGCGCCGCTTCAGATTGCGCCCGAAAATACCACGGTAGATCTCGGCGCGACACAGGAATTTACGGCCACGCGCGGACGTTTATTGGGCGATCCTTTGCAATGGACGGTAAATGGCATTATCGGAGGAGATCCCGAGGTTGGCACGATCATCACCACGACGGATGATACTACGGCTGAATATACTGCACCCGCGAATGCCGGTGTGCCTGCATTGGCACAGGTGAGCGTGCGCGTAGAGAGCGCAGACAATGCCGCACGCTATTTTCATGAAGCAGTTGCTCTCATCAATGATCCCGCCAAAACACTTTTTGTTGATCCCGTCGAGGGTGTGGACAGCGACGACTGCGGCGCGGAAACGGCGCCTTGCCTTACATTGACAAGGGCCTTGTCTGCGGTAGAAACGGGGGGCACGGTTTTATTGCTTCCCGGAACGTATGTTTTTGGCAGCGGCACGGGCAACGAAACACTGCCCTTGCAAATGAAAACAGGCGTGACGATTCACGGCACAACGCAGGGTGGCATGGCGGTTCTGGATTTCACCGATGCACCAATTTCGGGTCCGGGTATTTTGGGCGCTGATGAGGCGACCCTTTCGGGTTTTCGCATTGAAACACATTCCGGATTTGGCAATTTAATTGAAACTCAGGGCACATCGCCGACGATTCAAGACAATCTCTTTTTCGGATCGTGTAATTTCTTTACGGAAAATTGCAACAACACGGCGATTTTTGTGGATCAGGCCAGTGCGCCCGTTATTTCAGGCAATGTCTTCGGGGCGATCCCCGGGCCGAATTCTTTTTTTAATGCAGT
>JALUVJ010000058.1 GCA_027020665.1 Nitrospira sp.
TGGGCACATCGTCGATGAGCACCAGCGTGCGGCTGCCCCCAAGTCGGTTATAACCGGAGCCGCCACGAATGTTGACGTTTTCGCCGATGATGGTTACGCCGGGCACATTCACCAGCGCCTCGTCGATGCGGAAATTGTTGCGCCGCCGAATTTCGTCGCCGCTCAACACGTTCACGCTGGCCGCCGCCGAGGCCAGGGTTTCCGGCTGCCGCGAACCGGTGACAATGATCTGTTCAATCTGCAAAGTCGTCGGGGTCAGCGGGACCTCGACACTCACAGTCGAAAACGCCCTGACCTGCACTGGCAGGCGTTTGCTTTTAAAGCCGATGAACGTCACCTTCAGAGTATAGTGTCCGGGCGGCACATTTTGAATTTCGAAACGACCCTCCGCATCCGTGCTGCTGCCCAGAAAAGTTCCTTCTATCCGAACATTGGCTCCGGGCAAAAACTCTTTGTTCTTGACATCAAATACTTTTCCCGTAATGGTGCCGGACACGCCGGCATAACCGGAAACGACGGACAACCAAATCAGGAGAATCAGGCATGGAATTTTCGCAGTCTTTTTTGGCAAAAGCGCCTCTCGCTCGTTCTCACGGTCGCAGCAAAGACCAGTCGCAATAGATATCAATATCTTTTGCAACAGGATGTTCCTTTGTCAGCACCACTTTTTCATATTCAAATTTATAGTTGACGGGATCATAGCCATAAAATCCCAGAATATTGGCATAATTCCAGGTCTTGCCCTTTTCTTTCCACACGGCCGCCACCAGTTCGTAGGATGTAATGGGCGCCGGAATCCGGTACTCCACCTCCTCCCGGCTCAGGTCCAGAGAGGTGTAAGTGAAAACCACATCACCCAGACTCTCCGGCGGCAGCTTGACAGCGGCAATAACCCGCACCGCTTCCACGTAATCCGGCCTTTTTTCCGGATGCAGAAATATCACTTTGCCGGTTATGCTGGAATCCAGTGTTCCCAGGCCCTGATCGATTTTGCAGGCGATCAACAAAAGACAAAGTGTCGGGAGAAAGAAAAAATATTTTACCAATGGTTTCATTGTAATGTTGACATCTGCATTTTTCAGAGTGAGTATTGTACTAATCTAAAACTATCCACGCAACATTTTCATTTCAAAAATTTCAGTTCTGACCAGCAAAAGAGAAAGGCTGTTTGGGGAAAATAACACGCAAACAAAAAAAGCGGTGATTGGGTCACCACTTTTTTTAGCAAATCAAACCGCAAGCAGATATTAGTCGGTCTGGGTCATGTTCTGCTGCTTTTGTTGAAATTTTTTCAGCAAATCCGCCACGCCATCCTTGTGCACCAGATATGCCAGAACTTTCAGCTTTATATAATCGCCGTTAAAGAAATGGTACCCTTTGAATTGCCCCTTCCAGCCGCTGGAAGCGGAATCTTTGATGAGGAACCAGTCCTGTCCGGCGTAGCGCTTGTAGCCGATGACATGCACGCCGTGGTCATCGGTTGAGGTTTTATTGTAAAAACGAAACTCGCGCGAATCCTGGTTGATATAGTCGCTGGGAATATCGAATGTCGGGATGACGGCCAGGTCGTCCGCACCGTGCTTGCCCGGTTCGGATACATCGCCGGCAATGGCCACAGAATAGCCGTTTTTGATGGCGTTCTTCAGGCCGTTGTAAAAATCATCCAGCGGCACATTGTAGTAATTTTTGCATTTCCACCAATTATCCGGCACATCGTAAGCGGCCTGGGTCCAGAAGGGGATTTTCTTGAATGAGATAAATGCCACGTAATCGTCCAGCGGCAGTTGCAGGACGTTTTGCAGGTACTCTTTTGGCGTCATTTGCCGACCGTCCACAGTGATCGTTTCCGGCGGTTTGCCCATGTAGCGGTCCAGAGTCATGCGTACATTGGCAAGCACCTGCTCCTCGTTCCACAGTTCATTCTCTTTGATATACTTTAGATAAGCTTTAATTTCCTTGATGATGGGCCGATGATCATAGGCGGTGTGGCCGGGCAGCAGACCGTTATAGTCAGATCGTGGTACTGCGCCGTACTGCCTCATGCGTTCGATGACGGCATTTTGCTGCGAACCTTCGGCCATCAGCGATTCGCCCTTTTCGCGCACGAATCGGCGCACCTTTTCCACATATTCCCAGTAAACGGTGTACATGCGGGACAGCTCCACATCTTTACGGCCCAATCGGTGCAGCTCCGACTCTAAAAACGATGTGGCCGAAAAGCACCAGCATGTGCCGGTTGTATCCTGACGAATGGGCGGAAAGTGGAAAACCGGCTCGAACGCATCCGGTGATGCCGGATGTTTGATGTGGGAGAAATCCATGCTGAGGATGGTTTTCTCCTGCCCCCAGAAATTCTTTTCTTTCCTGTAAATAGCTTTGTCTTTTGTTTTGGCCTGCAGAGAGGCGCCGAATAGCAGTGAAACGATCAGCAGAAAATGGAATACTTTCCCGTTTGACATGTGTGGCTCCGTTGAGATCTGGTAGTTGGCAGTTTGTAGGGTGATTTCTGTTTGCAACTCTTGTAAGCGTTTATTCTTTTTCTTTCTCCTCCTCTTCGCTTTTCTTCGGGAAAATCCCTTTGATCGCGTCTTCGATGATCGACTTGGTTTCGTCGGAAAAATCGCTGCCGCGCATCCATTCCAGGTAATCGGGTTCGTTTTCGTGCAGCCACTTTAAGCTTTTGCCGCGGTGTTTGCCAAAAGAGATCACGGCCTCGCCGTTGCGCCAGTAAAACTTGCGATCCTGCGTTACCCAGCGGTCGCTGCCGGTGTTGCAAAAGCTGTGCAGATTCTGCGTATCTTTGGGCAGATCGCGATAGCGCTTCAACTGGGCGTCCAGGATCTCCACTGTGGCGCGCACATCGGTCAATGCATCGTGCGCGCCAACCAGATCTTCGTGGCAGTAAAATCGGTACGCTGCCGACAAATCTCTGGGTTCTTTCTTGTGGTAGATCGTCTGCACATCGATAATGCGAATGTCCGTCAGGTCCAGCGGATGGCCGTGCCGCTCCAGTTCCGCCTGTAAAAAC